>JBHHUB010000142.1:0-10540 GCA_046753625.1 Phycisphaerae bacterium | reverse complement strand
CAGCTCCGGCGCGTCGGCAAGCTGCTGGAAGCGCAACGCCTGCTCGCCCGGACGAAGTACGACGTCGAAATGCTCCGAGAGGTCGGCTACTGCTCGGGTATTGAAAACTACTCGCGCCACCTCAACGGCACGCCCGAGGGCGCCAAACCGTACACGCTGATGGACTATTTTCCCGACGATTACCTGCTCTTCATCGACGAATCGCACGTGACGTTGCCGCAGGTCCGCGCCATGTACAACGGTGACCAGGCGCGCAAGAAGGTCCTGGTTGAGCACGGGTTCCGACTGCCCAGTTGCCTGGACAACCGACCGATGCGCTTCGAGGAGTTCCAGGGCATGTGGAATCAGGTGCTCTTCGTCTCCGCCACGCCCGGCCCGTTTGAGTTGGCATGCTGCGGTGGAGAGGTTGTCGAACAGATCATCCGGCCCACCGGACTCGTCGACCCACCGATTGAGGTGCTGCCCGCCCGCGGCCAGGTGCCCGACATCCTCCAGCGGATCGCCGGACGTGTCGCCGCGGGGGAGCGCGTCCTCGTTACCACACTGACCAAGCGGCTCGCCGAGGACCTGGCCAGCTTCATCGAGCAGGAAGGCTACCGCTGTCGCTACATGCATTCCGACATCGACACGCTCGAGCGGGTCACCATTCTCCGCGAGTTACGTGAAGGCGGGTTCGACGTGCTGGTCGGCGTCAACCTACTCCGCGAGGGGCTCGATCTGCCCGAGGTGTCGCTCGTGTGCATTCTCGATGCCGACAAGGAAGGGTTCCTCCGCAGCGAAACGTCGCTGGTCCAGATGATCGGGCGGACGGCCCGCAACGTGAACGCCGAAGTCAAGCTCTATGGCGATAGAATCACGCCGAGCATGCAACGCGCCATGGATGAAACGCTTCGGCGCCGCAAGCTGCAACTGGCCTACAACGAAGCCCACGACATTACACCCCAGACCATTCAGAAAGAAATCCGCTCCGGGCTTGAGAAAATGGTCTCGGCCTACAAGGTGGCCGCCAAGGCCGTCCGCGCTTCGGAAGACCAGCTCGACCGGACCGAATTCATCGCCACCCTCGAAAAGGAAATGCTGCAAGCCGCCGAGGCACTGCAATTTGAAAAAGCCGCCGAACTGCGCGACCGCATTCAAGAATTGAAAGCCACCGCCACAGATGCCCCGGATCAGACGCCTGACGCCTGACGCCCTCGTGCCCCAGGTTCTTGGGGACGTGGGGAAGGTGATGATCCTGCAGCTCGTAGGGCAGACGGTCGGTCCGCCTTGGGCGGGGCGTTCTAAGAGAGTTGTCCACCTTGAGACGGTTTTGGTACACTAATCAGGCATGTGAGCAACGATGAGCCACCCTCGAAGTCCATGTTCACGGAAAGGATGGAAGATGCATTTCGCCGAACACACATCCGCACTTTCGGCCACGGTCCGCAACGCAACGGTTATCGCAATCGCATCTCGGCGGCGATCCATCTGGCCGCTTTGTGTTTCGATGGCGATAATCCTCACCGCCGGCGTGCTACCGGCCCATGCTCGCCAGGGATGCACGCCGCCGATCAACGAGGATTGTCCCGATGCCATAGTCTTTACCACGGCGGACTTACCCTTTTCCGTGACAGCGCCGCTCGGGTGCGTCAACAATGTCGTGGATAAGCCCTATTGGGATATTTTCTATCGCTATGATTGCTTGCAGACCGCCGAACACATCATCGACATGTGCGACAGCGACGGCGACACCTACCTGCGCATCTACACCGACGGGTGCGGGTGGGCCGACGGAAACGAGTTGGCCGTGGCGGACGACGAGTGTCCGGGTTCGCCGCCGAATGCCGACCCGGCGCTGACCATTGTGCTTGAGGCCGGCAACACCTACTGGTTCGAACTAGGCACCTGGCGCCCAGAACCTCCGTGGGCGCCGCCGCCGAATTCGCCGTACCATTTCAACGTCTCCATAGCGACCGGCCCCGTCGCCACGACTTGCGACGGCGTCGATATCGCGACCCGGATCGTGGCCGATCCCGGTAACGACCCCGACGGCAACGGCCTCGGCGCAGTGGCCGCCTTCTACCGGGCGTCCACATTGGAGATCACCAACCGCCAATACGTCGACTTCCTCAACAGCACGGCCACCACGGACACGAACGGCCTGTACAACCAGGGCATGACCGATTCGAATCGAGGCGGCATTCTGCGCACCGGAGCTCCGGGTTCCTTCACCTATTTCACAAAGGAGAATTTCGCAGACAAACCGGTGAACTGGGTCAGTTGGCTTGACGCCGCCCGTTTCTGCAATTGGCTGCACAACGGTCAGCCGATCGGCCTCCAGGGGCCGGCCACGACCGAATCCGGTGCCTACGATATGTCTCAACCAAACGACCAGATCACTCGACTGCCCGGCGCCACGTGGTTCCTACCGACCCACGACCAATGGTACAAAGCCGCCTACTACGACGTGGCCCACCCCTCCGGTTCTCCTGATTACTGGCTTTACCCCACGCGTTCCGATTCGACGCCGACCCAGGCACAGGCCAACCCCGCAGGCGATGTCACCAACCCCGGCATCAACGTTGCCAACTACGGCGGTGGAGCGGATTGGAATGGGGTAAACGGGAACGTTACGACCACCGGCGGGACGACCTCGGCAAGCCCCTGGTCCATGGCGGATATGGGTGGAAACGTGCTCGAAATGACTGAAACGCCGGACACGCCCATTCCGCCGAACACCCCTACCAGAACGGCTCGTGGCGGCGATTTCGCCAACGCGGCCATCCTGATGTCCAACCAATCCGGTTTCGCCTTGGCGATCAGCATGGTTTCCGAAGCCGCCAACGTGGGCTTCCGCGTGGCGGCCGAGGTCTGCCCCGGCGACTTCGACGGCGATGGCCATTTGGACGAAACCGACCTGGCGGTCCTCGAATCGTGCTTTAGCGGGTCGAGCGCCCCCCCCACCGACCCCATCTGCCAGATCGGCGACTTCGACGGAGATGGCGATGTCGATTGCGCGGATGCAAGTGCGTTTGTCGAAGGCTGGACCCAGCCTAACCCGCCGCCGCCCATCGCGCAATGCACCGCCATTCCAACCGTGTCGAGTTGGGGCGTAGCTGTGATGGCCCTTGTCTTGCTGGCCGCGGGGACGCTCCTTTTCCGCGGACGAGCGATTCCCGGCCCAAAGTGCAACCGGCAATCCTGACCACCAGGGCCGAAAACCGGTGTTTTCGTCGCGCAGAAACAGGATTCGCATGGGGTTGTCGCGCCGCGCGCTCCGTGGTAGAGTTCCCGGTCTTTGTTGGAATCTGTGGATAGCGTAAGGAACTGATTTTCATGGCGAATTACTGTGGCCCCAAGGTCCGTTTGACCCGAAAACTCGGCGTGCCGATTTGCGAAACCAGCAAGCACGTCAAACCGCGCAACCCGAGCAAGCCCGGCATGGTGAAGCGGCGACGCAGCAAGCTCAAGGTCTACGGGACTCAGTTGCTCGAGAAGCAGAAAATCGCGAGTTACTACAACATTTCGAACAAGCAACTGCGGCGGTACATGCAGGAGGCCAACGGCAACCGGCGGAATACGATCGTCGTGTTCCAGGAATTGCTGGAGCGGCGGTTGGACAACGTCGTGCGACGGGCGTCCTGGTGTCGCACGATCTGGCAGGCCCGGCAGATGGTCGCCCACGGCCATTTCCTCGTCAACGGACGCAAGGTCGACCGCCCCTCATACCGCGTCAAGCCCGGCGACGTCATCACCACCAAGGAACGAAGCAAGAAGTTCGTCAAGGCCGCAGCCGAAACCGCCGAGGTCGTTTTCAATCCATCCTGGCTGGGTGTAGAGCAAGACAAGGTGGAGGCCGAAGTGAAGGCCTTGCCGACCCCGGAGGAAACGCGGCTTCCGTTCGAGGTGAACTTCAGCCTTATCGTCGAGTTCTACACGCGATAGTCAGGCGGCCGAGGACACGCATCACCCACCTCGACCGCGCTTCTTCCCCCGAGCCGGGGGATTCTTCGCCCCGAGCCGCGGGCTACAGCCCGCGCGGCCGCGCGAACCCGCACACGTACCGGTGACGCGCCTCCGGGGCTGCGCGTCTGAGGATCATCGAACACGGGCGCGCATCGTCGTCCCGCTCCTCCAAACGCACATTTTTCCCAAGAAATGCCTCTTCGATCGACAAATTTCCAAAAACCGGGAATAATCCCGGCGAAAGCTCCACTTTAAAGGCCGGATGCGCGCTTGCGAAAGCGGCACCTCGAAAGGTGCCCGCGCGCGATGTCTCTCGGAAACCGCGGACCCTATGCCATGACGGAAGAAGCACAATCGCCCAAACACCAGACCCCTTGGATCCAATGGGTGTTAGCCACCGGACTACTGGCATTCGGCGGGCAACAGCTCGTGACCGGTCTTCTCCGGCACTACCAACCCAAGGCAGAAGTCAAAGCCGGCGCACCGGCGTCCGTGAAACCCAGACTCAGCAAGATTCGCCACGAGGGGGCCGAGCAGTATCTCTGGGCCAAAGGGTCGAAGAATCCCAAGGATAAATCGTCCGAGTGGTTCGACATGACCAGCTCACCGGTGAAGCTGGAGGAAGTTCAGTACGGGATCGGGAAAGATACGATCCCATCCATTGACAAGCCGGTTTTTGTCGCTCCGGACGATCCGGCGCTGCTGAAGCGTTGGCATGTGCAAGACGCCTCCGACCTGAACAAGCTGCGCGTGATTGGATACGCCCACAACGGCGATGTCCGCGCGTACCCGATCAAGCTGCTGAATCACCACGAATTGGTCAACGACACGGTCGGCGGCAAACCCGTCACGGTCGGATGGTGACCGCTGGATCAGTTGTCCGTCGTGTACGGACGAGAAGTCGGCGATCAGGTGACCACCTTCGGCACGACGGGCTACACGCTCAACAACGTGTTCTTGCTCTACGATCGTCTGACGGGGACGGTGTGGTATCCGCTGAACGACGGCGCCTTCGACGGCGTGGGTGGCAAACAGCTCGGCGCCAAAATCCCGTTCATTACCAAGCCGCCCGTCCTTCCGCTGGGCGAGTGGCTCAAGCAGCATCCCGACACGAAAGTGCTTCTCGGCGACGCGCCCAAGACCACCGACACGCGACGCGGTCCCCCCAAGCAACGTCCGTAGCGACGCGAGCCGCCGGCCCTATTCGCCTTACCGTGCGCTGCGTCCCCGTTGGCTTGATTGGGGTCGGATGATTCCAGGCCGGCATCATCATCCGCCTCGATCTTGTGGGGCCATCCCAGCAGATCGATGTGGTACTTCGTTCCGAAGAAACTGACGTCGGTCTCCGAAATGTGGCCCAGGTAGCCGAAAAACAGCGCGCTGAGCAAACCGACGAGCCCGACGCCAACCGCCAACGGGCGCTTTCGGGGATGGCGCTCTTTGCCTCGATCCAGAAACGGCCAAAGCAGGAGCAGCACGAACGGAACCGAACACGCGAAGATGCCCACGATCGCTCCGTAAGGCCCTTCAAAGTACTTCAGCAACTGGTAGCTGGGCAGGAAATACCACTCCGGCTTGATGTGCTCGGGCGTCATCAGGGCATTGGCCGGCGCGCCGATCTCCCACGGGCTGAGCACGGAAAGCGTCACCAACACGGCAAACAGCAGCACCGCCACAACGCCTTCCTTGGCCACATGCACCGGGAAGAACGGAATGCCATACGCCGGATCGAGCGGTTTTTCCTCCCCAACGCGCTCAAGCGTGGCCAGGTTGTTCAGCCGCATCAGGAACAAGTGGACTGCCACCAGACCCGTCAGCACCCAAGGCAGAATGATCACGTGAACGACAAAGAAGCGCGAAAGCGTTTCCCCGGTCACCGCATCGCCGCCTCGAAGGAAGTATTGAAGCCAGCCTCCGATCAGCGGGACCTTGTTCGCCGATTCGGTACCCACGGTGGTCGCCCAGAAGGCGATCTGATTCCACGGCAGAAGGTATCCCGTGAACCCGAAGGTAATCGTCACGATGAATATGAAGACGCCGGAAACCCATGTAAGCTCGCGCGGCTTCTTGTACGAGCCCATGAAGAACGTCCGCGTCATGTGCAGCACGAGCGCCAGGATCATCAGCGACGCGCCCCACGCGTGCACCTGCCGGAACAGCCAGCCAAAGTGAACGTCGGCGGTGATGTACTTGATCGACTCGTGCGCCGCCTCCGGGGTGGGGCGGTAGTAGATCAGCAGCAGCACGCCGGTTACCGTCTGACTGATGAACAGCAACAAGGAAAGGCTTCCGTAGATGTGCAACCAGCCCGTACGCGGAGGAAGCCGTTTGTGCGCTTGCTTGTCGACGAAGGCGCGCGCGAAGTCCATGTCGTACCGCGTTTCAAAGAACTGCTTGAAACTGTCACCCAAACTCATGCTGTCGCTAACCTCTCACCGAGATCGATGGCCGCAACCCCATCGCACGCTCCGGGTCGCAACCGCACCGGTCGCGCGGGCGTCTACGCCTTGGCGGACACAAAGACCTTCCCGCCGACTTCCTTGATCTGATACTCCGGAAGCGGGCCCGGCGGCGGACCGGACACGACGTTCCCATCCTTGTCAAAAACGGCCGCGTGACAGGGGCATTTGAACCTGCCCGCGGCGCTTTCCCATCGGACCAGGCAACCCAGATGCGTACACGATGCCGAAAATGCCTTAAACGCCGATCGTTGACGAACCACGATCACCGCCTTGCCCCCCACTTGAACGGTTTTCGCCTGCCCCACCTGCAGCGATTCAGCCCCTTCCACCTCGACCCGATCGGCCCCGTTGCCCTTGGCGGCAGGCCAGAGGTACATCAGTGCGGGAACCGTCAGCGCGGCGCCCGACACACACGAAAAGAAGCCCACCACCCAATCCAGGAATCCGCGGCGATTCATTTCTTGAGGCTTGTCCATCTTTTCTCTTTCTCAAGCGTCGTTCTTGGGCATCGGAACCACATAGATTGCCTTGAGTTGCTTGAATTTCGCGTAGAGCGCCGCCGCAAACAGGCCCGCAAACACCCAAATCGGTATCAACAGCTTGTGCCGCCATTGCAACCCGGCATCGAGCGTATCCAGTTCCGCTTCCACTTGATCGCAAACGGCGTGCACCTCTTTTGCCTTGGCCACGACCTGGTCCACATCCAGCGTGTGCTGCAACGGCGCCAGCCCCACGAGATACGTCCGAGCGTCCTGAAACGTGAACTCCTGGGCATCCGTAAGCAGCACGCCGTGGCGCATCTTGGCCAAGCGGCTCGCGGTTCTCACATAGGCTCGCTCCGCGTCGGCGATCGTGTCGAGCAAGGTGAACTGCTTCTGCAGGCTTTCGTCGTCCTCCACCTCTTCGTGGCACGCCAGACAACCTTCCAACACCTCGTCCATCAGCCGCCTCGGCGCGGGATGAATCATCTCGGTGATCCGCTCCGGCGTGGGGTCTCGGTAGACCGCCTGCACACGGCCGTACAGCATGCTCATTTTCGCCATGGGCTGCGTCACGCGCTCGATCCTATGATGCGTGCTTCCCTCTCCACCCCCGTGACATTGCACGCATCCCAGAAAATCCTCCAGATCGGCATGCACCGTCGACGCGAACGCCTCCGCCGGCTGAACGTGGCATTTGCCACAAACCGTGCGGACCGACGCAAACCCCGGCGGCGCGGCGGAATGATTGCCGTGGCAGGTCGCACAAGTCGGAGCGCCCGTATCGTGCTGATTCAAGAGCAGGCGTCCATGAACGCTCTGACGGTATTCGTCAACGATGCCCACCGACACGCCGAACGCCTTCATCAGTCCTGCATTGCCGTGACACGCACTGCATGTGTCGGGTACGTTGAGTGGGTAGGTCTTGCTCTTGGGATCGCTGCTGCGGAGAATCTCATGTCTGCCGTGGCAATCCACACAAACGGCCACGCGATCATCGCCCTTGTCCCTCAGCGTTCGACCGTGCCCGCTCGTCCAGTAGCGGCTCAGTTGATCGGTACGCAAGTCGTAAGGATTCATGCGCGCCACATCGGCATGACATGATCCGCAGACGTCGGGTATCGTCTTCCGCTCCGGCTTGCCGCGGAAGGCCGCTCCGTGGTCGAACTCGCCGCGCCGGCCCACCGCGCCGGAAAGAAACGGCTTGGCCTGCGTTGCCGACAGCGGGTACGCAGCCGCGCCGCCGTGGCAATCGGTGCAAGCGAGTGAACCATGTACGGATGCGGCGAATTCAACCTTCTGCCGGGCATGGCAGTCGGCGCAGCTCAACGCGTCGTCGGCGGCGAGCGAGGCCGGCGCCGTGCCGATACTTGAGATGATCGCTGCCAGAACAACGGCCGTTCCGCCTCGCCTCAAGCGCCGCCGCGATCCATCCGGCCACGCTCTACGGGGCCGTCGCCCGCCTCGCTGATGTTGCTTTACTTCCGTCATGAGCCAAGAACCCGTCCCAAGGGTGCCATTCCTACGGCACCATCCGGCCGCCCGCCGGACAGGTGCCTTGTAGTATAGGCGCCGGCGGATCGTCATCAAGGCGCACATCCAAAAGAAATCCGCGTCCTCCCCCGACTTACCTGGCCGCGGCGGCCTCTCACGTTCTATCCATATACACATGGAGATTGCCAACTCGCCGGCGGCCCCGCTGCGCCTTGGCGCCGCCCCACCGAAACACCACGCCATGGGCAACCGGGGCGTCTGTCAATACTGCCACCACCCGCCGGCATTCGGGGTTTCGGCGGCGGTGCGCCGACCCCTCCGGCGATGCGCTGCCCCTCGGCCGGATCAGACCGCGTCCCACATCTCGGACATCGATGTGCCGCAAGCCTCCCTCAGCGCATAGCCGTACCGACGGCGGCCAACGCACGCCGTTCGACGGCGACAACCCTTCTCGAACAAACAACGCATTGCAAGATACGTGCCAGCATACGTCCCCATCGTGGCATCCAGACCAAACCCCTGGATTCAGACAAACGGCAGTAGCACGATACCCACGCCAAATCCGAGGCCCGAGGTGAAGAACCGCGGTTTAACGTCGATAGTCAGCCTCCGACTCCGAGTCCTGCACTGAAATCGACCGCACACAGTCGGGCGCAGCGCGCCAAGAACGGAGTCACGATGGCGGCAAGTTGGGCGTGAATCCTTGCGATGCAACCGGCCACAAGTACGCGAACTGGGCGATACCGCGATCATAACTGTGGGAAGTTCCATGTTTCCAGTCGTGCCTCGAGGTCATAAGCCCCTGCCACCGCGACCGGCACCCATCCATGAACGCCTCCGAAAGGGTCGACCATGCCCCGCACGCACTCCACGAACAAGCCGACCCCTGACGGACGCCCGTCATCGCGGCGACGCGGTGCGGGGGCAACGCAAAATGTTGCGGTCCAACAATCGCCGGAATATCTACAGGCCTACCACTGGTAGCGAATGCTGACGACAAGGCGATAGTCCGCTTCAGGCCCATCCCCTGCGAGCTCCTGCAAGGCGGGCAACTGAATCGACGTCTCGACCGCCCATCGCATGGCGATCAACTGCAATCCCGGCGACAGAAATACCTCCTGCGACCCATCGGTGGTGTAGCGCCCGTTTAGCTCGGCCACGACATCCAGTTCGTAGTCGCTCCCCCCCCAACACCTGGGGAAAAATCCGGTACGAATAGGCCACGTCATATCGAAGCGTGTCATGCCGGTGGTCGTTGCGACCGGTGTTGAACTGGTACACAAGATCAGCGTCCAAGCGGTCTCGATCCCGTCGCCAGGAAAACACGGTACCGACAATGGGATCGTAGCTGTCGCTGGTAAAGTCCGAGTCGCCGCTCCTGATATTCATACCGAGCAATGCGGCCCAGCGAGCCGTGTCCCCGGCGCGCCGGTCGTCCTGCCAGAAGCGATACTTCGCCATAACCCTCAGATCAGCTATTCCATCGCGCGTGCGCTCGAATCGCCCCAACTGCGGCGCAAACCGATCGGCCCGGCTGTGCACATAGGGAACACTGAGAAACAGGGCGAGCTTTGCCGTCAGCCCATGGACCAAGGTGGCACCGGCCGTGGACGTGCTCGCGTGCCGGACCGGCCCAAGGCCTTCAGCCTCGCTGTAACGGTATTGCAGGCGAAGAATCGTGCCGCCCTTGCGCGGGGTGAGCGCGGTGTCGGTATTGATCGGCCCGCCCAACGCGCTGCTTTGCCCGACGATCAGGGCGATCGCGAGCCACAGGAGGCCGGCCCTGCGGCTTGACGACGTGAACGGCAAACGCATCGCTTATTCTCGGTTCGCCGAGAGCACGCCGTTAATCAGCGAGCCGACCAGCGTGGAAATCGTCGCGTTGGCCGCGGCGCTGCTGATGAAAAAGCCTGGGTTCGGCCCGAGGCATCCGGCGAACTGAAACAACGCCGCGCCGCCAACCATAAGCCCCATCCACTTGGCATAGCGAGATGGCTTCATACGTTTCTCCTTTCGAACGACGCCTGCGGCTGTCCGTGCCGCCCCACGTTGGGTACCGGGCCATCGAACGCGCTTCGACTCGGCCGCAGCCCCGAGCTGGAGCCTGTGTTGCTTCAGTCGGAAATGGACAATGGCTCCGTTTGGGATAAACCTAGAGAA
>JBHHUB010000141.1:0-10561 GCA_046753625.1 Phycisphaerae bacterium | reverse complement strand
GAGTTCGACCCTGGAAGGGTCGGCTACTAAGCGCCATGTCGCAAACACCTCACGGAAAGGACGACCCTTTCAGGGGCGGGCGGTTCGGTGGCGGCGCGATCCGGGGGCGGCGCTGCGCTTGCCCCCGGCTGCTTTAGAGCAGGCTTTCAGCCTGAAATCACAACCGCCGATACTGTCATGCACTGCGTTGAATGTCCCTGTGGCGGTACATCTTGATTTTCAACCTTTGACCTTTGACCTTTGACCCTGGACCTTGGACCTTGGACATGACGCCTGTTGTGATCGAATCATGGGCTTAAGTGAGTAATCGATGTCATTGTGGTCTGAATTCATCCGAAGCAAGCTTGACGCGTCGGCGTCTCTGTGGCCGGGCGATGATCGCGACGACATCGCCCACTTCGGCGACACCGCGGCCGAGTACGCGGCCCTAAAGGCGGGGCCGGCGATCGCCTACCGGCCCGAGCGGTCGATTATTGAGATCAGTGGGGCCGACCGGGCCTCCTGGCTGCACAACATCACGACGAATCAGGTCAAGACCCTTTCAACCGGGCAGGGCAACTACGTATTCGTCTGCAACGCCGCCGGGCGCATTTTGTTCGATGCCAACGTGTTGGTCCGGCCCGAGTCAATCTGGGTGGATGTGGATGGCGCGTGCGCGGATTCTGCGCTGAAGCACTTTGACAAATACATTGTGATGGAGGACGTGGCCGTTTGCGATTGCACCACGCGGTTCGTTCGCCTTGCCCTTGTTGGGGCTGCTTCACCGGGTGTGCTCGAGGCGCACGGCCTGTCCAACGCGGGCAACCTGCCTTTGTTGGAATCGGCCACGGTGACCATCGGTGATGCCACGATGACGCTTGTGCGAACCGACTTCTGCGGGCCTTGGTCGGTTGAGCTGTTTGTGGAAGTCGATCACGCGCCGGGCGTTTGGACCGCGCTGACGGGCGATGGCCGCGCGACGCCCGTTGGATGCGAGGCCGTCGAGATTTGCCGCATCGAGGCCGGGGTACCACGTTGGGGTTGTGAGATTACGGACAACACGCTGCCTGGGGAAACCGGCCGGTCGGATCGAGCGGTCAGCACGAACAAGGGTTGCTACATCGGTCAGGAAGTGATCGAACGCATGCGATCGCGCGGCGTCGTGGCCCGCAAGCTGGTTGGGCTGGTTGTTTCAGGCGATGGCGTGCCCGCCGCCGGTGCAGCGGTGTTGGATGTTGACCGTACGGTCGGTTCGGTGACCAGCGCGTGTCGCAGCATAGGGATGGAACGGCCGATCGCATTGGCTTACGTCAAACCCCAATGGGCAGCGTTCGAAAAAGAATTGCGAATCGAATTTGAGGGCGTGGAGGTGGCGGCGACGGTTTGCCCGCTGCCGCTTGTGGAATAGAGCCCATTTTGTCTGAGGCGGAGTCAGCCATGGATAAACGTGCATCTGTTGTTCTGGTGACGGGGGGCGGTCGGGGGATCGGCCGGGCGGTCTGCCGCAAGTTCGCGCGGTCAGGCTGGCAGACGGTGGCGATTTCGCGCACGCAAGGCGAATTGCAAGAGACGGCCTCCATCGTCGCCGGTGAGGGCGGTCGCTGCGCGATTGACGTGGCCGACGTGGCTGACCCTTCCGCCATGGGCGCGACCGTCAAGCATGCGGTCGATGAATACGGTCGCATAGACGCTTTGATCAACTGCGCGGGCGTGGCGGCCGTGGCCGGTGTCGAGGCAATGACGCCGGAGGATTTGGATGGCATGTTGTCGGTCAACGTTCGCGGCGTGTTTCTGGCGTGTCGGGCGGTCTGGCCGCTGTTCAAGGAGCAGCACGACGGCGTGATCGTCAACATCTCATCGGTTGCATCGGTCGATCCATTTCCGGGGCTGGTGGCCTACGGGGGCACCAAGGCCTGGGTGAACATCTGGTCGAAGGGGTTGGCCGACGAGGGTCGCCCACATGGCATCTGCGTGTTCGCGGTCGCGCCGGGCGCCGTCGAGACCAAGATGCTTCGCGATGCGTTCCCCGATTTCCCGGCGGACCGGACGCTCGATTCCGCGGACGTGGCGGATATGGTGTATCAGCTTGCGCTGCCGCAGTGCCGGCATGCTTCCGGTCAGACGATCATGGTTCAAAAATGACGCGTGTGGCACCGGCACCTTGCCGGTGGAGCCGTCGGCGTACGACCGACAACCTGCAACGCTCATGCCCTTCGTCGGCGTCATGGCTTACGATGCTTCTGGTAGCAAGCCGATCTCGCCGGCGATCTCGGAGATGGCCGCAATACAGTGGGCGATGTGATCGCTGAGGGGGACGCCGATCAATGCCGCCCCATTGTGAATGTCTTCGCGCGAAACCGCCGCCGCGAAAGATTTCTGCTTGAGCTTTTTGGTGATGCTCTTGGGCTTCATGCCGACCAGCCGATCGGGCCGAACCTGCGCAGCGGCCACGATGAATCCTGAAAGTTCATCCACGGCGAACAGTGTCTGGCGAATCGGTCGGTCGCGTGGCACGTCGTCGAGATTCCACGGGACGTGGGAGAGGATCGCCGTGACGATTTCCTCGTCACATCCGGCCTCGCGAAGAATCCGGGCACCTTCGCGCGTGTGGTCGGGCGGCTCGGGCCATCGCTCGTAATCGAAATCATGCAGCAGGCCCGCCATACCCCACTGATCTACGGGGGCGTGCGCGAGCCGCGCGTAGTGCCGCATGGCCGTCTCCACGCACAACCCATGCCGGATCAACGCGGGACTCTTGGTATACTCGTTGAGGATGCTCCAGGCTTGTTCGCGCGTCATGGTCATCAGGCAACGGTCACAAGAACCCGCGGTGCGGGCTCATTGCCCGGCAGCCAACCGGCAAGGTGGTGGCGCCGCTCGGATCGCGGAATCCGACCAGCCCCGGTTCGGGACGTCAGAGTACCGCTTCGGGCAGCGCCGAGCAAGCGTCGGCGTGCCGCCACGACCTGCGGAAACCGCGCCCTTTCCGACGGAATGGGCATGCGATTCAGCCCCGCTGCCGCCGGCCCGCGGGCCACCCGCGACGGAATGTCGCCGGGCTTGCGCCCCGGTGCTCTGAAGCGTGCTCGCCGCAGATTCCGTCATCCACCACGGTCCGAGGGCTCCCGATGCCTGACGAAGCGGCAGGTGGACCTATCCGCGTCGTTTTTGACCTAGCCGACATGAGGCGTATGATCCAATAGCGTGTGAAGTTGCCGCGTTGGGTCTTTGCGAGGTCGAATTATTGTCATCACCCGAGCGAGCCGCATTTGACAAATCCGAGCTGGCGGTTGTCCTGAGCCATTACGACTTGGGCGTGATCGAATCGGTTACGGACTTCAACCGGGGATCGCGTCGGAGCCCGAAGGTGGGCATCGTTTGCGAACGCGGTAAATTCTTGCTCAAGCGCCGGTCGATCCGGCGTGCCGAGCCCGATCGCGTTCACTTCGCCCACCGCGTGCAGCAAAGTCTGGCCGCCTTTGCATTCCCGGTCGCCAAGCTGGTGGTTCCGAGGGAACAGCAGCATACGTTTCTCCAGCTTGGTGAGCACATCTACGAAATGTTCACGTTCGTGCCCGGCCATGCCTTCGAAAAGACGCCGGCGCAGGCACGCAGCGCGGGGGCGATGCTCGCGAAGTTTCATCTCGCCACCGAACGGTTCAGCCCGTCTGCCCGACGCCCCGAGCCGCACGGGGATTACCACGACGCGCCGGGCGTACGGACGGGACTGTGCTCGTTGGCTCCGAGAATCAGCTTGCACGACAGCCTGGCCGGGAATGAAACGGAGCTGTCCGATCTGCTCAAGCGGCTCCTGGCTGCCTACGATGAGGCCTCCGATCGGGTCAATGGGCTTGGATTCCGCGATTTCGAACCCTGCGTGATTCACAGCGACTGGCATCCGGGGAATCTATTGTATCGGCGGTCCACGGTGGTGGCCGTGCTCGACTACGATTCCGTGCGCTGGTCGACCAAGGTGGTCGACGTCGCCAACGGCGCGCTTCAGTTTTCGATGTGTGCCGCGGGCGATGTTGCTTCGTGGCCTCCGGAGCTCAACCAGGACCGCTTTTCGGAGTTTCTGGAGGGCTATCGCCGCATGCACGCGCTGACCGAGCTGGAATGCAAGTGTATTCCGGATCTGATGTCGGAGGCATTGATCGCCGAATGCGTCCCACCGATGACGGAGACCGGTTCCGTCGGTCGATGGGAGGGCTTTCGCGTGCTTCAGATGCTGCGAAGAAAGAACGACTGGATCGCTGCCAACAGAGACCATCTTCGTTTGCTTGCGGCCGGCGCGCCGGACGCAGTGCAGGTCCGACCCAATCCGAAAGGGGCTGTCTGACCGAGCTGCGGCCACGCCGGGGCGACGCGGGCGCAGGCCGGTGCCCGGGTCTTGGGGCGGCGTACCTATTGTGTCGGGCGGGTTGCGGATTCGTGGTTCGATGCGGTCGCGATTGGGGCTGGATGGGACTGGGGCAATGGGGTATGCTTGGGACATGGCTGATGGTGATTCGCGATCCTTCGCAATAGAGCTGGCCCGGATTGTCTCTGACCACAAGTCGGAGGATACGCTGATTCTTGACCTCCGCGGCCTGAGTTCCGTTACCGATGTCGTGGTGATTTGCACGGGCACGTCGGATCGGCAGATGCGGGCCGTGGCGGACCATGTGGTGGACTACGGGCGCAAGGTCGGGGAAAAACCGTACGGCTTCTGCGGCTACGAGACCGCTGCCTGGATCGTCGTCGACTTCGTGGATGTCGTGCTTCATATCTTTGCCAAACCGTTTCGGGACTACTACGATCTGGAATTGCTGTGGGGCGATGCGCCGCGGATTGATTGGGCGCGATCGGAATCCGCTTGAGCGGAGCCCGTGGGCCTGCCGGTGCAGGGTTCTGGTTGTGGAGCGGGCCGATGGCGGTCCAAACCGCGCGGCGGGCACGCCCACAGCGGGTGTCGCTGATGTGCGTCTACAGTTTCGGGGAAACAGTTTCTCGTGAAATCGATTCGACAAGAGCTTTCCGACCGCGTGGTCACGGCCATCGCGGCCATCGGCGCCGAGGGCGATCCATTGGTTGCGCCGAGCCAGGATCGCAAGTTTGGCGATTACCAATGCAACGGTGCCATGGGGTTGGCGCGCCGGCTGGAGAAGAAGCCGCGGGATGTCGCCGAGGCGATCATCGAACAGCTCGACGTTGAGGAACTGTGCGAGCCGCCACATGTCGCCGGTCCGGGATTCATCAACTTTCGGCTCAAGCCCGCCTATCTGGCCCGGTGCCTTGGCGCGATTCCCGCATTGCCTGCGGATCGGGAGGACAGGCTCGGCATCGATCCCTTCGATTCCCCCGAGGTGGTTGTGGTGGATCTATCCAGCCCGAACCTGGCCAAAGAGATGCACGTGGGCCATCTTCGCACGACCGTTATCGGAGATTTCGTCGCACGGTTGCTCGAATTCCAAGGCCATACCGTGCATCGGGAGAACCATGTCGGCGATTGGGGAACGCAGTTCGGCATGCTGGTCGCTTATCTTAGACTGGTTCGCCCTGAAGTCGTCGACAATCCCGACCGGCTTGTGATCAAAGACTTGGAATCCTTCTACGTGCAAGCCAAAGCCCTGTTCGACTCCGACGACGCGTTCAAGAAGGAATCGCGCGAGACCGTTGTGGCGTTGCAGCAGGGTGACCCCGCAACACGCCGCATCTGGAAGGCTTTTTGTGATGAGTCGCTGCGCCATTGCCATGAGATCTACGACCGCCTCGACATTTGCCTGGAGGATCGCGGGGAAAGCGCGTACGCCGACCTGATGGGCGAAGTGGTCCGGCGGTTGGAGCGACTTCGCGACGAAGAAGGGGCCGAGTTCGTGCAGGAGAGCGACGGGGCGTTGTGCTTGTTTCTTCCCGGCTTCAAGACACGTGATGGGGAGCCGCTCCCGGTAATCGTGCGCAAGTCCGACGGCGGGTTCAACTACGCAGCGTCGGACTTGGCGACCATTATCGACCGTGTGGAACGTCTGAAAGCCAAACGCATAATCTACGTTGTGGGCATCGCCCAGAAGCAGCATTTTCAAATGGTCTTTGCGGCGGCACGCAAAGCACGGTTTGTGTCCGACGACGTGGCGCTGGTCCATCTCGCGTTCGGCAACATTCTTCGCGCAGATGGTCAGCCATTCAAGACGCGCGAAGGCGGGGCGGTCAAACTGAAGGATTTGCTGGATGAAGCCGTGCAGCGGGCGCGGCAGACTGTCGAGCGGCAGATGTCGGCGGATGAGGCCGGCCGGCGCGCATTCACCGAGGAGCAGATTGAGGTGATCGCCCAAACGGTGGGGTTGGGGGCGGTCAAGTACTACGACATGGCCCGTTCGTTGCAGGGTGACTACAAGTTTGAATTCGACGCCATGTGCTCACTCGAAGGCAACACGGCGCCCTATATGATGTATGCGTACGCCCGAATCTGTTCGATCGGGCACAAGGCCGGCGTCGATTTCGCGTCACTGGGTACGCAGGCGCACATCACGCTGGAGCACCCGGCGGAGATCGCGTTGGGGCTGAAACTGCTGCAATTCTCCGAAGCCCTCGACGCCACGGCGGCTGACCTCAAGCCGAACGTACTGACGGATTACCTCTACGAATTGGCCAGGACGTTCAGCCGTTTTTACGACAAGAAGATCGGCGTTCGGGTGGTCGACGCAACGCCGGAGTCCCTCCGCCGATCGCGGCTGCGCCTTTGCGATCTGACGGCGCGTACGCTCAAGCTCGGACTGAATCTCTTGGGCATTAAGACCGTGGAACAGATGTAGCGGCCGGGCGAGATGGCCGGGGACCGCGCGGGCTTAATATGACAGCGCTAAAACCACGTTTCCGAGCCGCAGGCTTCAGCCTGCGCGGTCTCAGAGCAGCTTGGCACTATCGGAAACAGGGGCGCCGCGCGGGCTGAAGCCCGCGGCTCAGATCGTTTTGGACAATCTTGCGCTGTCACATCAAAGCCGCGGCTCAGATGGTCGCGAAACCTGACCTGTAAGACGCCGTGCTACGTGCCGACGTAGGGGAGCATAGCCATGAACCGGGCTCGCTTGACGGCCTGTTTCATGGATTTCTGTTCCTGACCGTTTGTGCCGGCTCGTTTGCGCGACATGAGCTTGTTGCTGGCGGTCATAAACTTCCGAAGCAATTCCACTTCCTTGTAGTCAACGATCGGCCCTTTCCAATCGCTGCCACGACGCTCTGGAAAGCGGAACTTGGTTCGTTTGGTATTCGCGTTCGACTTGTTATCGCGTGCCATGCTTGATTGTCTTCCTTCGCAAAAATCCTCTAGCTGGAACCGTCGCCGGCGCCCGCGGTAATCCGCAGAAACTCATCGAGGGTCACCTCTTCCGCCTCGTCTATGAGCATGATCGGGATGCCATCTCGAATCGGATACCGACGCCGCGTCTCCCGATCCGTCGAGTAAAGCCATGCGCCGACTTGGATGAGCGGAGCATGCGATACCGGGCAAACCAGTTTTTCCAAAAGTTCCGGGTCAACCGCTGCCATATACTCAACCCACCGGTCGCCCCCAAAATAACGCTTGTTCCCTTGCCCATACCACAGGGCTGATGCCACCGGCAGGCCTCCTACCGGACCGAGCCAAAGAGTATAGCGTCGCCGCCTCTTCTTGCAACGCTTCTGGCACTTCAAATCCGAAAGAGAGTGCGTGACAGTTCTTGCGGGGGCCTCGTGAGTCATACCGTGTAGCGTGATGGCTCGGTGTTCGTCGGAGGCTCGTATCTGGCAGACCGCTTCAGCGGTCTTTCCCGAAGGGCTGTTAGCCCGGGCGTTTTACGCCCGGGAGGCCCGCCTCTCGTTGATCGCCAGCCCGTTTCAACCGGCTTTTCCGGCTTTGGATCAGCCCGTTGAAACGGGCTACCGCAGACAGAAACCGAGGATCTCTGACCGGCCCTAGAAGGACCGGCCTGGTAGCCTGCTTCGCGGAAGCAGGGGGCGTTCCGCCCGGCAGCTGCCCCGACCACGGGGTTCCGACCGGGTTTTGACGACGCCTGCGCGTAGCAGTATGATCCGACCGGGCCGTCGGAACCTACCTGAACCTCTCTGTTGCACTAAGGAAGACAGAATATGGCCAACCAAAACAGCAACCCACTCGGAAGCCTCAAGACGCTCTCCACGAAGCTGGGTGATCTGCAAATCTTTAGCCTGGAAGTACTTAGAGACCGATTCGGCGGCAACATCGACCGATTGCCGTTCTCGATTAAAGTTCTGCTTGAAAGCGTGCTGAGGAACATGGACGGGCAGGTGATCACCGAGGACGACGTTCGTGCGGTGGCATCCTGGGAGGCGGGGCGCGTGGGTTCGCAGGAAGTCCCCTTCGTTCCTTCGCGGGTGCTGCTCCAGGATTTTACGGGTGTTCCGGCTGTCGTGGACCTGGCGGCCATGCGGGATGCGCTGGCCCAGCTCGGGGGGGATCCCAAGAAGATTAACCCGCTGGTTCCGGTCGATCTGGTGATCGATCATTCGGTTCAGGTGGATGCGTTCGGATCGCCCGACGCCCAGCGGCTGAACTCGGAAAGGGAGTTTCAGCGCAACGGCGAGCGGTACGAATTCCTGCGATGGGGTCAGAACGCCTTTGACGGTTTTCGCGTGGTGCCGCCGGCCACGGGGATCGTGCATCAGGTTAATCTCGAATACCTGGCCTCGGTGGTGGCGACGCGGAAGGTCGGTAATGCCACGGTGGCGATGCCGGACAGCCTCGTGGGTACCGACAGCCACACGACCATGATCAACGGCCTGGGCGTGGTCGCGTGGGGTGTGGGCGGCATCGAGGCCGAGGCGGTGATGCTCGGGCAGCCCGTGTACATGCTTCTACCGCAGGTGGTCGGCTTTGAGCTGACGGGAAGATTGCCGGAAGGCACGACCGCGACGGATCTGGTGCTGACGGTTACGCAAATGCTCCGCAGCAAGGGGGTCGTCGGCAAGTTCGTTGAGTTCTACGGCGACGGGCTTAGCCGGATGAGCCTGGCGGACCGGGCGACGGTGGCCAACATGGCGCCGGAATACGGCGCGACCATGGGCTTTTTCCCGGTCGACGATGAAACGCTTCGCTACCTGCGCCGCACGGCTCGGGATGCATCCCAGATCGACGTCGTCGAGCGCTACACGAAAGCGCAGGGGCTGTTTCGTACGGATCAGACGCCCGTACCGGAGTTTTCGGACACGCTTTCGCTGGACATGGGCACGGTTGAGCCGAGCTTGGCCGGTCCGAAACGCCCGCAGGATCGGGTTTTGCTCAGTGACATGAAGTCGGCATTTGCTACATCCCTGCGGGCTCCGATCGCCGAGCGGGGCTTTGCCCTGGACGAGGCCGACTTGGCGCGCAATGCCGTAGTTGCGGGCGCGCAGCCATCGGCGACCATCACCCACGGAGCGGTGGTGATCGCGGCCATCACCAGTTGCACCAACACCTCCAATCCTTCCGTGATGGTGGCGGCGGGTCTGGTTGCGAAAAAGGCGTGCGAGAAGGGCCTCGCCGTTCAACCGTATGTCAAGACAAGTCTGGCGCCCGGTTCGCGCGTCGTCACCGAGTATCTTGATGCCGCCGGATTGACACCGTATTTGGATAAGCTCGGATTCCACACAGTGGGCTACGGCTGCACGACGTGCATTGGCAACAGCGGCCCGCTGCCCGAGGCGGTATCCGCGGCGGTGACCGAAGGGCCGCTGGTGGCCAGTTCCGTCATCAGCGGGAACCGGAATTTCGAGGGGCGCGTGCATCAGCAGGTCAAGGCCAGCTATCTGGCATCGCCGCCTCTGGTTGTGGCCTTCGCCCTAGCGGGCCGGACGGACATCGATCTGACCAGCGAGCCGCTGGGCAAGGGAGGCGACGGCCAGGATGTGTTCCTAAGAGACATCTGGCCGAGCCAGGAAGAGGTGGCCAATAGCGTGGAAGCCTCGGTCACGCCGGAGCGGTTTCGCTGGCAATACGGCAACGTCTTCGACGGCAATGAGGCGTGGAACCGGATCGCCGCGGGCACAGGCGATACCTACGCCTGGGATGACGGGAGTACGTACGTCCAGAATCCGCCGTTTTTCGATGGGCTTACGCCGGAGCCCGGCGTTATCCAGCCGATTCGCGCGGCGCGCGTGCTCGTGATGGCGGGCGATTCGGTGACGACGGATCACATTTCCCCGGCGGGGGCGATCAAACCGGATTCGCCGGCCGGGCGATACCTTCAAGATCACGGGGTCGATCCGGCGGACTTCAACAGCTACGGCTCCCGGCGGGGCAACGATCGCGTCATGACGCGCGGCACGTTTGCCAACATCCGTTTGCACAATCTGCTGGCGCCGGGGACGGAAGGCGGCGTGACCATCCACCTGCCCTCAGGTGTATCGATGTCGATCTTCGACGCCGCGGAGCGCTACAAGGAAGCAAAAACACCGCTGCTGGTCCTGGCGGGCAAGGAATACGGAACGGGTTCCTCTCGTGATTGGGCCGCCAAAGGTACGCTGCTGCTGGGCGTTCGCGCGGTCATCGCACAGAGCTACGAGCGCATCCATCGCAGCAATCTTGTCGGCATGGGCATCTTGCCCTTGCAGT
>JBHHUB010000140.1:0-10668 GCA_046753625.1 Phycisphaerae bacterium | reverse complement strand
CAGAGGCGATCCGAAGGACACCGACCATTTGATCTGCAGCCCCAAGCCCGGTTCGACTATGGCCCGCAAATACGAGAAGCTGGAGTTTTTCGTTCGCCGCGACGTGAACTTGCCGAGCCGGATCGTTGTGACCAAGAACGAAGGGTTGGAGATCACCACCGCCGACTTCCCCGACCTATCGTCAAAATCCATCAATGCCGGGTTGACCGCGAAGGACTTCGCCCGCCCGCGTGCGTGGAAGGGCTACGAGGAAGTCGTCGAACCATTGGACTAACGAATCATGCTGCGTAAACCAGCCGTGTTGCTGACCGGAGCGAGTGGCGAGGTCGGATATGGGTTGATCGAGCGGTTCCGCGAGGCGACGGATCGAGAAGTGATCGCGCTGGACCTGAAAAAGCTGCCGCGGGAGCACCGGGAAATGTGCGCGACCGCGATCGTGGGAGACATCCTTGATGAAAACCTACTGCAGCGGCTGGTAACCGAGTATGAAATCCACGCGATCTATCATCTGGCCGCCCTGCTGAGCACGCGGGCGGAATACACGCCCGAAGTGGCCCACCGCGTCAACGTCAATGGTACGCTGAACCTGCTCAAGTTGGCCCATGAGCAGTCGCGATGGCATGGTCACCCGGTGACGTTCGTTTTTCCCAGTTCGATCGCGGTGTACGGACTGCCCGACGTGCAGACCAAGACCCGCGCCGGCGCGGTCAAGGAAACGGAGTGGGTGTTTCCCGCGACGATGTACGGCTGCAACAAGGCCTATTGCGAGCATCTCGGTCGGTATTACACGCTCTATTACCGCCAACTGGCCGCGGAGGCTGTCGCCAGCGGCGTCGATTTTCGCAGCGTGCGTTTCCCCGGCCTCATCAGCGCCGTCACGATGCCCACCGGGGGGACGAGCGATTACGCCGTCGAGATGATCCACAACGCTGCGCGGGGCGAGCCCTACGCCTGTTTTGTTTCCGAGGAGACCCGGCTGCCGTTCATGGTTATGCCCGATGCGATCAAATCGTTGGTCAGGCTGGCAGCCGCACCGGCGGAGCGCCTGACGCGACGCGTCTACAACGTGACGTCGTTCAGCATGACGGCGGCTGAGCTTCGCGATCGGGCTGTGGCGGCGTTTCCGAATGCCACGATCACGTTCAAGCCGGATGTCCAACGCGCGCGCATCGTCGATACCTGGCCCGGGGCCGTGGATGACGCCCCCGCCCGCCGCGACTGGGACTGGTCTCCGGACTATGACGCGGATCGGGCGTTTGAGAAGTACCTGATCCCCGCGATCAAAGGGCACTACGATAGGAAAGGGTCGTAGATCGGAAATGGAATCCCGCTGATTCCAAACCTTAGACTTTGGGCCTTGGACCTTGACACATATGCATCAATAGTGCATACTTGTGCATATGAGAACTACCCTCAACATCGATGACGCGCTGCTGGAAGAGGCGATTCGGCTCAGCGGCATTATGGAAAAGACAAGCTTGGTCCGCGCTGGGCTTGAGGCCTTGATCGCACGCGAAAGCGCGCGACGCTTGGCTTTGCTCGGTCGGTCCGAGCGGCAGATTCGCGCCGCACCCCGTCGCCGGTCGAGAAAAACGCGATGATGCTTGTGGACACGTCCGTCTGGGTTCACCATTTCCGCTACGGTTCCAGCGAGCTGGTGGCGTTGCTCGAAGTTGGAGTCGTGGCGTCGCATCCGTTCGTCATCGGCGAGTTGGCGTGCGGAACGATGAAGAATCGATCGGAAGTGCTCGCCTTGTTGGCACGGCTTCCCGGCGTCGAGGTGGCCACCCACGCAGAAGTGCTTTCCATGATCGAGAGGCAAGAGCTCATGGGGCGTGGCATCGGCTGGGTGGACATGCACTTGCTCGCCTCTTCGATGCTGAGCCGGGTCGTGCTGCTGACGAAAGACCGGCGACTGCGAGAGGTTGCGACGGAACTCGGACTCGCTGCCGATCGCTGACACCTATCGGCCACTTGACGCGCAGTTGATTTCGGTGATCAAAGGACATTACGAAAAGAAAGGGTCGAAAGTCCAAGGTCCGGAGTAGCCGCTTGCTATTTGACTTTAGATCTTCGACTTTGGACTTTCGACTTCTCTAATCCTGCAATGGTGATCGGAGGTGCGGCATGTACGGCAAGATGAAAAATGCGCTTCAGCGCGAGTTGGCTTCGATTCAAGAGGCCGGGTTGCTCAAGGAGGAGCGGAGCATTCTGGTTCCGCAGGCGGCGGACATCAAGGTGCAATACCCCGCCGACAGCCCCGCAAAGGATGTGATCAACTTCTGTGCGAACAACTACCTCGGCCTCTCCTCGCATCCGAAGGTGATCGCCGCGGCGCGGGAGGCGCTCGAGTCCCACGGCTACGGCATGAGCAGCGTGCGGTTTATCTGCGGCACGCAGGACATCCACAAGGCGCTCGAGCGCAAGATCAGCGCGTTTCTCGGCACGGAAGAAACCATCCTGTACGCGGCCTGCTTCGACGCCAACGGCGGATTGTTCGAGCCGCTGCTCGGCAAGGAAGACGCGATCATCACCGATGCGCTCAACCATGCGTCCATCATCGACGGCATCCGCCTTTGCAAGGCCAAGCGATACATCTACACGCACAACGACATGGGCGATCTTGAGGCGAAGCTGATCGAAGCCAAGGACGCGCGCTACCGAATGATCGCCACGGATGGTGCGTTTTCCATGGACGGCGACGTGGCCAAACTCGACGAGATTTGCGATCTGGCCGACAAACACGACGCGCTGGTTATGGTCGACGATTGCCACTGCACGGGGTTTATGGGCACAACCGGTCGCGGATCGACCGAGTATTGCGGGGTGATGGGCCGGGTGGATATCATCACATCGACCTTGGGCAAGGCGCTCGGCGGGGCCTCGGGCGGGTTCACCACTGGCCGTCAGGAAATCATCGATCTGTTGCGGCAGCGTTCCCGGCCGTACCTGTTCAGCAACACGGTTTCGCCCGTGGTGGTCAAGGCGTCCATTGCCGTGATCGATTTGTTAAGCAAGACGACCGAGTTGCGCGACAAACTCGAAAGCAACACCGTACGCTTCCGCGAGGGGATGACCCGCGCCGGTTTTGACATCCGGCCGGGCACCCATCCGATCGTGCCGATCATGCTCTACAACGCCCGACTCTCCCAGGATATGGCCCGTGATTTGTACGACGAGGGCGTCTACGTGATCGGGTTTTATTTCCCCGTGGTCGCCAAAGGCCAAGCCCGCATCCGCGTGCAGCTATCGGCCGGCCACGAGCCGCAGCACGTGGACCGCGCGATCGAGGCATTCACCAAAGTCGGCAAGAAGTACGACATGCTCGGCAAGAGCAAGGAAGCCATTCTGGCGCGCTACGGCGAATAGCCGGATCGCATCGCGTGTTTGACCCATCGGCGGTACGCGGTTCAGAGCACCTGGCGCAGGCCAGGTGACATCCTGCCGCAGATGGTCGGCAGGCAATCGCCTGCGGACCTGAGTGGGTGCATAGAAACGATAGGAACATCGGTGTGAAGAAAGAGCTCATCGAAGCCTGGCGAACGAACAACCGGATCAACCTGCTGCTGATTCAGAAGATCACCGACGAAGGAATGAACGCCACGCTGTCCGTCCGAGGCGGTCGCGGCGTGGCCGGCGAACTGGCGCACATGCACAACATTCGCGTGTCGAACGTTGAGAAGCGGGCGAAGGATCTCGCGGAGGGGTTGGAGAAGTTTCCGACCGGTTGCGTGCCCACCAAGTCCCAGTTGAAGCAAGCGCTGAAGGCCTCGGCCGACGCGGTCGAACAGCTCTTGATCGGCATCCTCGACGGGCAACCCAAACGCCGCGGCTTCAAGAAGGGCCTTTTCACAACATTGTCCTACTTCATCGCCCACGAGGCGCACCACCGAGGCCGCATCCTGCTCACGCTCAAGGTCAGCCGCAACACCCTCGACAAAACGACGCAAATGGCCATCTGGGGCTGGGACCAAATGTGATCGTGTGGCGAGCAGCAGCGGCGTGGACGTTCAGAGCACGAGGCGCAAGCTTGGTGACATCCTGTCGCGGATGGTCCGTGGAGCACCGGGCGCGCCCCGTGACCTTTCGCCGTGAAAGGTCCGCAGCTCGGTGACAGCCTAGCGCGGAAGGTCCGCAGGCTTGCGCCAGCGGCTCTGAGTCGGCGTGCCCATCCCGCCGGAACCGTCACTGACCCGCGTGCCTCTTCTCGATTGCGTTGGGTCTTGCGAGGGGGCGAAGGTCTGGAGTACCATTCGCCCATGGTCCTCGATTCACCATTTGGCAGGTATGTCATGGCCGTCGACCGGGTTGAGCGCTTGTTGAAGGAGGTTTCTGAAGCACTCTGCGCCGCAGGGATCGACTACGCCATCATCGGCGGCAACGCTGTGGCCATCTGGGTGGCTACGGTCGACGAGGGCGCAACCCGAGCAACGAAGGACGTCGATGTGTTGATCCGTCGCGATGATCTGCCTCGCGTGACGGCGGCTTTGCGGCCGTTGGAGCTTGATCCCGTCGAAGTACTCGGCGTGACGATGTATGTGGATCGTCAGAATCCGAATCCCAGGACGGGGGCACACGTTGTCTTTGCGGGCGAGCGTATTCGACCGGAGTATGCTCATCCAGCACCCGACCCCTCCGAGTCTTCCGAGGTCATGGCCGGGTGTCGGGTGATTGACCTGCGGCGCTTGGTCGAGATGAAGTTGCAGGCGTATCGATTCATCGACCGGGCCCATATCCAAGACATGCTCGTCCTGGGCTTGATCGACGAGCAGGAACGAAACCACCTGCCCGACGACCTGCGCCAAAGGCTCGAATCAATTGAAGCCGGCCATGATGAGCCGGTGTAGGGCACGGGTGGGCGGATAGAGCGAAGCTCATGCAAGCAAAAAGCGCGTCAAAGCATCCAAGTGTAGCGGCGAACGGCTCCATCGAGGCGTTGGTTCCACCGGAATTGCGTACGCTAGCAGATCCCCAACGAGACATGCCGCGGATCGCTCGCGATCCCCGTCTGATGGCGCTGATCGAGAACGCGATCCAGTCCGCCCCTTCGACCCACGATCTGCACCTTGGAGATGCGAGGGAAATGGCCTTCCTGGAATCAGAATCGGTGCATCTCGTCGTCACATCGCCGCCCTACTGGACGCTGAAACAGTACAATGACACCGATGGTCAGTTGGGAGCCGTCAAGGATTATGAGCAATTCCTCAACGAGTTGGACCTCGTGTGGCGGAAATGCTTCGATGCACTGGTTCCCGGCGGTCGATTGGTTTGCGTGGTCGGAGATGTCTGCGTTTCCCGACGCAAGAACAACGGAAGGCATACGGTCGTGCCGCTTCATGCTTCCATCCAGGAGGCATGCCGCCGAATCGGTTTCGATAACCTTTCGCCCATCATCTGGCAGAAGATTGCGAATGCATCGTATGAAGTTGAGGGTGGGGGCGCGTTTCTCGGCAAGCCATACGAGCCGAATGCGGTAATCAAAAACGACATCGAGTTCATCCTCATGCAGCGCAAACCGGGCGGTTATCGCAGCCCATCCCTCGCGAGTCGTACGCTCAGCCTGATCTCTTCCGGCAACCATCAGCGATGGTTTCAGCAGATTTGGACCGGCGTAACCGGTGCATCCACGCGAAAGCATCCAGCGCCCTATCCGATTGAGATAGCCGAACGGTTGGTGCGGATGTTCAGCTTCCTTGGCGACACCGTGCTTGACCCGTTCCTGGGAACGGGCACCACGTCGGTCGCGGCTGCCTGCTGTGGTCGAAACAGCATTGGCGTGGAGATCGACCGCAAGTATCTCGCGATGGCGAGGCGCCGATTGGAAGACGAAACGGCCACCATGCTCGCCGATCGGCGAATCCGGTTGTTTGGCGCGGCCCCGTTGGACTCATGAAAGCACTGAATGACCGAGTGGCCAAAGCGGTGGAGCGTTTCTGGCGAACGCGCCGACAGCAGGTTTCCCTGCAGGGAAGAACCACGGGGCGCCGTGACCAGGGAAATCGCGCGGCCGCCACGGGTGGGAAGCAGTTGGATGGATTCGTTGATTTGGTCAAGGAACTCTTGGTTGATGCTGGGATTCCATCGGCGGCAGTGTTCTGTACGGGCCGGGCAGATGTAACGATTCCAGGCTATTTCTGGCCCTCCAAGCAGTGGGATTTGCTCGTCATCGCCAACAGCGCGTTGTTGGCCGCGGTGGAATGCAAGTCGTTGTGCGGGCCATCGTTTGGGAACAACTACAACAATCGAGTTGAAGAAGCGCTGGGCAGCGCTACCGACCTGTGGACGGCCTATCGTGAGTCCGTCTTCCAGAAGACACCCCGACCGTTTCTGGGCTACTTGCTTTTGGTTGAGGAGGCTGATAAGTCCACGCGACCCGTAGGCGTTCTGGAGAAGCACTTTGATGAACTGCCCGAGTTTCGCGACGCATCCTATATCGAGCGTTGCGCGCAGAGTGTCGATCGGCTCGTTCGCGAACGGTGCTACGATGCGGCGTGCCTCATCGCGTCAAGTGCTGTGCAGGGCCCGAAAGGCGCGTATCGCGAACCTGCACGCGACCACCCATTCAGAGCGTTCGCTCGTGAATTATGTGCAAGTGTTGCCGCGAAATACAAGTCTATAAGCGTTGATTGAAGGGTTGGCCGGCGTGTCGGGATTGGTCTCATCGCCGCGTCGATTTCCCGGTCCGCTACGCCAGCAGTTTCCAGAGCGTCCAGCCGAGGGCGGCGGCCAGGGGAAGGGTCGTGACCCAGGCGAGGCCGATTTTCGCGATCATGGGGACATGGGCTTGGCCGTTGACCATGCCGATGCCGAACAGACTGCCGCAGCTCACGTGCGTCGTGCTCACGGGGACGCCGAACCGCGACGCCACCAGGACGCACGCGGCTGTGGCCAGGTTGGCCGTGAACGCCTGACCGTCGTTCATTTCCGTGACCTTGTGACTCATCGTTTCGGCCACGCGGCGGACGGCCAGTGCGCCGCCCAATGCCATCGCGATGCCGACGCCGATCAACGATCCGCTAGCCGTAAAGCCTCCTGCGGCGATCATTAGCGCGGCGATCTTCGGCGTATCGTTGAGTCCGCGGGCGAAGCTGATGGCCGCGGCGCTGAGGATGTGCGACGTGTCCAGCACGCGCTGCGCGTCGATACCCGCGATCTGTCCGTCGTAGCGATCCACGCAGTCCGAAACCGTGAAGCTGTTGGCCAGTTTCACGCCGGTGGCGGCAACCAGCAGCGAGCCGCAGGGTTCGACTTGCACGGGGTGGTAGGTTCGCTCAATGCAGACGCAGGTGTTCCGGTTGACCTGCAACCGCAAACGAACAAACCGCAACATGACGTAACCGACGGCCGCCAATCCGATGGCCAGAAGCGGCGCCACCAAAAGCGGCACGAAAAAGGCGCTGACAATGCTTGCCACGTGCAGGCCGTGCGCGCCGAGCCCTACACCCACTATCGCACCGACCAAAGCGTGGGTTGTCGAAATAGGCATGGCTAGGCGTGTCGCGAGCAGGACCGTGACCCCCGCCGCCACGGCCACGCAGGTAGGAAATGCCGCGGACGTCAGGATCGCGTCGTCGATCAGGCCCTTGCCGCTGAATTTGGCCACCAGCCCCCCCGCGAGCAAAATCGCCGCCACCGAACCCATGAAGGTCGTCACCAACGCGAGCGTCAAAGCGCGATTGCGCGGCCAGGTTCTTCCGCCGATCAGCGTGGCTACGCCCTTTGCGTTGTCGTTGGCACCGTTGGCAAAGGCCAGAACACATACCGCAATCAAAACCAAGACCATGAATCATTCCATTCTGTTGAATACCGGTTGGAGCCGTCGACGCCGGCCGCAACCTTGAGCCCATACTTCGCGTGCCCGATGCACATAGCGGCACGCCATCAACACGAAGTTCTGGTTCTTGACCGGGATCCGTCGCCGTTGACTACCGGCGTTCGGGGCCGGATATTCCCGAAAAATGCGCAAACTCTTCGGGTGCGCGCATATAGGCGGCTTGGCGATAGGGTCGAAGCATTGGCGATCCTGGCCTATACTTGGCCATGGCCGGGCCGACGAGGAATCGGCCCGCCGGGCCGGCGACTCCGTTTGTGAGGTACATCGCAGTGAATAACATCCAAGCCCGCTACACGGGAAGTATTGTCGTTATCGTCGGGATCGTCACGGCGTCTGTCGTGTCTTTCGATTGGGACGTGCTTTTTTTCGGCCCTCCGTCGATCCAAACGGTCGAAGCCTATGGCAACGACAAGCCCGGCGCAATATTTGACCACAGTGTACTGGATGAATTGCTCCACCAGTACGTTTCCGGAGATGGCCTGGTTGATTATGCGAAGCTTTCGGCGGACGCAACGGAGCTGGACCGGTACATCGCGTCGTTGGCCGATGCTCCGTTCGATCGACTTGGTCGCGATGAGAAACTGGCTTTTCTGATCAATGCCTACAACGCGTGTACCTTGCGGCTGATTCTCGATCACTACCCCACAAAAACGATCAAGGACATTCCTTCGGCCAAGCGGTGGCAAGCGCGGCGATGGACCATTGCCGGCGACTTGGTAAGCCTGGATGATCTCGAGCACAAGTGGATCCGGCCCAAGTTCGCGGAGCCGCGGGTTCACTTCGCCCTCGTCTGCGCCGCTATGGGGTGTCCGCCCCTTCGCAATGAAGCCTATGCGGGGGCGCGGCTTGATGAGCAACTCGATGCACAAGCGCGGTACGTGCATGAGCACGGTCGTTGGTTGCGTTTGGAGCCGAACAAGGGCGTGGTCCACCTGACCAAACTCTACAAGTGGTACGGGGACGATTTCCGCCAAACGGGGCGAAGCATTCTCGAATTCGCCGCACGGTACTCGAAGCCGTTGCGCGACGTAATGGATCGAAGCAAGTCACCCAGGATCGAGTGGCTGAACTATGACTGGAGTTTGAATAGCATCGACGAATCGACCAACTCCAGAGGAACCGACGATTGAACCCATCGGCAACCCCCCGAGCCGCGGGCTTCAGCCCGCGCGGCCGCCCCGAAATCGACGGTCGATCATTGCACGGGAGATGCAATGACTTTAAGAAAGGGCTTTCCCGACGTCCGGTGATCGTCGCATGAGTTTGGTGAATTCCGACAATCAAGCGCCGATCCACAACCCACGCCGGATTTCGGTCGTCATCCCCGCGCGCAACGAAGAGGAGGGGATCGGACGCGTTTTGTGCCGTATCGCGGAGGAACCGGTGTGGGAAACCATCGTGGCCGACGGTGGAAGCACGGACCGCACGCGCGACGTGGCGCGATCGCTCGGCGCTCGCGTTGTCGCCGCACCAATCGGTCGCGGACGCCAGATCAGCGCGGGCGCGCGGTCGGCCACGGGTGACGCCTTGCTATTCCTGCATGCCGACACGTTGCTTCCACCAAGCTTCTCACGGCACATTTCGGACACGCTGAACAAACCCGGCGTATCCGGTGGCGCGTTTCTGCTGGGAATTGACCGGCCGGGCGCGCGATTCCGCATGATCGAAACGCTGGCCAACGCGCGTTCCCGTTGGTTTTCCCGACCCTACGGCGATCAGGCCATCTTCGTCGATCGCGGCGTGTTCGATCGCATCGGTGGTTTCCCCGAGCTACCCGTCATGGAGGACGTGGCGTTCATTCGTCTCTTGAAAAAACTTGGCCGGGTGGAAATGGCGCCGGTGGCGGTGTCCACGTCGGCCCGTCGATGGCTTGAGAACGGTGTCGTACTCACGACGGTGCACAACCAGCTCTGCTTGTTCGCGTACGTCGTGGGCGTATCGCCCGAGCGCATCGCGCGTTGGCGCGGACGCGGGGACGTACACGACCGGAAACCCAATCATTCGGTCAATCTCTCAGAGACGCGAACGTGACCCTGCCTGCGCTCAGGTGCGCGCCGGCGAACAAAAAACGCTCCTCAGGCAAGCCGTCTCTAATTGCGCCGCCTCTGCATTGCACGCTCATCGGCGCGGGTCCGTGACCCTTCCGACGGGATGGGTGCGCCGACTCAGCGCCGAAGGCGCCAGGGCGGTCGCATCGTTCGTGTAGTGGTTGTCGGGCAAACTCGCACGGCCGCGCGGGCTAAAGCCCGCGGCTCAGGATAGTCGCCGAATCGAGGGGCTTTCGGCGCCGGTACACAAAGATAGAGAATGCTCTAGCCTGCGGACCGCCCGCGACAGGATGTCACCGGGCTTGCGCCCGGTGCTCTGAACGCTGCTCTGAAAGGCGCTCTGAAGCGTGCCCGCCGCCGATTCTGGCACGCACCCCGTCGGCGCCCGAAAACGCATCACGCTTGTCCGCTGACCGGCGGGGCTGTATGCTCCGTGCGTGGCCAAGTCTTCTCACCAGAATGGAGGATTCTCAGATGATGATATGTTTGGTTAAGCGGCTTGCTGTCTTTGGGTTGCCGGTTCTGCTCGTCGGTTGCATGCCGAAAATGTCGATCGAGCAGATGAGGGACGAGCGGCCCCAACGTCCGGCCGAACTGGACATGCTCAACAGATTTGTAGGGCATTGGGAGGGGACGGGAACCGGCCGGATGGCGATGCTCGAAGAGGAACTGGCCTCTCACAGCACGGAAGACATTCGATGGGAGGGTGACGACTGGTATTTGGTCAACCGGGGGAGCTATGAGATGGGCGGCTTGGGGGTCATGAAGGCGATCATGATCTGGTAC
>JBHHUB010000139.1:0-10674 GCA_046753625.1 Phycisphaerae bacterium | reverse complement strand
GCAGCCCCTGCGCTCGAACAGAATCCGGCCACCAGCATCACCGCGGCCAGCAGCCGCACCGCGCCGATTGAGCGAGCAAGACCCCATCGCGCGATGGCTGTTGCCGTCCCGTACCTTAACAAGCAGTGCGAAAACACAGTGCGTACTCCTGTCGCACGATCCACGAGCCCCGAAACGGGTCGCAAGTGCCGCGATGGTTGCGCGTTGTCGTTCATCGATTTCACTCAGTCCTTCTTCCGAGCTTTGGGCCCGGTGGGTCGATACCGTCTCGTTGCGGTGCCGCGATTGCGCCTCGACCGATTCAGCCGACCCGACCGAGGGTTGGCCGTCTTCGTCGCCTTCGGTGTCCCCGTTCCTGGGGAATGGCCTGGTGGAACACTTGCTTTGTGCGGTGTACCGGCGGGACTCTGCCCCCCGCTCACCGGGGCGGCACGGGTCGCCGGCTTCCCGGATGCGCCTGCCTTGTCCACACCACCCGTTTGGGCTCCCGCCGCGCCCGTACTGTGTACACCCTGGCCGGGCAGCGGTTGAGCCCGATCCGGCCGGATCGCCGCCGCGTCCTCGTCCGCACCGGGCGAAACGGGCGGTACGGCCCCTGCTTCAGCCGCCTTCGCGGGTCTTGGAGCATCAGCGGCGGTCGGCTTGCGGGATGCCGGTGGTTGGGTGTCCGGCTGGGCTGATCCGCCCGCGGGGGTTTCCGGCTTGCCTGAATGCTTGGTTCCGGAGGCATCGCTCCCGCCCGGCGCATCCGACTTCGGAGCGTTCGCCGCGGCCGCCGCCTGCCGCTCCTGGTCCTGCTGGGCAAACCAATTCGCGCTCGCCTGCAACTTGGGGTAGTCTACAGCGGCCTCACTGGCCAGGTCTTCCGTCAGCGCGGCACCGAGGGGATAGACGAAATACTTGTCTTGCTTGTCCACCTCGCGGCGTACCAGCGCTCCGGTGGGATGAACGTAGACCAGCGTTCCCGCGTCGAATTCATCACCGATGGTGTAGTAGGTCGTCTCGCCCGATTTATTGTTGTGCACCATGATTTCGCTGTGCCGCTCCGATCCGCTTCGATTCAACAGCGCCATGCAGAGCTGCAAGTCCCGGCCGTTCTCCCAGCGCGGCGCACCGGCCGGCGGCGGCGGCGGGGGGGGGGGAGGTTTTCGATTCGTTGTCGCCACTTGCCTCGGTTTGGGCTTGGCCGTGATTTCCAAGTTGGCCGTCGCCTTCGCGACTTCCCCCTGACCGTCCGTTACCGTCACCGTGTAGCTACGCTTGCCCGTCGACTTGGTATCCACGCGGACGCGCCGTGCGGTAGGCTTGTCGATTCCGCCGCTCGGCGTCCAGACGAATTCGTAATCGCCGTCGCCGCCCGTCGCCACAGCCTCAAGGTTGCAGCGCTTCGTCTCCTGCACCTTGATGTTGGGCTCCTTGATCGTGACCTTCAGGGGCGGATAAACGATGTACGGCGTAAACGGCGTCCGCGTCCAGATGGACGAGTAATCCCGATTCTCATGGCGGACAAACACCTCGGGCTGCTCGATATCATCCTTCTCGATGCGACCGGCCAGCCGCTGCTGCGGCAGCGCCATGATTAGCAAAGGCACGGTAAGGGTGACGCGTTCCTCTTTCTTCTTGCCGCGCGTCTTGCGCCGACCTCCGGAGACCGGCTGAATCGTCGTGTTCAAAACGCGCACCAGATGCGGCAGCTCCGCGATATCGCGCATGAGCTTGATGGCCGATTCGAGGCTGCCTTCCGCCTTAACAGTCAAGGTCATTTCCTGCGTGCCGATCTTCTTGATCGTTCGCGGCGTGTTGGGTGTCACGCTAACATTTTCCAGCTTGTGCTCGGCGAGCATCTCATTGAGTCTGGCGCGGATTTCGTTTTCGACCCGCCTGATGTCCAGCGCACCAACCCGGTTCACAAAGCCGCGAAACGCGCGCACTTCCTGGTCGACGCGGCGCTGATCCTCCGCCAACGCATCTCGCTGTTTTTCGAGCCGCACGATGGCGTCCTTGATCGTCACCAGCGGCTTGATCCAACGCGGATAGATGACGGACGAAACCAGCCCGCCCCCAAAAACGACCGCGAAGGCCAACGTCAACATTTTGGAACGTTGATCCACAAGAAACTCCATCGAGCCTTTCGCCGGGAAAGGACGCGCCGGCTAGTTCCGCTTTCCTTTCCGCTTTCGATGCGGCTTTCCGTCATTGAGCACGGTAATCCTGATCTCCTGCGCATATGGGTAGAGTGCCTGCTCGTCTTCCTTTTGCGATCCCATGTGCGCCTCGAACCGCGGAAGCGTCTTGCCTTCACGGCGAAACGCTTGCAGTGCGTCGATGGCATTCAGTGCCGTGTCCGATTGCTTGCCCAACGTACGCAACTTAACGATGCCGTTTTTCTGATCCGCGTCGATCCGCTCCAGGTAAAGCTCCTCATGAGATGGAAGTGTCTTTATGGTGTCATCTATAACATCCACCCAGACAAGCTGATCTTCGAAGGCATAGATGCGCTTCATGAATTTCAAGAACCGCTTGTTTTCCTTAACGCGCGACTGCAGCGACTCGATCTCCTTAACCAGCGTGGCACGACGGGCACGATCCCCATCCGTGATCTTGATGGCGAAGGCCACGGTCGCGATCGCAAACAGCGCCACCACCGCCGCGATCATCGGCGCCTTTTTGAGCCGCCTTTGTGCCTGCGTCACCGTCTTCTTCGGTTGCAAGAAATTAAAGTGAAGCAACCCTTCGTCGGCGTGCCCCAGCACCAAGCCCAGCGACGCGGAAAACGCCGACGCACCGGCGCCGTCGTCCGGCTCCCAACCGAACGTCGAGGCGGGATTGTAGAGCTCCGTGGTAACATTCAGGCTCGCCTGAAGCGATTCCGCCAGCGCCTCCTCCAAGCCCAGGTCCCCACCGATAACGACATGATCGATCGTGCCGTCCGCATCCAGCGCACGATACGCCTCGATCGACCGCGTCACCTCCATACTCAGCGACCGCACCGCCGCATCCACCGACAACGCGCCACCGAGACCCAGTCCGCTTCCCACGCCCGACCCGGCGCCCTCCGCATCCTCCGCGCCATCCTCCTCGCCGGCCGAATCCCCTTCATAGCTAATCGTCAGCGAAGGCTGATTCGCGTCCTTGAGCTCCGGGATCATCACCGAAGCCGCGCGGGAAAACGCCAACGCGCCGCCACGCAGCACGTTGATCTCCGTAAGGGTCGGGCTGACATCCAGGAACAAGACCCGCTGAGGCAACGCATGACGCAAAAGCATACACACCGCCACCTTGCCCGCGTACGGACGCAGCCCCACGCGCTCGAGCTTCAACCCCGCCGCCTCAAACGTCGCCGTATAGTGGGCGATCACCTCGCTCTGCACCGCGGCCACCAAAACATCCGCGGTGGCAGCGTCGTCGCTGTCGCCGACCGGCTCGCAGGCAAAATCAATCGCAGCCTCAGCCACCGGAAACGGCAACTCCTTGGCGATTTGAATCGACACCATCCCGGGCAATTCGTCCGGCGAAATCACAGGAAGCCGCAGGGTCTTCAGGATCGTCTGGTCGCGAGGTATGTCGACCAGTGCGTACGTGGCTTGAATGCCCTCCTCATCGAGCACGCGCCGAATGTGCCGGCCCATCTGCTGGGCATCAAGCACATCGACCTCCGGCGGAATCTTCACCGAAAGCAGCCGGTCGATCGTCACGCCCTTATTGCCCACCCGCGCATAGACGACGCGCAGCGTGCGCGTATCCCAATCCAACGCCAGCAGTTCCCTGTTGCGTCCCCTACCTGCCACGTACACGCTCCAAGTCTTGTTCGCGAATGGGAAAACCACCACCGAGGTAGGAAACATCCCGGTAGTAAATCGTCTGCGCAATCGGACCGGCCATATCCACCATCACTTGCAACCGCGTCACCATCCCAACGTGGTCGGCATAACCCAGCGATTCAATCGTAAATTGTTGCCCGCGCGCCGTGATCGCCGGGGCGATTCGCTCCAACGTCTCCAAATCGACGACCTCCTCGACCGCCAGCCATGCAAACGTGGCCAGTGACTCGTCGTCAAGTGTCTGCCGCACCTCGAGGATCCGGTTTATCTGATCGTCGCTGAGCCCTTCGATCAACTCGAGCACGCGCCGCGGCGCCGTATTGACGTTGATCAAGCCTTCCAGCCGTGGCTGATCCGGCCCGATCACCGTCGTGCGATCCAACAGCCGAGCCAGATGCTCGAGCTTCACCGGACCGGTGGTCAGCGAGCCACTCGGGTCACGCGGCAGCAGCAACGACACTGGAGTTGAAATCGGACCGGTTGTGTTCCGGGCATCACCCGTTTCTTCTTGCGCACCAGCGGCTGCATCCTGACTCGCAGTGCCATCGGGCGGCGAATCGCCGTTGCCTGATTCCGCCGCGTCGCCCGCCCCAATGGTGGCATCGCCGTTTTGCTGTAGCTGGTTGCCCCGCTGCGGTCGACGCTGGCGACGCGAGTCCGACTTATCCGGTTCGGCATTACCAGTACCAACACCTGGGGCGCCGGTATCAACCCCGCCGTTGTCAGCATTGGTACCCGCCCCCCCGGTCGGCTGCGCACCGCCGTCCCGCGAACCGTTCGCGCCGCCCCGTTGCCCCCGAGCCGCACCACGCGAGCCCGCCACAAAATTCAAGATGAAATTTACGACCTCAGGCTCGTCCTCAAAAACCTCCGTGAGTTGCTCGCGCACCACGGTCTGATCGCCGAACAGATAAATCCGCGGACGATTGTCGTTGCTCACGTTGTCCTCGTAGCTGTTGACCGTCAAATAGGGATACAGGCCACCGTCCAGAATGCCGTCCTCGTTATCCAACGGAAAAGAGGCGTCGCCATCATCTTCGTTCTCCGTCAGCAACCCATTGCGATCCGCATCCTCTCCATACAGAATCTGCGGCGTGATGCCCTTGACCAGCAGCAACTCCTCCACCGTGTCGAAAGGACCGTTCTTGATGGCGTAGGGCTTGTCGAGCTTGGCGTAGTACACCGCCTCGGTTTCACTGAGCCCACTGCGCGATTTCGAGTCCGCGTCGCGCCAATCCAGGATGGCCGCGACGATTTCCGCCTGATCGACCTCCAAATCATCCCCCACGGCCGCGGCCACGAGCTTGGTGAGCTGCCGCTCGGTGGCCAGGTTCAAGTTGAGTTTGGAGGATTCATCCGTCAAGCCGAAGCGCACCAAGTCTTCATCGTCGGTGAGGTCGTCCGCTACGAGGCTGAAGCGGTAGACCATGGACCCCTCGTCCAGCTCCTCGCTGTTGGTACCCCACTGATTGGCGTCTCCGTCGGCGGCCCAAACAATGATCCGATGGAGTTCGTCGGGGTTGTCGTACCAGCTCGACATCTCGTGGCGCTGCGTCATCAGGAGCAGCTTGGCCCGCTCGATACCGGCCTCGGCCGCCAGCCGCGTCTGCATCCGAAGGGAGGCGGCACGAACCGCCGCGAGATCCGCGTTCACGCGAAACGCGAACATCGCCGATAGCAGCCCCACAATCAGCAAAATGAAGAGCACAACCGGAAGGATGAAGCCCCGGTGGTGGTTCCCGTGCTTAGCGATCATGGTTGCGTGTCCTCCGCATCGCCCTGGCCGCCGGTGAGTTCCTCCATGACCGCCTGCGTTTCGCGGGAAACACGCGAACGGAACAACGAATCCGCTTGCACGACCCGCACAATCGTAGAAAACCGGTCCTGCGGAAGCGGCTCGCAATCCGCCGGATCCTCGTTCATGCAATCGCAGAACTGCTCGTCTTCCTTGCTGTCGAGTCCTTCACCGAACGGGGGTCCCCCCTCAAACCCGACCGTGATCTGCACCAACTGCGGCAGTGGATTCTCGCCCGTAACGTGCCAGTCGTTCCACCACGTTGTCCCATCGAAATAGCAGAATCGCAGGAACTTGATCTCCGGGGCGTAGAGCTCTTGCCAGTTGATGTCCGGCCCGAGACTGACGGGATCGCCTTGATCCTCATCCCCGAATAACGCGGCCTCCTCCGCCTCGGCCCCTTGTTCCACCACGGAGGCAGCGTCCAAGCCACCCAGCTCCTTGCCTGACCGGCCCTCAAACGCCTTACCGGTTTGCGCACTATCCTTACGCGGCACGGGGATTTCGATCCGCGTCATCCCCAGAGGCAGCTCATACCCGTCCTCATGGGTAATGTCCGGATGCCGCGCGATGCCGTATTCCACCTTGATCAAGTCCGTTTGGCCCTGGTGTTTGTAATCTATCGAGCTGGATGCCTGAGGAACCATACTGCGCGTCGGCACGCGCAAGGTGGAAAGCCAGATCCGCTCCGGTTCCCCCAAAATGCCGACCCGACCATCATTGGAAATCACGCTCACCTGCCGGATTTCATCCGCTAACTGGCGAAGGGTAACCCGAATCAGGCGCAACTTTCGGGCGGTTTCCGTCTCCGTCTCACGCGTAGCCAGCGCGGTCGAATAAAACCAATAGGTCAGCGAGGTCACCGTCACCAGCAACCCCATCGCCAGCGCCATTTCCAGCAAGGTGACCCCACGGGCTCTCGGATGGTTGCGCGCAAGAAACATCACGGACGTCCCCCGCCGGTATTTCCGCCGGTGTCGCCGCCTATGAGCTGATTCGGGTCCGCTTCCTCATCGCCCCGCAGGAGCCCTTCGATCAGATCGCGGTATTCGGGTGGAAGCTGCGAGGCAAACTGCTCCGGATCAAGCCCGAACGCTTCCAACAACACCGGCAGGGCAGTGACGATGTCGTCAAACGACATCTTGTCGCCACCCAGCACGCTGAAGTCAAAGTCTGTCGGATCAAGCTCCGGAATGCCGATCGCCTCGAGCTTCGTGCTGAGTTCCTCGAACTCGTCGTCGGGAATGCCGAAGGCGTCCTGCAGGTTCACCTTTCGGGGCACTTGGCGCAAGGTGTACGCCGTATGCAGCACCTCGGCCTGTTCAAAATCAAAGTCTTCGTCATCCGTTTCCCTGGGAAAATAGAGAATCTCCTGCTTGAGTTGAATCAGATCGGGCGTGCCCGTTTCATCCAAGGTCATGCGCCAACCGTAGCTGGGATACCGGGGCCCGAACTCCTCCTCCTGCACGTCGTCCGCGGATTCATAATCAACGAGCCCGAGGCTCAACTTCGCCAGAAGCGAGTCCGCAAGCATCAACGCTTTGGATTGACGCTCCATCTTATGGACCGTCCTGACCCCGTCCTGAAACTGCGCACCCAAGACGGCCAACCCGACAATGAGCAGCCCGGTCGCAAGGACCGTCTCCAGCAGCACGTAGCCCGCAACGCGATGCCCGCGCACCGGCACGCCGGGACACCGTGATAGAACATCTGTTGCTCGCGTCCCGTCGGTCACCACTGGCTCCAAAACGACTCGCACCCCCCGCATCTGATGGATTCCCCCCCCCCCATCCTCACAAGACCCGCGCAATGAGGCACCGCTCGTTGCCGTCAACGACTACTGCGTTGCCCCGTCGATCGGGATGTTGTGCAGCTCCAATACGTCGTCTTCCGTCAAGACCCGCGGATCAAGGAAATCGCGCCTCAACACGATCGGCCAGCCCTGCTCCTCGAAGAGGTCCAACTCCTCAGCATAGAGCGGACGCTGCAACCAGGCGCTGCCGGTAAGTCCGTCTACGATGACCTCGATGGTCGAATACTCCTCGGAATCGGCCAGATCCTCCGGGGGCACGTCGGCCGGCGCATTGGTCACGACAAATGTCACCCAGTCCGAAGTACCATCCGGGTCGATCACAACAGGGGGCCGTAACGGATCGAAGTCCTGAAACGCCTCTTTCAGTGCCTCTTCAATTTGGTCTCGGTTCTCCAACTCGCGGATCAACTCAATCGTGGGACGCCCCATGCGAACCTCCGCGCAGCGAATCCCATCCGAAACAATAGTACCCACAGCCCACGGCGCGGTTACACGCGTGAAAACGTGCGGCTGCAAGACCGCATCCTCCTCGCGTTCGACGATGGGCTGGTTCGGATCCTCGAATTCGTCGGCCTCCTCCTCCATGGGGAAGCGAATCCGATAGCGAACGCCGTCAAAAGCGGCGTTGGCCTGTACCATCGCCACCAGGGACCGCATGCGCCGCGCGGACCCGGGGAGTTTCAGCCGCTCGAGATCAACCACAAAATTGGGGACGACAAACCCCGCAATCGCCACCAGAATCGCGATCGCCAACATGATTTCCACCAGCGTATAGGCCGACCGATGGGGGTGCGCAATGGGGCTGTGCGGGCACTTCTCGGGCGGCGTCGATGAACGGCGACCTACTCGCCCAACAGGGTATCGGGACGAATTCCAAATCGACATCTTGGCTGCCATCGCGTCCATCCATCCGCTGCTTGGGCTGCGGTCCGTCCGGATAACCAGAGCGCCCTTACTCGGAAAGCCCCCTCGGCTGGGTCCGAAAACAAATCCCGGCCACCACCACGTTGTGCCGCGGGGTAGGGGCCGGGATAAGCGTCGGTCGCGGAGGGTGACGATCCCAAACCGGTAGAAACGAAACCATCACTCAAGAATGGGTGAACGGTTCCAATGCGCTAGCGCTGCGCCTACTTTTCGGCCCAGTTCTTGATGTCGTCGCTACCTTCCTTGCCCTCGTCGTCGATGCCGTCGGGACCACGGGACCACAGATCATAGCCGTCCTCGTGGACGTCGCCCGGCGATTTGTACTCGTAGGGGTTGTTCCACGGATCGGCGATCTTGTCGTTTTTCAAATAGGGACCGTCGTACCGATCATCGCCCGCTTCATCCTTGGTCTGCATGAGTGCCTCGAGACCGTCGTCCGTCTCAGGAAACGTCCCCATGGCCCATGTGTAACTGTCCAGAGCCTTGGCGATGGGGCCGTTGGGGCCAATCGCCGCTCTGGCGATGTCGATCTTTGCCTTGTTGGCCGTCCCCATCAGGCTGGGAATCGCAAAGGCCGCCAGCACCGCGAGAATCCCGGCCACCAAAAGGACTTCGATCAGCGTAAACGCCTTGCGTTGCTTTCTCGTTCGTTGCATGTCACTTCTCCTATGTTGTCATCCCGCGCGACTCATCGCGCGATCGCAAGGTGCTCTTCAGGTCGCAACCACGACACCCACGCGACGCAAATTCCATACGACTCATTCATTCTACCACAGATTACGTCCCTCGGATCACGGCATCGCCGCCCCCATCGTAAGAATCGGTAACAGCAGCCCGAGGGCGATGCAAAACACGGCCAAGGCCATGATGACCAGCAGAATCGGTTCAAGTATACGCACGGCCAGATCCACGGTCCGCGCGGTGCGTGCTTCGTTGGTATCGGCGATCTGCACCAGGACGGTTTCCAGATTGTTGCCCTCTTCGGCCACTGCGATCATATCCACCACCGCCAGCGGAAACAGGCCGCTTTCGCGAAGCGGATCGGAAAGCGGCGCACCTTTTCGAACGCTCTCGCCCGCTCGATCAATCAGATCCACCAGAATCTGGTTTCCGGCGGAATCCTTGGCAATCTTCAGCGCCTGCAGAATCGGCACGCCGTTGTGCAACATGGTGCCCAGGATGCGGCAGAACCGGCAAATCGCCACCATCGTGAGGATCTTACCCAGCAATGGAGCCCTGAGTTTGAACCGATCAAACAGCAGTTGCCCCTGCTCCGTCTGCATCCACAGCCGGATCCCCAGGATCAACGCAACGACCACCGCGAGGATCGCCACATAATGATTCATCAGCAAGTCGCACGCCCCGAACACCGCGACGGTCAGAAAGTTGAACGTTTCGGGCCGCAGTTGGTCGCGCAGCTTGGGAACCACGAACAGCATCAGCAGCAAGACCACGCCGCCGCCGGCGATGACAAGAATAGACGGGTAGATCATGGCCCCGACGACCTTGTTCCTCAATTCGTCCTGCTTTTCGGTAAAGATGGCGATTCGTTCCAGCACGTCCTCTAGAAACCCACCTTGCTCACCGGCCCGCACCATGGAGGCGTCCAGATGAGAAAACGCCCGGGGATGCTTGACCATGGCGTCCCCCAGAGACATGCCGCCGGCCACATCCTCGCGCAGCTCCTTGACGATCTGCGACAGCGAACCGCCCGTCGCCTGCCTTGAAAGCACGTCGAGCGAGCGCAACATCGGAACGCCCGCACGCAAGAGGTCCGCCAGTTGACTGTAGAAGGTGGTCAACTGAGCCAGCTTGACGCGATGCTGCGACGAGCCGCCAAACGCCCCGTCGCTGATCCCCTCGCTCACCTTGACCGGGAAGAGCGCCTGCTCCTCCAACATGCGCAGCGCTACCTGATAGTTCTCCGCCGTCAGCACACCGGTAACCGGTGTCCCACTGTCATTCACCGCCTTGTACGAAAAACTGGGCATTCGTGGTTTCCACTCGGACAGTTCTATTTTCGGACGTCACCGCCCGAAACGCCCCCTCTTTCCGCTACAACTCGAACCCGAAGATCACGTGAAACGCCCGAAACCATGAAGGATAGAGCGTGTTCTGCGCCACAACCAGGCACCCCTACCCGCCATACCCAGCGACCCGATCAACACATAACCACATTCGCAACATAAGGTTACAACAGACTCAGCCATGCGGCCGATACGCAAACACAACCGCCCGGCCAGCGGACTGGAAGTTCTACACATACGACGGCTTGCGATTGCAGTAGTCCACGTAGTACAGCGGCCCTCCGCTGTGGATGG
>JBHHUB010000138.1:0-10776 GCA_046753625.1 Phycisphaerae bacterium | reverse complement strand
CATCGAAGACATCACCATCGAAGACCCACCGATCGAGGAGGTCATCGCGGACGTGTTTCGCGAGCCGGCTGATGAAGACGATCTCACCCAGCTCGAGCAGGAGCCGGCCGGTGCGTAAGTACTGGATCGTCTTCAAGGTCGCGCTCTCCGAACGGCTGGTCTATCGCGCCGATTTTTTCATCGCCACGTTTCTGCGCTTCATCCCGATCATCACAACGATCCTCCTCTGGGACGCCATCTACACCGGCGCCGGAGCGGAACGGGTCGGAGGTCTGGCGTACGGCCAAATGGTCAGCTACTACCTGCTGATCATGATCACGCGGGCGTTCGGCTCCATGCCCCGGCTTGCGTCCGGCATCGCCACCGACATCCGCGAGGGAGAGCTTCGCAAATACCTGCTGCAGCCGATCGACTATTTGACCTACACCATCACGCTCCGCGTCGCGCACAAGCTCGTCTACTTCCTGATGGCCGCGTTGCCCTACGCCCTGATCTTCTGGCTTTGCCGGAGCTACCTGCCCGGCTGGCCGGACCTGGGGCAGCTTTTGCTGGCGCTGGCCACCTGTTCGCTCGCCTTCCTCATGGGGTTCGCCGTTAGCACGCTGCTCGGGCTGCTGGGATTCTGGTTTTTGGAAGTGGCAAGCTTTCTGAACCTGTTCATGGGCGCGCAGTATTTTTTGAGCGGGCACATGTTCCCGCTGAGCCTGCTGCCCGAAGGCGTCCAGCGCGTCGTCACCATGCTCCCCTTCGCCTACGAGACCTATTACCCGACGCTGATCCTGCTGCAAAAAGTCGGCACGGCCGAGGCGCTCAACATCATCACCATTCAAGCCGTGTGGGTGGCGGTGCTGGTTTTGTCGACGCGCCTCGTGTGGCGCCTCGGCCTGCGCCGTTACGCCGCATTTGGAGGGTAGCTCCGTGATCGCGAGACACGCCCGCATACTTCATCGATTCCTGCTCAACAGCCTCATCCGCGAGATGACCTTCCGCGGGCATTTCGTGGTCCAGATGGTCGGCCACGTCCTCTGGCTCGGCATGTTGCTGATCTTCGTCGGCGTGATCTTCACCCAGACCACCGACGTGCGCGGCTGGTCGCAGGACCAATACGTCTTTCTCCTCGGCACGCACATGATCGTGGTCAGCATCTTCGAGACGTTCTTCTTCGGCAACTGCTGGCGCGTCAGCCTGCTCGTGCGGACCGGGGACATGGATTTCGTGCTCGTCAAACCGGTCAATACGCAGTTCCTGCTCAGCCTGGAGCGGATCGACTACGCCTCGCTGGCCAACGTACCGGTCGGCGCGGCCATGTGCGTGTACGGCGCATGGGACCAGGCGGCCTCGGTCACCGCGGCCAAGTGCGCGATCTTTGTCGCGCTGATCGGCGCGGGCGTGATGATCCTCTATTCGTTGCTCTTCATGTTCGCCATCACCAGCGTCTGGCTCATCCGAGGCACCGGCGTGGATCATCTCTGGTTCTATGCCGTCAGCCTGGCACGCTACCCGGCCGACATCTACCGCCGCTTCGCCGGTGGATATCTGTTCTTCGCGCTGGTCTACGTCATTCCCGTGCTGATGGTCTCCAACCTCCCCGCCAACGTCATGGTGCGCACCTTTGAACCGGCCATGGTCGGCTACATCATCCTCATCGCCTTCGTGCTCCTGGCCGCATCGACGGCCGTGTTTCGATTCGCCCTGCGCCACTACCGCTCGGCAAGCAGTTAAGGTGCGCGTACTCATGCAGTGAGGCGCCAGCCGGCAGCGCGGACCCGCGCGGCGATTTGACTTGATGGTCGGTCTCCGAAAAAAAATCTCGCCAATTCCGGATTTTTTCCTTGACATGAGGGGGGGGGTAGATTCCAGTATCCGCCGACTGGGGTAAACGGTGATGGGTATTGAGCGCTATGGGGGCGCTGACCGGTCGGCGGCGAGTCTTTGCCCGATCCGCCGGCGGATCGTCCGCGTCCGGCTTTGCGAGCGGCCTGCGACTTGTCCCCGGTCACCGTTTCTGAGGTGACCGCGGACTGCGACCACCGCGAAATCCACTTCGACATTGTTGTGTTGCTTCAGTCGCCGGCAGAATTCCGCCCGGCTTAGGCCGCTGGATTCGAGCTCGGCAATCAAGCCGAGCCTATCGTGTACGTGTTTGCGCATCATGCATCACCCATGTAGGCATCATGCCAGATTGAGGAAGATGATTACAAGATGCATTTCACCGAGCGCTTAGTATTGAGGCACTGCCAGGCGAAAGGGGCGGAAACAGGTAGGCTCAACTTGCCGCGCCATGTCTCGACGCTACTTCGATAGGCGGCCGGAAGGCGACGAAGTAGCTCAAGAATGAAAGGCCGTATAGCCTGTGAAACCACGGGTCGCCATCAAACCTTCAACTGGGATGGGACATGATCGCTTGCATCGTTTGATGTTGTAAGCCTATATGGACAGGGTGCTTACGACTTGTGCGTTGGTAGAAGTCTTGAGGATTTTTTCCTTGAATCAGGCGGTCCGTCCGGATACAATGGCGGCGTCGTGCGTTGGCTAGCGCCTCGGGATTGCCGAGTCGGGAATGCGGTCGGGCCGTAAGTTGTTTCTTTTCAATGGGTTGCGCGGTTATTGGTGCGCTCCTGACGGGGACGGAGTCTGCGCGACCCTCCTTACGTTGCCGATCATTTCATGACTATGTGAGGCGGAATTCCTCACGCAACCGGGAGTTTTCCAGCCTGCAAGCAGCCGTCATTTGCGGTGCAGAAGCCGCCTCTTGCAGGGCGCAAGTCGTCTCTTGCAGTCTGCATGCTCTCCCAACATTGAAGACCTTGTAATGGCGTCACAAGCAACTACCCCGCCCGATCCCCGTGAGTTGGCAGCCGCTCCGGTGACGCGGTATGCGACGGACTTCGTCGGAGCTTTTCCGGGTGAAGATAGTGCCGATGCCGTGGCTGGTGCGCCTATCTCGGCGGCGGTGATTCTGAGGTCGAAGTGGTTGGTGCTGGGGATTTCTCTCGCGCTGAGCGTGGTGACTGTTCCGCTCGTCTTCCTGACTGTAAAGCCAACCTTTAAGGCGACAGCCTCGGTTCATGTGGCACCAGTGGTGTCGCGAATCATCTTCGAGACGGAGGAGAACACGCGTACCGGCAACAGCCTATATGGGTCGTTTGTGGAGACGCAGATGGCCATTATTGCGAGCCCTACCGTGCTGCAAAGAGTGCTCGAAAAAAAGGCTGTTCAGCGAACCGCCTGGTACTCGGAGCCGGGGCCGCTTTCGCTTACCGACCGGCTCAAGAGTTGGATCGGGCGTCCCGGGCCTGATCCGTTGGAGCGTCTTACGAAGGAATTGATCGTTTCGAGGCCTGGGCGGGGCGAGTTGATCCGTGTGTCGATGGTGGCCCACGACGCGCGTACTGCGGCCCTGATCGTCAATTCCACTGTGGAAGTGTACGAGGACTACTACAAGAATGACGTGGCGCGCGTGGAACTCTGGCTGCTTTCAGAATTGAAAGAGAAGAAAGCCGAACTCGAAACAAAGATTAGCGGGCTTGAAAAGAGGCGAGTCTCGCTGCCTAGTTTTCTTGGCCCCAGCGAAATCGAGGAACTTGCCAGGCTTGAATCCTTGCGCGGCGACTTGGAGGTGGCACGTGACCTCACGGCTTGGGAGGTGGGCCGTTTGACCGAAGCGAATCGCGCCGATGCAGAAAGCGAAGACGTTGCACCGCAGGCTCCGGAGCAACGATATGCAACGGATGCCGCTTGGCGAAGCCTGAATGCTGCGTCGTCGAGCGCGCAGTTCGAACTGAAACAGGCAGCCAACACCTTGGGCGAATCTCATCCGGATGTGCGTAAGCTTGAAGCGGCGTTGACCTTTGCCGATCGGCGACTTCGGGAACGTGAACAGGAAATCGACCGTGAATCGGAATTGGGCATAGCGGATTTCACGGGCAGTGAGCGGCCCGCCGCTTCAGCCGCGCTGCTTCGAAGGCAGGAGAAGGAACTCGAATTGCTGGATGTCAGGATCAAGGAGCAACGAGACAGAGCCATCAGTGCGGCGGACATTATCGATATGGATGGATTAATCGCCCGCAGCCGACGCCTTCTGGAACGCATCCTGGACCGGAAGGAAGCGCGAGAGATGGAGGCAAGCGCACCGGGTCGCGTAAGCGTGCAGTCGCGGGCGACGGTTCCCTCGCGGCCGGACCGTGATCGGCGCCTGCTGTACATGATCATGTCGATCTGCGTCTCTGTGATGGCCGGGCTGGGAGCGGCGGTCGTCAAGGGCAACGTGAACCCGAAAATCTTCGAGGTTGGCGAGGTGCAGCGGTTGGTGCAGGCCCCGTTCCTTGGTCAATTGCCGCGGTTGCCCCACGCTCCGGATTGCACGAAACCCTTGCCCCGGCTACTGGTGGAAGGCCTGAGAATGGTCCGTACCGCGTTGCTTCGCCGGTTGGACAGCTCGAAGGATCGCGTGGTGCTGGTTACCAGTTCCAACGGGAGCGCGGGCAAGACCACGGTGGCAATCGGCCTTGCCAACAGCCTGGCACAACTTGGTAAGAAGACTCTGTTGGTGGAGGCGGACCTGCGCAAGCCAACCTTCCGGAATGTCTTGGATCTCAAGGACAGCCCGGGGCTAGAGGGCATTCTTACGCGTCGCAACGGCGACGCTACGGCGATATTGAAAGGGGTGGCGCCGAATCTGGACGTGCTGCCCGCTCGTGACGGGAAGCTGCAAAACGGTGATCGTGGAGCAGATTTCGATCCCGAGTTGCTGGCGAATGGGCTGTTCGGCTCGTGCCTGAAACGGTGGAAACGCTCGTACAAGTATATCGTGTTGGATAGCCCGCCCGTCTTGCCCGTAGCGGACGCGCGGATTCTGGCCGCTCAGGCGGATGGGACGATCATGGTTCTGCGAGCGTCTCACTGCCGACGTGCCGGATTGGTTCAGGCCTATGCCGATCTCAGCGCTGCGGGCGGGAGGTTGTTGGGTAGTGTTCTGGTCACTGATCAGTTTAGTCGCACGTATGCCTCCGAGTATGCCTCCGAGTATGCCTACAGCGGGCCCGATCCAGACGATGACTCGAAACAGGCCGCGCAACTGTCGGGATGAGCCGGGCAGGGACCTGCGTTTCTCCGGCTTGTCCGATCCGACGGGCTCGAACGGACGCCGGAGCATAAGCGCCACAAACCGCTTCATGCTGCGCATCCCATTATCGATATGAGTTTCAAGCCTGAAAATCGCAGTATGCAAGACGGCAACGGCAGTGCTGTGCTTTGCCAAGCTGCGCCGCCGCTGATGGTGATCGAGCCGCGACGCGGGTGGATTCCCATTGACTGGAAAGAGCTGTGGGGATTCCGCGAGCTGCTTTACTTCTTGACGTGGCGCGATGTCAAGGTCCGCTACAAGCAGACCGTGCTCGGCGTGGCGTGGGCTGTGCTTCAGCCCGTCTTCAGCATGGTCGTTTTCACGCTGATCTTCGGCAAGTTTGCCAATATCCCTTCTGACGGCCTGCCCTACGCCGTCTTCTGCTACGCGGGGCTGCTGCCTTGGACGTTTTTTGCGGGCAGCGTTACGCAGGGCGGGCAGAGCCTGGTCAACCAGCAGCACTTGCTTACCAAAATTTACCTGCCGCGGCTGTTTGTGCCCACGGCCAGCATCGGCGCGGGCCTGGTCGATTTCGCCATTTCCTTCGTCGTTTACGCGGTGATACTGTTTGCGTACGGCATCGTGCCGAGTTGGCAGATCGTGTTTGTGCCGCTTCTGGTGATGCTCACCGTAATGGCCGCGATGGGTTTTTCCTATACGCTGGCCGCGCTGACCGTGGCTTATCGCGACGTTAAGTACATCGTGCCCTTTATGATTCAGGCGCTCATGTACCTCAGCCCGGTGGTCTATCCGGTCAGCATCGTTCCGAAAGAGTATCACTGGATTCTGGCCTTGAACCCGATGGCCGGCATCATTGACGGCTATCGCGCGGCCATTTTGGGCCGGCCGTGGAACTTTACGACGCTGGGGATTTCCGTGGTCGTTTCATCGTTGCTGCTTGTGTTTGGATTGTTCTACTTCCGCAAGACCGAGCGGCGTTTCGCTGACATCGCCTGAGGAACCCTACCTTATCATGTCACCGGCCATACGCGTAGAAAATCTGGGCAAGCGGTACAAGATCGGCCTGCGGGAGCAGGCAAATCAGAACTTTCGCGAGGTGCTCTCTGGGCTTGCGGCCGCGCCCTTTCGACGGCTGCGCGGACTGCGCGAAAATACCAACGGCGCCGACACGATCTGGGCACTGAAGGATGTGTCTTTCGACGTTCAGCCGGGCGAGGTTGTGGGTATTATCGGTCGCAACGGGGCGGGCAAGACCACGCTGCTCAAGATTCTCAGCCGGATCACTGAGCCGACGAGTGGCCGGGTCGAGCTGCGGGGCCGGGTGGCGAGCTTGCTCGAGGTGGGCACGGGTTTTCACCCGGAGCTGACCGGTCGCGAGAACATTTATCTCAACGGCGCGATCCTTGGCATGAAGAAGGCGGAGATCGACCGCAAGTTCGACGAGATCGTCGCCTTCGCCGAAACGGAGAAGTTCCTGGACACGCCGGTGAAGCGCTACAGCAGCGGGATGTACGTGCGCCTGGCGTTCGCGGTGGCCGCGCATCTGGAGCCGGACATTTTGATCGTGGATGAAGTGCTGGCGGTTGGGGACGCGGAGTTTCAACGGAAGTGCGTTGGGAAGATGAAGGATGTGGCTACGGGCGGGCGGACGGTTCTTTTTGTGAGCCATAATATGGCGGCGATTACACACCTTTGTGGGCGCGTTGTGCTAATCGAGAAGGGTACGATCGTCGCAGATGGTGATCCTAAGGAATGTATCGAGCGCTTTATCCTTCCGTCTCACCGTTTACCAAACTCTCGAGAAGTCTCTGTAGCATCACACCGACCACCAGGGTACTTCGACTATATTGACCATGTCCGTACGCTCACTGGAAACGGCGACCCTAGCCATGATTTTTCGATGGGAGCGACGATCGTTTTCGAAATGGCCTTTTCCTGCAAGAAGCGGGAGTCCCTTCGCGCCCCGGTAATGGGTGTGGTGCTTAATCATCCAACCCAGGGCATTATCGCAGGCGTCAATACGAGAATGACGGAATTCAACGCTTCCGGACCGTGCAACTCAGGACGCATACTTGCGAGGCTGCATAACCTCCGGCTGTTACCGGGACGGTATTCCGCCGACATCTGGCTAGGGGACGGGCTTGACGATATTGATACGCTAACAGGCATCGCACAGTTTACGGTTCACTCTGCAGATGTGTACGGGACTGGCAAGTCTCCGATCTCGCATATGGGCCTCGTCTACATTGATGCGGATTGGCACTTCGATGTGACAGGCCCTCTATTGGAACCCAGTCGCTGATGAGACGGCTAACATCTTGGATTAGATGCGCTCTCATTAGATTTGTTAATGCCTCGGATGGGCCGGGACATTGGGACCATGCGCGCGCCAACGCCAACATTTGTATACATGAAACTGCAAGAGTGGCTCCGACCGCACGATTGTATTCCAACGGTGGGGGAACGATTCGGATTGGCGAGAATGTGGAGATTTGCGACGGTGTGATTCTAGCGACGTATGGCGGCACAATCGATCTCGGGGCCAACGTATTTGTCGGCCCCTATTCTGTCATATACGGGCACGGTGGGCTAACCATCGGTCGAGATACAATGGTCGCCGCACATACTGTTATTATTCCAGCGAATCATGTGTTTGCAGACAATACACACGCGATACGCGGACAGGGCGAAACACGCATGGGAATCGAAATTGAGGAGGATGTTTGGGTAGGGGCGGGTGCTCGCATTCTTGACGGTACTCGTATTTCGCGGGGTTCGGTAATCGGGGCCGGATCCGTTGTGCGGGATTCCGTACCAGCAAACTCGGTTGTAGTGGGCGTGCCTGCAAGAGTGGTACGCACGCGGGAATGATTAAAGATTAGATGGACGTTTCCAAGCCGGCAAGTATGTCGATCGACGAAGGTGTTCCTCGGACAACCGCCGACCAGCGCTCCCCGGGTAGTATACTAAGGGAACCAAGAATTGACGGGATCCTCCAGCGCTCGCTCGCTCGGATGTTCTTCCGAGGCGGCTCTACGGCGAAGAAACGATCGGGTAGGATTGTGCGCCGCTATCTACGGTCTGTTGGTCTCAAGAACGTTGCGCAGATTCCGTCATACACGAGCGAATCGGAACTTGTCGCGCTGTTCCAGGTGGCTTTGGAGTGTCCACCCGGCTCAGTAGGACTAGAAATAGGTTCACACCTTGGTGCATCTTCTTGCTATCTGGCGGCGGGGCTCAGCAAAATGGGCGGCCATCTGTACTGTGTGGACACATGGCACAATGAGACAATGCCAGATGGCACAAGGGACACGTTTTCAGAGTTCCGCAAGAATACTGCAGGAATCTCCACGTTTATAACGGCCGTTCGAAAGAGAAGTGAGGAATTGGTTTACGGCGATATACGTGGACCGGTTCAGTTGGCGTTCATTGATGCGGATCATTCGTACGAAGCCGTAAGTAGCGATTTTCAGAAGATGCGCGATTGGCTTGCTCGTGATGCTGTAGTGGCATTTCACGATGCAGCCACGTGGCAGGGTGTATCGAAATTCGTAGGAGAGCTAGTCTCATCTGGTGAATGGCGAATAGCCGGCAACGCTGAAAGCCTCGTGTGGATTCGGCCGACCCGGTGGACACCCAGGCCTTGGCTGGAAACGTAGAACTTCGCATAGCATCGGATGAACACATTCAAGCATCCGACAATCTCCGTCCTAATGCCGGTCTACAACGCCGAGCGGTACGTCGCCGAGGCGGTGGAGAGCATCCTTGCGCAGACGTTTGCGGACTTCGAGTTCATCATCACGGACGATGGTTCGACTGACGGGTCGCATTCGATCCTGAAGCGCTATGCGAAACAGGATAGCCGCATTCGGCTAATCAGTCGGCCGAACACCGGGTATGTCGTTGCGCTTAATGAGATGTTGGCTTTGGCTCGTAGTGAGTTCATCGCTCGGATGGATGCCGATGACATTTCGCTGTCGGAGCGGTTTGCTCGCCAGATCGCTTTTTTTGAGGCACATGAAGAATGCGTGGCCTTGGGTTCCGGCTATCTGGTGATGGATCCGGACGGTCAGCCGCTTTCCGAGCCGGATGTTCTAGAAACGCATGAGGAGATCGACGCTGCGCTGTTGGCCGGGCTGCGGGGGGTGCTTGCTCATCCGAGTACCATGTTTCGGGGGCGGGCGTTACTTCAAGTCGGCGGGTACCGTAGCGAGTTCGAGCCTTGCGAGGATAGGGATCTTTTTCTCCGCTTGGCGGAAGTCGGTCGTCTGGCGAATCTGAAGGAAGCGCTCCTTTCGTACCGAATGCACTCGGCGAGTGTCTGTGCCACGCGAACGCAAGAGCAGGATGCGAAGGGTCAGGCGGCGCTGCGGGAGGCCTATGAGCGACGCGGGCTTCCGCTGGAAGCGTTGCCGCCGCTGAGGGGGCGAAAGAGTCTCTGCGAAGCGGAGCGCCTTCGAAATTGGGTGTGGTGGGCGCTTGGCAGCGGGCATGTCAAGACGGCTCGCAAGCACGCGCTGAGAACCGTACGCTTGGCTCCGTTTTCGTTGGAGTCGTGGCGGGTGTTGACCTGTGCGATGCGGGGATATTAGGCGCGGGGCAGGCATGCGTGGTAGCGATTCAAACGGCATGGAAGCTGTATGGATCGGGGGCCGCGACGGCTGGTGGGGAGAGGAATTCGGGATTAGGGTGCCCGGATTGCTAGGTGCTGAGAAGCGAACCGAATGTCGAGTAGCGCAGCGAGCTGAATTGCAAGCGGGCAAGTGAATCTGAAGCAGTTACGAATCAACTGGGTGTATCCTTGCGGGGGTATGTCGGGAGGAATCAAATCGAACCGTTTGATCGCCGAGGCGATGGTGCGGCGTGGGCACGAGGTGACCATTGCCTACGCGGATGTCGCGACGCGCTGGCCTCCGCCGTGGCGACCACGACGGATGATTCGCCACGCTACGTCTGAATGGTTCAGTTGGGGGAAGCAAAGGCATCATCTAGAGCAATCCACGGCTCGGCTCTTGCCGGTGGGTCACTGTCCGATCCAAGCGGGCGACGTTCCCGACGCCGATGTCACGATTGCCACTTGGTGGGAGACGATGGAGTGGATCAAGGACTGGCCTAGCGAGAAGGGGATCAAGGCCTACTTTGTCCGTGGTTATGAGCTTCATGGCGGCGACCCGGAGCGCGTTAGAGCGACTTATCGAATGCCGGCTCAGAAGCTCGTCATATCCACGTGGCTTCAGCGTTTGATGAAAGACGAGTACGGCGATCCGAATGCGGTGCTTGTGCCCAATGGCTTGGATTGGGGCGTTTTCGGGGCTCCGCCGCGCGGAAAGCGATCGACGCCGACGGTCGGTCTCATGTACAGCGCCAATCCAATCAAAGGCGGGGAAGAGGCATTTTGGGCGCTGCACCTTGTCCGCCGGCACATCCCGGAACTTCGTATTGTGGTACTTACACCCCATCCCTTGCCGCGCTCGTTTCGGCGCCTTGCCAATATTGACGTGCTTTATCGCCCAGACGATGCGGCCATAGCGGCTGCCTATAGGAAAACTGATTGCTGGCTGCTCTCTTCGCATACTGAAGGATTCGGGATGCCGGGGCTGGAAGCTGCGGCGTGTCGTTGTCCTGTTGTGGCGACGCGCTGCGGCGGACCGGCGGACTACGTGGAAGAGGGTAGGTCTGGGTACCTTGTG
>JBHHUB010000137.1:0-10812 GCA_046753625.1 Phycisphaerae bacterium | reverse complement strand
AGAATCCCCTCGCTGGCCGGCGGCGTGGCAATTCGGCCATCACGGACGAGAAAGATATTGTCGCCGGTGCACTCACACACGCGACCATATACGTTGAGCATGATCGCCTCGTCGGCGCCGGCGTCGCGCGCCTCGAGTTTGGCCATGACGTTGTTGAGATAGTTCAACGACTTAATGCGCGGGCTGGTGCTGTTCGGGTGGTTGCGCATGATGCTCGCCACCACACAGCGCAAGCCGCGTTCGTATACTTCGGGCGGATAAAGCGATATCCTGTCGGCGATGACAATCAGCGTGGGGCGGGCCGTGTGCTGGACTGAGATTCCCAACGACCCCACGCCGCGGGTCACCACCGCGCGGACGTAGCCGTCGCCGGTAATCCCGTTGGCGGCCATGGTTTCGCGCATCGCGCGGATGACCTCCTTGGGCGTCATAGGAATCTCGAGTCGAATCGCTTTAGCGGACTGGAACAACCGCTGCACATGCTCTTTTTCCTTGAAGATGGCGCCGTTGTAGATGCGGATGCCTTCAAACACGCCGTCCCCGTAGAGCAAACCGTGGTCGAACACGCATAGCCTCGCCTCGGAAACCGGTACGATTTCCCGACCAAACCACACCATCAAATCATCGCGCGGGGCATAAGGATTATCTGCCATACATTGAGCCTCAATCGGTACCGTGTTCAAGATGTCACCTCCTTGATATTGGAAGCGTCGACCCGCTTCCGTCCAGCAACGCCATCCCCTTCCCGCAATACGCCTTCGATGAGGTGCGTGCGCCGATGAGCGCGGGAAGCGACTTTCGGATCATGCGTGACCATGACGATCGTCTGCCCGCCCTGATTCAGCCCCGTTAGGAGCTTCAGGATTTCGCCGCCGATCGCCGCGTCCAGGTTACCCGTAGGCTCGTCGGCGAGCAAGAGCGCCGGACCGTTTACCAGGGCGCGCGCAATCGCAACACGCTGGCGCTCTCCGCCCGATAACTCGTTGGGGCGGTGTTTGGCCCGTCCCGACAGCCCCACCCGCTCGAGGATTTCCTCCGCATCACGTCGGGCCTGGCGACGAGCCCCCCGCCACGCCCACACCGAATGAGTGATCAACCGGGCGATCAGGATGTTTTCCAACGCCGACAGCTCCGGCAGCAGATGATAGAACTGGAAAACGAAGCCCACTTCGCGATTGCAGTAGCGCATCCGATCCGAACGGCTCAGCGCGAACAAATCGTCCCCTCGAAACGCCACGGTGCCCCGGTCGGGCATGTCCAACGCGCCGAGAATGTGCAGAAACGTGCTCTTGCCCGACCCGCTCGCCCCGTTGATCGCGACGAACTCGCCCCGATCCACGGAAATACTGGCCCCACGCAGAACGCGTACCACCGCCCGGCCCATCGTGTAGGTCTTGTGCAGATTCTTGGCGACCAGAATGGAGTTACTCATAACGCAGCGCCGAAACCGGCCAGACGCGACCGGCCAAAATGGCCGGGATCACCGATCCCAAGACCGAAGCCAACACGGCCACCACCGCGATCCACATTACATCCGGACCTTTCACCAGTTCGGGAATCCGATCGAACGAGTAGACGTCGGCGCTCCAGACGCGCAGTGCCGGATTCATATCCGCCAGCATGTCTTGAATCGTGTTGATGTTCCAGACAAACACACTGCCCAGCAGACACCCGAGCACGGATCCGGCCACGCCCACGGCGGCAGCGTAGATCATAAACAGTGCCTCGATGCCGTGTGAGGATGCACCCAGCGATTTGAGAATCCCGATGTCGCGGGTTTTTTTCTCCACAATCATGTAAAAGATGCATCCCACCAGAACAATGGCCACCATGCTGATCAAGCCAAAAAGCAGGGTGACCAGGATTTTTTCCTTCTCGACGGCTGCAATCAACGACCTTTGGATGTCTTCCCAGGTGAGCACCTCGGTCCGGTTGAGTTGCTGGATGTCCTCAAACGTGAGCCCCGGCCCCAGGGATGCACGGAATTCATCAAATGCCGCGGCGACGCGGGCTCGCCCCTCGTCAAGATCCACGCCTTCGCGAAGCCCGATCAGCAGTTGATTGGTCCGCGCGTGCGTCACCGTACCATCCGCCCGAGGTTGCGGATCCATACCCAACTTGGCTTGAAGCATGTCGAAATCGACATAAACGCACAGGGTATCGATTTCGTAGATGCCCGTGGTGGAATCGTCCACGTAGCGCAGGGCCAGTTTGATCGGCGCTTCCCCTGTCATATTGCCGCTTTGTGTCAGCGGAAGCAGCGCCAACGCCACCGGCGCGCCGCGGACCACCGGTCGATCAAACTTACCATCGGGACGCCGGATGTTCATCAAATCACAACCGACGATGATGCCGCTGCGCTGGGGTCCGTCGATCGACGGCTCGCCGAAGTCCGCCTGAAAACCACGGAAGCCCGTGTAACTCGGCACCACGCTCGGCCGGGCGGCGATTTCATACGGAGCCGCATCAAATTCGGCGATTTTCTCCGGATCGGTCTCCGTAGCCCGCCATCGAGCGTTGGCCTCCTGAAGCGGCTCGGGCAACGTAGGCTTCCCGGTCTCCTCATCCACGCCGACTACCGCTATGCCCTGCTTGTCCAGCCGGGTCGTGCCGGGGAAATAATGCTCGTAGTGCAACCCCTTCTTGAAGGAATTGACCTGGACGTATTCATCCAACCGGATCCCGATCACGCGCGAGGGCTTGGTCCAATCCGTCGCGGGCACGCGAAAAAGCCCGTAGCTGTAGATGGTCGGTGTGCAGAGCTCGACGATGCCCCCTTCATGCTCAGCCAAGTACGCGGCAAACTCCTCGTAGTAGGGAAACCCCTGAAGCGAACCGCCTTCCAACACCAACTCGCTGTGAAGCCCGCGCGACCGTGATTTGATCGTGTCGAGGAACCCCCCCATGACGCTCATCACCACCAGCACCATCGCCACGCAAAGCATGACGGCGGCCACGCCGAAAAACGCGATCAGCTTGGTGTGAAGATATCGCCAGGCGAGAAACCATTTGTACATAGGCCGTTAACTCAGCAAAGATTGAATCGCCGTCGCGCGACCGGGGTTACTCTTCGTCCCCCTTCGATTGGGGGCGTTGCAACGGAAAAAGAATCACATCCCGGATGCTCGGGCAATCCGTCAGAAGCATGACCAGACGATCGATGCCCACACCCAAGCCACCGGCCGGCGGCATGCCGTACTCCAAAGCCGTTATGAAATCCTCGTCCATTACGGCCATGGTTTCATCACCTTCGCCCGCAAGCGATTGTCGAAAGTTGTCCTCCTGTACCTGAGGATCGTTGAGCTCCGTGTACGCGTTGCCCAGCTCCATCCCGCTTACAAACGCCTCAAACCTCAGCGCGATCGAAGGATCATCAGCGTCGCGGCGGGTTAGCGGGCAAATCGCGGCAGGATAATCGTACACGAACGTCGGCTGAACCAGGCGGTGCTCCACGGTCGCCTCGAACACGGCGTTGACCACGACGGCGTCGGCCATGATCTTCTGATCGATCCCCAGCGTGGCGGCTTTCTCCCGCACGCCGCCGATGTCCTTCATCGACACGCCGGCATATTCTTCAAGCAGTTCGGCATATTTCCTGCGGGGCCAGGGCGGAGTGAAATCCAGCACGGTACCATCGTAGACGCCCGTAAGCTTGCCCGCGTCGATCCCGGCTCGGGCCGCCCGATAGGCCTCCAGATGTTGCTGCTTGGCGTATTTCTCAGCCGCCTCCGTACCCTGTTGCTCGGACAGGCGGGCACATTCCTTGGTGATCGCATCACACGTTGCCGGCACGCTGTTCTTCGTGGCGACCTCAAAACCCGCGGCCACCATCTGCTCGACCCGCTCCATCATGACGTTGTAGTCGCCATAGGCCTCGTACAACTCGATCATGGTGAACTCGGGGTTGTGTTTCGTGCTGATTCCCTCGTTGCGGAAGTTGCGCGAAATCTCAAACACCCGCTCCATGCCGCCCACCAGCAAGCGCTTGAGGTAGAGCTCGGGGCTGATGCGCAAGAACAATTTCATATCCAACGTGTTGTGGTGCGTGGTAAACGGACGGGCGGCCGCCCCACCGTACATCGGCTGCAGCACCGGCGTTTCCACTTCGCAATACTCATGCGCCGTCAGCACCGCCCGAATCGATTGGATGATCGCGCTGCGCCGCTTGAACACGTCGCGCACCTGGGGATTGACGAACAAATCGACGTACCGCCTGCGGTAGCGAAGATCGACGTCCGTCAGCCCATGCCACTTTTCCGGCGGCGGCAAGACCGCTTTGCAGAGCACCGTCAGCGTATCGACCCACACGGTCAGTTCGCCGGTCTTGGTCCGACCGATGATGCCCTCGGCGCCGATGATGTCGCCCAGCTCGATTTTCTTAAGCACGGGCCAAGCATCGCCCAAATCCGCCCTGCTTAACCCCAACTGAATCGTACCCGCGGCATCGCGAATGGTGGCAAACGCGAGCTTGCCCATGACCCGCAGGAGCGCAACCCGCCCCGCCACGCGGACCCGTCGCTCGCTCTTTTGCCCCGCTTCAAGCGCCAACCCGACCGTCTGCTCGCGTACCCCGTCGGTCGACACCACGTCGGCAAAGCGACCGCCGTACGGGTTGATGCCTAGTTCCCGCAGCGCATCGCGCTTCGCTCGCCGGTTCGCCCTCAATTGATTCTGGTCTTGATTCCGGTTGGCCATGCTTCTCCGCTCGGCATCTCAGGCGGACCTCCAGGCATTCAGGTCGCCTCCAGGTATTTCATCGCGGCATTTCCACCGCCGCGACATCACCGATGCTAAGCGATCGTAACCGGCTACGGCCGAACCTACAAATCCGACACGCCCTGTCATCTAGTCGGCGGGTGAAGCGTGAAGGCGGGTGCCCCATGTCCTATTGGACGTGGGGGAGACGATGATACCGCGCACCCTAGAGCCGTAGGGCAGGTGGTTGCCCCGCCCCCAAGGCGGGGCGTTCACCTGCCAACGAGGTTGGGGATGGCTATCAAGGTCCGCGATGGGGCGTGGCAGGAGAACGCTCCGTTGTGTGTTCCGCATTGGCGGACCCCGCAACGAAGCAACCCCCTGTCCTACGAAGCTCGCGCACTCTAGGATTTGAAGTCCGCTCGGCACGGACGAAAGCACACAAAGGCTTGGATCGGCGGCAAGGGCTGGCTTCAGTCGGCCACCATCATCGGCTCCCCCACCTCCAAAGGAGGTGGGGCACCCAAGGGAGGTAGGCCACCCCAAGGAAGTGGACCACCCACCGCCGAAGGAGGGGCCACGCTCATCTAAACCAGCGCGACGGGTCTCCCCGTTGCCACGCGCGCCAGGTCGTTGATCAGATCCTCGACCGCGAGTTGTGGATTGGCGTTGTTATCCAGGTGACGCTCGGCTCGCGCAAGTCGGGCGATCGCCGACGCGCACGGTCGCACGCCGACCGCATTGAAGAAACCGCGCGTCCTGGCCTCAAATCGCGAATAAATAAGCGGCAAATCAGTTTCTCCACAGCGAAGCCAATCCGCGTACCAATCGGCAGCGAAACGGAACATCTCTTTCAAGCCGCGCCGAAGTGCTTCGACGTCTGTGATCTCCTTGGCGCGATTGCGGAAACGCGAACCGACTCCTTTCGCTTCTTCCAACCACAGCTTGGCCACCGCCCCCGACGATCGCCGATCCAAGCCGATCAACGCTTCGACCACGCGCATCGCCGGGGCGAACAGCTCATCTTCCGCGAGCCGCACGGCAACGCCGATGCGGCCGTCGGCCGAAATCGAACACCAGTCGAGCTCCTCCTTGCCCAACGTAGGGCGCAGTTCGGCCAACTTTGTCCGCACGAAGTCCGTTGGAAGCGAATCAAAGGAAACCACCTGGCAGCGTGAAAGCGTGGTCGCAAGCAGCCGATCCAATCGGCTGGCCAGCAGCACGAAAAACGTCTTGTCCGACGGCTCCTCCAACGACTTCAGCAGGGCGTTTTGCGCCTGAATATTCATCAGATGGGCCTCGCGGATTAGAAAAACCTTCCCCTTTCCGTGCATGGAGGTCAGGTCTGCGCGTTCCACGATGAACTGTCGAACCACGTGAACGCTGAGCTCACGGGCTGTTTGCTTGCGAATCTCTGAATCGGAATGAAATCGCAGCAGCTCCCGGTAAATCAGGTGAACATCCGGGTGGTTTTCGATCGAACCAGGGCCGTTGTGCTCGAGTAACGCTGCGGCAAACGCCAGCGCCAGCGTCTCCTTGCCGACACCTTCGGGACCGTGAAAAAGGTAGCTATGCGGTACGCGGGCTTGCGCCAGCGCGCGCTCAAGCTGCCGCTGTGCGCCATCCTGATGCTTGACCTTGTCACACAACATCGGCAATCGCCTCCAACACGCGCCCCTGCACCGCCGACACGTCGCCTCGCCCGTCCACCGTCAGCACCGGACGCGGGTAGTAGTCCCCGACGCCGAGAAAAAGATCGCGCACGCGCCGGTGAAAGTCCGTGGATCGCGCTTCCATGGCGTCGGGCGCGGCGTCGGCAAACAACATGCCGCCGCCCGCGGCTCCGGCCGATTTCGTGCGTCGCTTGCCCGCATGATGCGGCTTGCGACCTATCCGCGCGAAGCCCTCTTCCACGGCCAAATCCAGCAAGACCGTCACATCCGGCCAGCGATCGCCGATCACGAATGTGGCCAATTCGATCACCCTGGCGGGATCGAACCCGGCCGCGCCCTGATAAGCACACGTCGAAGTCACGAACCGGTCGCAAACCACTGTTTTTCCCGCCGCCACGGCCGGGCCGATGACCTCGGCCAGCAACTGAGCCCGGGATGCCATGAACAGCAGCGCCTCGCACGTTACGTCCATCGTTGCAAGATCGTAGTCCAAAAGGACGGAGCGAATCCGGTCTCCGATTTCGGTTCCACCCGGATCGCGGCAGGTAACCACGTCAAGCCCTGCTCCGGCCAGGGATGCCGCGAAGCGCGCGGCCTGCGTCGATTTGCCGCAGCCGTCGAGGCCGTCGAACACCATGAATTTCCCCGCGGCCCACTTGGCGATACGGCCCGGCACAGGCGTGTCATCCGCATTCTTGGAGGAATCGACCATCACGCTGACTCAACCTTGCCAAGCCGGCGGCGGCTTTCGGCGAACACTTCGTCGGCGTTGTAACTGGACCGAACGAACGGTCCCACCGCAACACTCAAGAAACCCAGCCCGCGCGCGTATTCACCGATCTCGTTAAACTCATCGGGGTGATAGAACTTTTGCACGGGAAAATGATGGTCGAGGGTCGGCTGAAGGTATTGCCCGACGGTCAGCACGTCACAGCCGACCGATCGCAAATCCACAAGCGACTGCTTGAGTTCTTTGGTCGACTCGCCCAATCCCACCATCAGCCCCGACTTGGTAATCATCTTCGGATCAAGCTCTTTGACGGTCTTGAGCACGCCGAGCGAACGGCGATACCGCCCCGCCGGCCGAACCGCCAGCGTCAGGCGGTCGACCGTTTCGAGGTTGTGATTGTACAGGTGGGGACCGGCGGCAACGAGCGTCGCGATGCACGCCCGGCGTCCGTGGAAATCCGCCGGGAGCACCTCGACGGTCGTCCCGGGACATCGCGCGTTGATGTTTTGGACGCAGTGGGCAAAATGTCCAGCCCCTTCGTCGGGCAGGTCATCCCGCGCGACCGCGGTCACGACGACGTGCCTTAGATTCAGCTCGGCGACCGCATCGGCCAGCCGGGCGGGTTCATCGGGCAACACCGGATCGGGTTTGGCCGTTTCCACCGCGCAGAAGTGACAGCGCCGTGTACAACGTTCTCCGAGCACCATGAAGGTCGCATGGCGCCGCGACCAGCATTCCGTCAGATTGGGGCATCGGGCCTCCTGACAGACGGTCGCCACGCCGCTTTGAGCCACAACGTGCTTGGTGTGCGTGAACGCCCCCGACGGCAGCGGGCGGCGAAGCCAAGGGGGAAGCCGGCGCGCCGAAGGTTTCGAATCGTCCACCAATACCGTTAACTCCACACCCATGTTTCTTTTCGTCCACCCTTTCCGATTCGCCCAAAAACCACCTGGCCGCGTAATTGTACACGTTTTTGCCGGCTCCGACAGGTCGCGACCATTGACCCGCCAACGGCTGCGCCGTAGACTATAAGCGTGACAGTTGAGTAGGCGAAGTATGCGGTGCCAAGTCACAAGGCCTGGGCATGTCAATCGCGTTTAGAAGAATTCTGTTTCCGACCGACTTCTCGGAAGTCTCCCTGGCCGCGTTGCCCTACGCGATCAACCATGCAGAATCGTTTGAGGCCGAGTTGCATTGCATCCACGTCCTGGACGACGGGTACCAATACTGGAGCGCCCTGGGCCCGGAAAGCATCCCGGCCGGACCCCCGCCGGAGGAAATGCACGCACTGGCCGTGACCCGGATGGGCCAGCTCCGCGAGGAGCACTTGGGAAGTTTAACGCAATCGGTGGTCACCGAGGTCATCCCGGGAAGGCCGTTCAAGGAAATCATCGTCTACGCGCGGGAGCATCAAATCGACTTGATCGTCATGGCAACACATGGCCGCGGCGCCGTGGCGCACATGCTCTTGGGAAGCACCACCGAACTGGTGATCCGAAAAGCGCCATGTGCCGTTTTGACAATTCGTTGGAAAGATCACACATTCGAGATGCCCTGATGCCGTGTTTTCCAGGTAGATACGACGAACTCGGCCGCGCGTCGTGGTCATGGCCGGGGGAATCGCGAACCAGCGCACCAGGGAAGTCAAGTTTTCTGTTGGAACCGGTTTTTGGAATGAGCCGACACGTTGGGGACATGGTGTCATGAATCAATTCCGCTCAATCGCTGACCTCGAAGAGCGCGTGCGTAGCAACATGCAGCCCGCGGCCATCACCGCCGGGCTGCTCATTCTGTTCGGGTTTTTCGCATACGGCATGCCGGAAGGCGACACTCTTTTCTCCAAGGCCAACCTGTGGTTGGTCTATGCGCTACGCATCGGCGGCATCGCCATGGTGATCGTCGCGATCTGGTCGTCGATCGGTCATGGGTTCGCGCTGCTGGCCGATGCGGTCGTTTCCATGGCAGTCGGCGCGGTGCTCGTTGTCACGGGGGTCTTGATGCTCATCGACGGCGGAGGCGCCCTGCAAAACGTCATCATCGTCATCTGCGGCATCTTTTTCACAACGACGGGCATCCGCAACGGCCAGGCGTTTTGCGAGGCCGCGAGGCTGTGCCGCAGCAACGCGCAAGTGGACCAGCTTGACGCGCTCGGCGAGGTTTTCGGTCCCGGGCTCGGTGAGGATTCATCCGTGTTCGGCGTCGGTCCGTCGAGCGATGCGGCGCGCATTCAGACCGATCTCGTTGAAATGCCCCAGAAGAAGCAGAAGAAGAACCTCATGGAGCGCGGCGGTCGGTTCGCCGTCCAGGACGAGACCATCAGCCTCGCCGATCTTGGGGTTGCGGGATCAGGCGACGCTCCGACGACCGATCCTCCCGCGGTGTCGGCCCCGCGAGCCAAGCCGCGCGGCGATGAGGGCAGCCCCGAAAAACCCCCCGGACGCGGTACACTCGCAGACGATGCGCTCGCAGAGTTTGCCGAAGACGACGCGCAAGATACACCTTGACGCCGAGCCGTTTCCCCGTTACTCCGGCTGGCATGGGCGGCCTTTCCGACACGAGCGCAACGCACCATCAAGGCACCAAGGCTTCGGATGAGGCGCTCGCACGCTATGCGCGCCAGATGCTGTTTGCCGGCGTCGGCCGCGAGGGGCAAGAAAAACTCCTGGCGGCTCGTGTGCTGCTTGTCGGCTGCGGCGCGCTGGGCACCGTGGTGGCCGATACGCTCGTGCGTGCCGGCGTCGGACTGCTGCGCATCTGTGATCGCGATTTCATAGAGCTCAACAACTTGCAGCGTCAGGTGCTTTTCGACGAGCACGACGTTGCCGCGCAGCTACCCAAAGCCATCGCCGCCGCCGACAAGCTGGGCCGCATCAATTCGACGATTTCCGTCGAGCCGCGTGTCGTCGACGTCAACCACGCCAACATCGAGTCACTGGCCGAGGGGATGGATCTGCTTCTGGATGGAACCGACAATTTCGAGACGCGCTACCTGATCAACGATCTGGCCGTGAAAACGAATCGCCCGTGGGTCTACGGCGCGGCCGTCGGGGCGACGGGGCTTTGCCTGACGATCGTTCCGGGAACAACGCCGTGCCTGCGCTGCGTGTTTGAATCGGCGCCGCCGCCCGAGATGAACCCGACCTGCGATACGGCCGGCGTACTGGCGATGACGGTGAATCTCGTGGCGGCGTTCCAAGCGGTCGAGGCGATCAAGCTGCTCACCGGGCAGCAGGACCAGATCAACCGCAAGCTCATGCACATCGACGCATGGACGCCGCGCATCGTCGGAATGGATGTGCAAGCCGCAATCGAAACCTCCTGCCCCTGCTGCCAACAACGGCAATTCCCCTACCTCGCCGGCCAGAATGCATCGAGTTCGCTCACCCTGTGTGGACGCAACGCCGTGCAGGTGCGACCGCCGCGCCCCGCCCGGATCAACCTGGCTGCCATGGCCAGGAAACTTCAAGACGCCAGCGAGGCGGCGCCCACAAGCAACAAGCACCTGCTGCAAGCCCGATTGGACGGTTTGGATGTGACGCTCTTCGCCGACGGTCGCGCCATCATCAAAGGCACCGACGACATCGCACGCGCAGTTCTATCGGTCCTCGCGATGGATCTCACCGGGTGTCTCGAGTCAAAGCTACCGTCGTTCCCCGAGTACGAGTCGCCAACGCGCTCAGACGGCACGGCAGAAGGCAGCCTCAACACTGTTGA
>JBHHUB010000136.1:0-10896 GCA_046753625.1 Phycisphaerae bacterium | reverse complement strand
GGACTACATATCCTTGAGGACCTTCCATTTTTCGTCCGCTTTGCGGATGATGCCTTCAGGATCGGCGTCAAACTGCTCTCGTGCGGCCTCATCCCAGAACAGGTACGTTCTCTGGTTGACGACGCGGAAGTACTTGGGGTCGGCGGGGTAGCGTTTGTTCTGCGAGATCGCCATCGTGGCGTAGAGGTTGTACATCGGAACGTACCTTTGCGGATCGGCGATAAAAGCCTTCCGGGCGTCTTCGTCCACGAATGCGTAGGCGTATTCGCCGTAAGGAAGCTGCAGTTTCAGATCGCCCTTGATCGCCTTGTGATCGCGCTGGTACGCCACGGGGCAGTACCCGGACAAGCCGACAAACCGCTCGTTGCCTTGCCGGATAAACAAAGGCGGATTCTTGTCGAACGCGTTACGCGCCCGCATGGAGCTGAACAGGTAGAGCTTGCCCTCGATGATGTAATAATCCTCCGGATCGCCCGCGAAACGGTTACCGTAACTGCCGCCCAGGGCGGTCGTGCAGAGCCCGCTGTATTGCGGCAGATACTTGAGCGGATCTCGCTCGAATGCGGTCTTGGCTTCGGCGCTGGAAAGGTAGTATTGGCGCCCCATAAAGGTAGCCGTGTGTTCCGGGCTGCCCTTGACGGGCTTGCCGCCGGAAAAATAGCTGACCGGGCAATACCCATCGATACCGGGCCCCGTGTGCTTGAACGGCTTGCCCGCCTGCCCATAAGCGGGAGCACACAGCAGCGAACCGAAAACCATCAAAGCCACGGCGACTGAGCCAAACGCGAAGCGAACAGAATGCCCATTCATGGTTCTTTCTCCATGGGCCGGCCACAAGGACCGGATCAAAACTTAGACAGCCAAGCCCCCTCCCACACACGCGCAGGAAACCCACGCCCGCAATGCGCCGCCCCTTCGAGACCGTCTGGCCCGTCGCCCACACGACCGCGGGCTCGGCACACCGCTCGCTGCCTCATTATTATAGCGGTCGATTCAGCTCGATGCTATACCTGGGACCTTGCGGTACGCCCGACGGATGCAAGACAGAATCGGCCGCTGTCCCGGAGGGGCCGAGGCATGTAGCCGGGGGTCGCGCGGCGCAGCCACGAAACGGAGCGCCGCCAAACCCGTGGAATGTCGGGGCGCCGGTGCGCCGGCCCCGGCAGGGACAGAGGAATCGAGGCACACCCGCCCCGGGGGTGAGTCTCGGCACTATCCGGCAGAACCGAGACGGCCTGGAATCGTCCCGCCATGCCATCCGAACTTCGCCTGTCAGGACGCGTCCCGCGAACCAGGCATGCCATTGGATCGACTCAGCGTGCCTTCGCCGCTGCCGGAGCGGGGAAGGGATCCTATCCAACCATCCACGGGTTCCGCTCCGTGCGCCGCGGTTTCTACGGGCGAAGCCCCCCACTCAGCGCACCGGCGGCTACCGCTACTGGCGATCGGGGCAAACTTATGCTAAAAAATCAGCGTACGCGGTACGATGAAAATGAATCCCTGGACTTTTTGAGGAATCCTCCATGCGCATCATGTTTGGTTTGAGCCTGCTGCTGACCGGGATGGCCCTATCCGCTTGCCAAACCGGTGGCAGCGGCGGCCGCATCGCCACCGTCGCCCGGCCCGACACGCCGGGGGCGGATCGTGTGTTTGATTTTCCCTATCTGATGCGCGACCTAGGCAACGGGCTTCGGGTCATCATCGTTAAGACGGACTATCCGGACATCGTAACGATTCAGATTCCCGTGCAGACCGGTTCTCGCAACGAGGTGGAGCCGGGCAAATCCGGGTTCGCCCATTTCTTCGAACACATGATGTTTCGCGGTACGGAGAACTATCCGCCGGAAGTGTACGCGGAAATGCTCAAGAACGCCGGTGCGGATCAAAACGCCTACACGACCGATGACTACACGAACTACCACGTCACGTTCACCAAAGACGACCTGGAGACGATCATCAAGCTCGAGGCCGATCGCTTTCAACACTTGAGCTACACCGAAGACCAGTTCAGAACGGAAGCGCTCGCCGTCAAGGGCGAATACCTCAAGAACTACTCCAACCCCATTCGCAAGATATTCGAGCGCATGCGTGATCTCGCGTTCACCACACATACGTACAAGCACACGACCATGGGCCTCTTCGATGACATCAACAACATGCCCAACCAGCTTGCCTACTCCAAGACCTTCTTCGATCGCTGGTACCGACCGGAAAACACGACCGTCCTGCTATGCGGCGATGTGAACCCGCAAGAGACGTTCGCGCTGGTCAAGAAGTATTGGGGCGGCTGGGCGCGTGGAAGCTGGAGCGTCGACATTCCGGAAGAACCGCACCAGCGCGGCGTCATCTACGAACACATCCAATGGGACGCGCCGACTCAACCTTGGGTGGTGGTCGGTTTTCACGGACCACGCTTCGACCCGCGCGACAAGGCCATGCCCAGCATGGACCTGATCCAGCAGGTCTACTTCTCGCAGACGTCGGAGCTGTATCAGAAGCTCGTCATCAGGGACCAACTCGTCGACCAGCTTTTCCCCTTCTTCCCCAATCGCAAGGATCCGTTTCTGCTGATGGTCGGCGCCCGCGTGCTCAACCCCGATTCGGCCGCAACGGTACGCGACAGCATCCTCGAAACGTTCGCCCGCGCGCGCGTGGAAAAGGTCGACCGCAAGCGGCTGCAGGACGTCAAGTCGCGCCTCAAGTACCAGTTTGTCAGCGGCATGGACAATTCCGCCTCGATCGGCTCGATTCTGGCCCGATACGTGCAATATGATCGAACCCCCGAAACCATCAACGAACTCTACCGGACCTACGACGCCATCACCCCCGACGACATGCTGAAGTACGCCAATGTGTACTTCCAGGATGCCTCGATGGTCAACGTCACGCTCTCCAACGAGGCATCCCTGCCCAACCTGAGCGGTAGCGGATCGGTTGAGCCGTTTATCGCCAAGTACCGCTCCGGCAAACCCGTCGACGTCAAGATGGTCGAGATGAAGACGAGGTCGCCGCTTATCGATGTGGCGCTGCTGTTCCGCGTGGGCGCCGCGGACGACCCGGCCGGCCAAAAAGGTCTTGCGCAGTTAACGGCCGCCATGATCACCGGTGGCGGCAGCGAGTCGCGGAAGATCGAGGAGATCGACGAAGCGCTCTACCCCATGGCCGCCGGCTTCAGCGCGCAGGTCGACAAGGAGATGACCCGGCTGGCCGGAAGCGTCCACAGGGATAACCTCGACAGGTGGTACGACATCATCAGCGAACAACTGCTCACGCCCGGCTGGCGCGAGGAGGATTTCACGCGAATCAAAACGAACACCATCAGCGCCATCCGTACCAACCTGGTGGGCAACAACGACGAAGAGCTCGGCAAGGAAGTGTTGTACGAGTTCATTTACGGCGCGGATCACCCCTACGGCAGCCTGACGCTCGGGGCCGTCAAGCAGCTTGAATCCATCACGCTCGATGACGTGAAAGCCTTCTATGGACGCTTTTTCACGCCGGAGAATCTCACGGTCGGGCTGGCCGGCGGTTATACGGACGCCTTCGTCACCCGGCTCAAGGGCGATCTGGTGCGGCTGCCGCGTGGCTCGCGGGACCAGTTGACGATCGCACCGCCGCCCGCCATCCAGGGCCATCAGGCGATCATCGTGCAAAAAGAAACGCCCGCCGTGGCGGTTTCGTTTGGATGTCCGATCGACGTACGGCGCGGCGATCCGGATTGGGTGGCGCTTTGGCTGGCACGCTCCTTTTTCGGCGAGCACCGCAGCAACAACAGCCATCTCTACAACCGCATCCGCGAGCTTCGCGGGATGAACTACGGCGACTATGCCTACATCGAGTATTTCCCCGGCGGCATGTTCCAGTTTCATCCCGACGCCAATCTCGGCCGCCATCGCCAGATCTTCCAGGTTTGGATTCGGCCTCTGCGCAACAACAACGACGCCCATTTCGCCACGCGAACCGCGATGTTTGAATTGAACAAGCTCATCGAAAACGGCCTGACCGCTGAACAATTCGAGGCCACGCGCAACTATCTGAGCAAGTTCGTCAGCCTGCTGGTCAAGACGCAATCCCGCCAGCTAGGCTACCAGCTCGATAGCGAATACTATGGCACGGACGCCTTCACGGACTACGTGCGGGCCGGGCTCAAGCGGCTAACCGTGGACCAGGTCAACCGAGTCATCCGGAAGCACTTGCAAGCGGAAGACATGAAATTCGTCTTCATCACGAAGGACGCCGGCGACTTGAAGCAGCGGCTCATCAGCGACCAGAGCTCGCCGATCAAGTACAACACGCCCAAACCGGAGTTGAAGCAGGAGGATGACATCATCCAAAATCTGCCGTTGGGCTTCGCTGCAGATTCCGTCACGGTTATCCCGGCTGATCGGCTCTTTCAATAGCAGGCGGCGTTGGCGTGATGGACCGGACCGGTGCCGGAACGCATGCACCCCAACCCATTCCACCAGGAGACGCGTCCATTGCAGAAGGAATCGCTTGAATTCTTGCGCGGCATCCAGGAAACACCGTCCCCGTCCGGGTTCGAACAGCCCGTGCAACGGATCGTTCGGCAACGAATGGAGCGTTACGCCGATACAATCCAAACGGATGTCCACGGCAACCTCATCGTCGGGCTCAATCCCAAAGGCCGTCCGAGGGTCATGCTGGCCGGCCACGCCGATCAGATCGGCATGATGGTCCGGCACATCGACGACACGGGCTACATCTATTTCGCTGCCATCGGCGGGATCGATCCTTCCGTCCTGCCGGGAACCAACGTCGTGCTGCACACAAGCCACGGCCCCGTCGACGGCGTCATCGGTCGCCGCCCGATCCACGTCATGAAACCGGAAGAGCGCGGCGCCAAAGTTGAGCTGCAGAATCTCTGGATCGACATCGGCGCCAAGAACAAGAAAGAGGTCGAGCGGGTGGTGGCCGTGGGCGACCCGATCACGTTCCGATTGGGCATGACCCACCTCGGCCGGGATCTGATTTCCTCGCCGGCGCTCGACAACAAATGCGGGCTGTTTGTCGTCATGGAGGCGTTGCGGCTGTGTTCCATCAAGAAGATCAAATGCGCCCTATACGCGGTAAGCACGGTTCAGGAGGAAATCGGTCTTCGCGGGGCCAAGACCTCCTGCTACGGCATCGATCCGCAGGTCGGTATCGCCGTCGACGTGACCCATGCGACGGACTGCCCCGATATGAACAAGCGAACCCACGGTGATTTGAAAATCGGCGGCGGCCCGGTCATCGAGCGCGGCCCCAACATCAATGCCAAGGTCGAATCGCTGCTGGTGACAACCGCCCGCGCTAAGAAGATCCCCATTCAGCTCGCGGCCGCCCCCGGCGGCACCCCCACCGACGCCAATGCCATTCAATTGACGCGATCCGGCGTCGCGACGGCGCTGGTTTCCGTGGCGAATCGCTACATGCACACGCAAGTCGAAATCGTCAGCGTGTCCGATCTACACAAGACCGCCCGGCTGCTCGCAGAAACCGTGGCGCGCATCAATTCCAAAACCAGTTTCTTGCCGATCTAACCCACTGTGAGCCAGACCGTTCAACGCCATTGTTCCTCGATTGTCCAATCGGCTGACAGCAAGCTGGCGCGCATGGTGGGCCCGGCCACGCTCCACGCCATGCAGGATCGCTTCGCATCGCTTGGGCAGGTGACCGTGTGCATCTGCACGGTTCGCGGCGAGCTCATTACCGAACCCACCTGGGGAAGCCCCTACTCCGCCATGATCGGCACGTCGCGTCTGGGCCGCGAACTCTTCCGCGACCGGTTGCGGGAATTGGCCGACTCCGTCGAAAAAAAGGTGCCCTCGGTCTGCCACGAAGGCCTCTGCCTCTACGCCGCTACCGTCCAACTCGGCCAAACACGACTCGGCATGATCGTCGTCGGCACGCGGCCGCCCGGCCCGCCCCCCGCCGCGGAAATCGAGGCGACGGCCGCCAAGTTCGAGCTGGACGCTCAAGCCCTCGCCGATACCGTCGACCACGTCACCCGGCACACCGGCGCCACGCCGGACGCCACGCACCAATTCGCCGACACGATGGCCGACACGCTGGCGACCATGTACGAACAAGCCCAACGCATTGCCCAACAACTGGCAGACCTTTCCGTCGTCCACGATCTGGCAACCCGGCTTGCCGGATCCGCCAACCTCGACGAAATCCTGTCCAATACGGTCAACCGAGTCGTCGAGGTAATGCCCGTCAAGGCGTGCGCGATTCGCCTATTGAACGCGCGAACCGGCGAGCTGGTCGTCAAAGCAGTCTGCAACTTGTCCGAGCAATACCTGGCGAAGGGGCCCGTCGTCCTCGACGCCAATCCCATCGACGCCGCGGCCTTCGCAGGTGAGGCGGTCTACGTAGAGGACGCCAGGACCGATCCGAGGATTCGCTATCCCGAAAACGCGCGGCGCGAAGGGCTCGTCAGCGGGCTGTGCGTACCCCTGACCTACCGCGAAGAAACCGTCGGCGTTTTGCGGGTCTACACGGCTAGAATCTATCGTTTCAGCGATTCCGAGACGTCCCTGCTACGTTCGCTTGGTTCTCAGGCGGCGGCGGCCATCGTCAACGCCCGCCTCCACGAAGGACATGTCCGAGATCGGATCGTCCGCCGCCAGGTGAAATCCGCCGCGCAGATTCAGCGACGCATGCTGCCGGCCAGCCCGCCCGCTACGAAGCACTTTGAATTCGCCGGCGTCTACAAGCCAACGCTCGAAGTCGGCGGAGATTTTTACGATTACCTGGAATTGCCGGATGGCCGGATTGGCGTGTGCGTGGCGGACGTCGTGGGCAAGGGCATTCCCGCGGCCCTGATGATGGCCTCGGTCCGCTCCGCCCTGCATGTTTCCGCCTGTAACGATCCGAACATCAGTCGAACGCTGGAGGCGGTCAACCGGCACATGTGCCGTGAGACGTTGCCGAGTGAATTCGCCACATTGGTCTACGGCGCTTTTTCGCCGGACGGCCGCTCCTTCACCTACTGCAACGCCGGCCACATTCCTCCGATCCTGCTTCGCAACGGAGTGCCGACCGATCTGACCGGCGGCTCGCTGGTGATTGGCGTGTTTCCAGATGAGCGGTTTCAAAGCGAGACCATACCAATCGAGGTCGGCGATGTTCTGGTCCTGGTGACCGACGGGATCATAGAGGCATTTGACTTCCAAGACCGCCAATACTCGATGCAACGGCTCCGAGCGTCCATCCAGCGTCACGCACAACTCAGTGCCTCGCAGATGGCCCGGGAAATCCTCTGGGATGTGCACCGGTTTGTGGGTCTGTCGGAGCAATCCGACGACATCACCATCATGGTCGTTCGACGAATCTAGAGCCCGGTCAACGCCAATCTGATGGCGTGGCCAGTGTAGCATAGCGGCCCTCCGCTGTATGTGCGGCACTCCGCCGTGTATGCGGCCCTCCGCTGTGTCTGGGCAACGACCCAGCCGAGGGCGGCCAAGCCGCCGTCATTCGTCGCCCGAACGAAACATTCCACGTTCGCAGGCGACGGTAAACAGCTCGACGGTGCTCTTGAATTCCTCCCATGAATCGCGGATGCGGTCCGCTTCCGCCGGTTCGATTTCGCCGTCATCCTCTATGGATCGGGTCACCGTCAACAGCAGTTGGCTGAATTGCTTGACCAGTCGTTGCGTGTTGCTCAGCAGCTCGGTACTGAAATCATCCGGCGGCGGAGCGGGATTGGGTACGAAAAAGCCACCACTCTCGTGACACAGCCAGTTGCAAACACGCGCATCCCCGGTCACACGAATGATGTCCGCCAACCGATCCAGCGGGTTCCTGGCTCCGCTGGAATCGGGATCATCCAGGTCGGACAACTGGCACCATTTGTAAATCAGCGCCTGAGAGAGCCGCAGCTCAGCGGCGAGCGCTTTGACGCCCACCTTGTCTGCAGCGCGTTTGAGAACTTCGTACGAGTGCATGAACGGCTCCTGATGACCGGAAGCATTCGCCCGGGGTATTCCGAACGCCGGATCGTCCGGGTCACGAGGCCAAGAATCTCCAACCGCGGTATACTGCCTCGGGCGGCCCCGATCAACCGCAGAGAGGACCGAACGCTTGGCGATCGAGCATGTACAAACCAGAACGGAAATCCAGCAGGCGCTGCACGATGCCGGATTGCATCCTCGGAAACGGTTCGGCCAGCATTTCCTGATCGATGGGAATCTCATGCGGGCGCTGGTTCGAGCGGCGGAGATACAAGACGGCGACATCGTCATCGAAGTGGGGCCGGGGACCGGCGGCCTCACCGACCTGCTGGTACGGCGCAGGTGCCGGGTGATCCTGATGGAAATCGATCGCGACCTGCACGCAATCCTGGTTGGCCGGTTCACGAGCTGCGACAACGTCACGATCCTTTGCGGCGACGCCTTGGAAAGCAAACACCGTATCGCCGCCCCACTCGCCGCCCACCTGACGCCCCCCACGGCAGACCCATCCCCCAACATCAAGCTCGTCGCCAACCTGCCCTATCAGGTCGCGACGCCGCTTGTTTTGAATATCTTGCTCGGCTTTCCCAAGGTCACACGCCTGTGCTTTGCCGTTCAGGCCGAGGTGGGACAACGAATGGTGTCCCCGCCCGGAGGCAAATCCTACGGGCCCCTCGCCGTTATCGCGCAGTGCCTGTCCGACGTGCACATCGTTACGCGAATCCCGCCGAGCGCATTTTGGCCCCAGCCCACGATCGAGTCGGTGATGATTCGGATGGATCGAAAACCGCCGCCGGAGTCGATCGACACGTGCGTCAAGCGATTTGGCCTCTTCGTGCGATCGGTCTTCGATCACCGACGCAAGACCCTGCGTGCCGCGCTGCGGCTCGCCTTGGAGAACATGAACACGATCGGCACCCCAACGGACTGCGCACGGGACGCCGTGCGAGAACCTCTTGGCGACGCCATAGCCCGAGCCGGCGCTGCGTTTGATTTGAAGCGAAGGCCGGAATCGCTCGAAGTCGGCGAGTGGATCAATCTGTTTCAGACCGTTCGCTAAATCCCGACAATCTCCGGGCGACGCTCGACCTTCGACTTTCGACTTTCGACCTTCGACCGATCATGGACCACACGATTCAAAAACGCGCACGGCGGCCGATTCGCTGGTCACCGATCCGCAGGTGTTGGTCAGCCGCACGGCATAATACCCCTCGTCCGCGACGGCGGCGGATTGAATCGTATACACGGCATCGGTAGCGTCGGGAATGGCGACACCATCTCGGAACCACTGAACCGATGCATCGGGATCGGTGTTGAACCCAACGCTAACCTGCCCGGTCTGACCAAGACAGAGATTGAGCCGCTCAGGCTGCGCGGTGATCTCCAGACTTACGCACAGTTCATTGGTAAACGCGTTTTGCAGGCGCGCGTAGTCGTTGAGGTCCACGTGCCCGTTGCGATCGCTGTCGCGATCCAGGCAATCCGGAGTGGTCGGCTGATCCGGTCCGGTCGCACATGCGCGCAGCAATTGATAATCGGCAAGATCCACCTCACCGTCGGCATCGACGTCTTCCATCGCCACGACGAGCAACGTGGGACGGGGGAGCACGATGATGGGCCGCAGCCCGCCATCCGCCCGGACGTCAAACACGTCAACGCCCGGCTCGCTTGCGAATCCGAATGTGAAACGGAACACGCCGTTCCCCAAGTCCTCAAACGGGCCGGGAAACGTCCGACCGTCACTTTCGGCGTTGTGCACCGGAAACGGGAAGACGGTTTCGGTGGTGGGCTGATCCTGCCAGTCCTTGATCGAAACCAACATCTCCACCGTTTCTTGTCCATCGGCGCGGATCCAAGGCCGATCCATGACGACCGTGCTGTGTACTGCGTCCGGCTGGCCGACGTTGTCCAATCGCCACTGGTCGAACAGCGCCTGAGCTTGAAAAACGGGATCTTCATCTTCGGCCGTCTGGTTCGCCACGTTGAAATTCATGAAGTAGTCGCCGGTGGCACACCCCAACGTCGCGTTGCAGACACCGTCGGTATCGCCGGCCCGCGCATCGATCATGAAGCTGATGTGGGCGGCCTTTTCAAAGCTGTCCGGCGGAGACCCGCAAACCGTAGGATTCAAGACCGTGCACGAGCATCGGCCGTCACCACCAAAAGAGCGAGCCGCCTGCATGGCCGCCATCAGCTTGTCCGGAAGATCGCCGGGCGTATTGATCACCGCGTCCTCTGCGGAAAGAACCACCGGCGGACCGGTGAGTACGTTGCCTTGAATGGCATAGACGATGCTGCCGGTCTGTCCGATAACGCCGCTGGCATGCTGGCCGTCTTCGGAACCTGTGAACGTAGCCGCCCGCCCGAGGACATCGACAATGCCGTATTGCCTTGTTTGATGCGCTGGATCGAGCTGAGCCAGCAAAGCCAAAATGTCGTCGGGGGCCGTACCCAGCAGGAGCTGGTCGTGCATCCGGATGCGGTTGACCGCGTTGCCATCGACGGCGGACTGAGCCACCGCAGCCCCCACTTCGACCAGCACGACAGGGAGATTCTGCCGCAAATCAAACCCCGTAAGGCATGTGGCCGATCCAACTGCGATTTCCTTGGTCTCGACATCGACCAGGACAATCGACCAGGTCGCCCAAGCCGGCGTGCCCACGCAAAACAGGACTGCCAAGGCGCACCAGCATCGGATCGGTCGGCGCGTCTTGGACCCGCTCGTGCTACGGGCACACGTGCCATCCCGTCCGGAAAGACCATCAGAACGCATCTTCACTTCCTATGCTCCCTTCGTACACATTCCCCACGCACGACCTGATCTAGCATCATGGTACCAACTCGGCCGCCATACTTCCAGCCACAATTCTCCACCGGTGGGCGCACAGGTGTGGCCGGCGATTGTGGCAAGGCGCATGACACGTCAGGTGGATGGCGCGCC
>JBHHUB010000135.1:0-10896 GCA_046753625.1 Phycisphaerae bacterium | reverse complement strand
GTCCAGGACTTACTCGACCGGGGCTTTTCCGTGATGGAAAGCGTATAGGCAAGGCCGGTCGAATGCGTCTTTCCATCATCATCCCGGTGTTCAACGAAGCCGCGACGCTTCAGGAAATCCTCGCGCGGGTCATCGCCGTCGAATTGGACATGGATCGCCAGATCGTGCTGGTCGACGATGGTTCGCAAGATGGAACCCGGGCGCTGTATCCCAAGCTCAAAGCCCGCTGGCCGGATGAGGATATCGAGATCAAGTTGCTCGACAAGAATCGCGGCAAAGGCGCCGCGCTTCGCGAAGGGTTTAAGCTGGCCACCGGCGACATCCTTCTAATCCAAGACGCCGATTTGGAATACAACCCGGAGGACTATGATATTCTGCTCAAGCCCATCCTTACGGACATTGCCGACGTTGTGTACGGCTCGCGTTTTCGCGGCGGGCTCGCTCATCGTGTGGACCGCTTCTGGCACATGGTGGGCAATCGCTTCGTCACGCTGCTATCCAACATGTTCACCGACCTGAATCTGACCGACATGGAAACCTGCTACAAGGTGTTTCGCGCGGAGGTCATAAAGGGGCTGACGTTTCGCTGCAACGGGTTTGATTTCGAGCCGGAGTTTACGGCCAAGATTTCCCGCCGAAATGCCGCAGGAACCTATTGGCGCGTCTACGAAGTGGGCATCAGCTACGCCGGGCGAAGCCACGACGAAGGGAAAAAAATAAGCGTGCTGGACGGTGTCCCCGCGCTATGGGCGATCGTCAAGTATCGGTTTCTACGGTAAAAACGGGCGTGTTGCTGCTGGCTGGGATGCTGGGCGATTTCCGGGAGGGCGCACGGACTTTCAGCCGCTAACACTTTTTGGCAGTTAGCACTTTTGAGCCGTTGACGCTCAAGTGTACCGAGCCGCGGGCTTCAGCCCGCGCGGCGCCCAGGCGTTCAGCAGTGCTTGGTGCCATAGGACGACACCCCTGACGTGATCAGTTCTAAAGCCCGCGATCGGAAGGTCACGTACCGCATTATGACGAACACTCCGGATGACGGTTTTCTTCTTGCGGCCATGGCCAGCGGCGACGCGGCCGCGCTGCGGCAACTCATGCTGCGCTACGACCGGGCCGTTCGGTACGCGATTTTCAAGCGGTCCCAATCCATCTGCATCCAGGATCCGTATTGGCTCGATTCAATCGCCAGTGAATCGTGGGCGGCGTTCGTGACCGGTTTGCGGAACCGGCCGGACGACCCGCCGCAATCCGTTCGATCCTATCTGCTGCGTATTGCCCAAAACCGGTGCATCAGCGCAATCCGGAGCCGCCGCGCCGGGCTCGGTGGCGAGGCCTTGGAAGGTCCGATCATAGACGAACTGGGCCACGAGGACGATCCGTCCGATAATATGGCCCAGTTGGAACTGCTCGAGGCGTTGCGGGCGTGCATGGGGGGGCTCGACGAGGAGTCGCAACGGATGGCCGGCGAGCTGGATGCCATAACCGGGCGAAGGTGGAAAGTCGCGGCACAGGCTTTGGGCATGTCCGAATCCACGCTCCGATCACGTTGGGGGCGTGTTTTGGACCAACTTCGGGGCTGCGTGGCTCAAAAAACCGGGATTTCTCTCGCGCCCGGCGGCGCGGACAGCGACTAAATGGGTGCAGCCGGGCGATGTCCGCCCGGTTGGAAGGATTCGCTGTTGATGTCTGATTTCGATCACGAACAACCCGGTTCTCCGTCGCCGACGGGCGCGCCTCGCTTGGACGGGGTAGAGCGGATCATGCTCGACGTGGCCTCTGCCGAGCGAGCGGGCGTTTTTCGAGACACATCCGTTTCCCCGCAATCGCTTCAGGTAACCACGCCTCCGGTATCGGCGCCTCCGGTTCAGCTTTTCGGGCTTTCGCGCAGGCAGGCGGCAATGTGGCTCACGCCGATCGCCGCGGCCGTGGTCTTGGCGGTCGGGCTCGGCGGATATATGTTCCGGATCGAGCTCGACGCCATTCGCCAGCGTCGCGATGCGATCATCGCCCAATCAACCGCCCCGGCAGCCGGCCCGGCCTCCGACTGTGACGGCGATTTTCTACGATGCTGCTACGGCAAATCCGTCACGGGCCTGGCATCCCGTTGCGCCGCCTATGACCGCAACGGCGACGGCATGATCGACCTGTTCGATTACCAAGCCTACCAGATCGACTACGGCCAAGCCGTCCGCAACAATTAGGCGCGGATTAGCTGGTCGTAAGCGCAGCGCCGCCACCGGTTTGCGACGCGACAACAACACGACCCTGTATGCTGTCGTCTTGGGTGGCGCTAGTATCGCGTCACTCGTCAGTGTGCGGGTCCGCGGAGGCTTCAAGCCTGCGAATGAGGTGGCGCGCCTACTCGCAATTCCACGTGGCGGCCTGCTTGACGGCTGGCCGGAGGGGCGTCCAGCCAGCCGCGCGTCGGTCGTCCGCACGCTTGCAACACATCCGCCAACAAGATAACCTACATTTTCAAGTATTTATGTTTTTGATCCAGGCCGGTCTCGTTGCAGGAGAAACTCAATGAAGCGCCATCGTTCCTCAAAACGTTTAATGCGTTGCGGCTATCTCGCCGTGTCTGTTCTCGCCGTTTGGCTCGCGAGCTGCGCGATCGGAATAGGCCCGGGTGGCGTGTTTACCTCGTTTACCATCGGCGGCACAACGACTACGATTACGCTGGGACCCGCCGGCATTTTCGTTGTGCGCGAGAACACGCTGGTGCAAAACACCTTGGCCGTGACACCGTTCGACGATATTCCAACCGATACGCCGAACTCCGCCGTCGCGCGCTTGCTTAGTTCGAGTGTCACGATTCTCCCGCCGGACAGCGGATCTCCGAAGAACGCGGCGAACCAGACGTTACCGATCAACGGCACGGCAAGCCTTCACGTCCTAGTTGCGTCCGGAGACGCCGTGTCGCCCTGCACTACGGGAATCGACGTGGGCACGTGGACGATCACGGTGGAGAACGGGGCCGTCGCAAGTGTCAGCAAGGACTTGAACTTCGCCGGCGGCGCCATTGCGGCGATGCTCGGGAACGACGCCAAGTTCTGCCTTGAGATGCGGGCTGACTTCCCGGGGATCATCCAGATCGACAACATCCAGATCATCTTCGGCCCGTCCGATGTTAGCGGCAATACGAATTCGAATACGAACGACAACGGCAGCGCGCCGATCACGCAGGCGTGTTGTCGTGGAAACTTCGATGAACAAGACTGTGTGGACGTGGGCTCCGACGATTGTTTCGGTTTCGGTGGCGTTCCCCAAGGCGAGGGGACGGCTTGCAGCGACACGGTGTGCGCCGAGCCGTTTGAGGCCTGCTGTTTTATCGAAGACGGTTCGTGCGAGCTGCTCACGGCCGAGGTATGCAGCTTGGACGGTGGAACGCCGCGGGGTTCCGGGACCGACTGCGGCAACGTCATCTGTGCACAGCTTACGATCGCATGTTGCTTCTCCAACGGAACCTGCGTCGAGCAGGAGCGCGAGGATTGCGTGGCCGGTGGCGGCAACCCGCAACCTGAGGGCAGCGACTGTGGCACAACCACATGCACGTCCGGGGCGTGCTGCGTAACCGGGGGCGGGTGCCTTCAGACGGGGGCGGGCGAATGCGCGGCGCTTAGCGGCGGTGACTATCAGGGGGATGGCACGGGCTGCGATCTATGCCCGGCGGACTGCCCCGCGGACGGCGTGTGCAATGCGGATTGCATCGGCGATGATCCGGACTGCGCGGGGACCAACTGCGCGGCCGACGGCGTCTGCAACGCGGAGTGCCCGTTCGACAATCCCGATCCGGATTGCGTGGAAATATGCGAGGCGGACGGATTCTGCAACGAAAACTGCTCCGACCTGACTCCCGATCCCGACTGCATCGCCGACCCCGTTGGCGGCTTGAAATGTACGGTGAGCAGCAACTTCGACAACGGGGATGACGGCTGGCTGATCTCGGGCGATGCTGAGGGCGGGCGCGGCGAACCGGACTTTGTGGCCACCGGCGGAAATCCCGGTGGGCACGCCTCCGCCGATGATGATGTTCAGGGCGGCACCTGGTTCTTTCAAGCGCCCGTCAAGTATCACGGAAACTTCGCCGGTGCCTATGGAATGACATTGACCTTCGACCTGAAACAGTCGTCGCTCTCATCTCAGTTTGACGGCAACGATGTCACCTTGACCGGCGGCGGGTTGAAACTCGTTTTCAACACGGCCTCCAATCCGGGAACCGATTGGACCGCCTACACGATTCCGCTGGATGAGTTCAGCTCGTGGACGGTGGGCACGCTGGACGGCGCAACCGCCACCAAGACGGACCTGCAAACCGTGCTGGGCGACCTAACCGACCTGACGATCCGAGGCGAGTTTGTCAGCGGCCCGGATACCGGGGGGCTGGACAATGTCGTGTTGAACTCATCAATATGTGATTCGCCGTAGCGCTTCGGGAAAGACGGGCACGGCGTCGCGGGCTGGCCGTGAAGCCGAGCTTGGGGCAAATGGCCATGAGATAGGAACGCTTCCTGACGGGCGCGGTTCGGTTGCGCAGGGCCGCGCGGGCTTGCGGTACGGTATCAGCCCCCTACGTTCTTGGCCGATTCCGCGCCATGCGCGAAGCGACCCCGGCCAGAGGATTGGTCCGGCTCAGCGGGTTGGAATAGTCCAAGGAGCGGCCGAGGGCGAAAACCAAAATGATGAGTACGGCCGCGCCGGCGGCTAGACCCACGTACCAGGGCTGACCCAGCGCGCTGCACAACCCTTCGCCAGCCAGAGTCGATACGGCCGCCACGACCAGCGCGTAGGGCATCTGTGTCCAGACGTGCGATTCGTGGCGGCAGCCTGCGGCGATCGAGGAGAGCACGGTCGTGTCACTGATCGGCGAACAATGGTCTCCGAAGATCGAGCCTGCCAACACACTTCCGACCGCGGCGTAAAGAAGCGTTCGCGCGTGCTCCGGGTCCAAGCCGGCTTTCACGCAAAGCGATACCGTGATGGAAACCGTGATCGGACAAAGCAGCCCCATCGTGGCCCATGACGTCCCCGTGGCAAAGGAAATTCCGGCGGCCGCCAGAAAGACCGCCAAGGGCATGTAGGCCGCGCCGAATCCCATGTGTTGAAGTTTGCTCGAGACCACCGCGCCGAGTTGCAAATCCTGCTCGACCTGCGAGAGCGACCACGCCAGCACCAAAATGACAATCGCGGGAAACATGCGGGCCATGCCCTCCAGCCCGGCGTCCACGGCCTCTTTCATGCTACACGTCCGCGCAAGTGCCGTAAGCCCAACGGCGACGACGGCGGACGCGATCGCCCCGTAATAGATGCACAAGTATGCGTCGGCGTTCCCAATGACTTCCGAGACCTTCTTCCATAGTTCCTGGTGCGCAGGAAGCGCGGCCCACCCGCCCACCTGCTGCAAACCTGTGGCCGCCAATACCGCTAGCGTGACAAGCACGAGAATCACGACCGGTGCCAGGCCCAACCACCAGGACGGCGGCGGCTCGTCTTCCGTCGACAGCGATTCCCTGCGATCCGTGGTTTCCTCCTCACCGGCAAAAGCCCGCTCCTGCGCTTTTCTCATCGGGCCGAAGTCGCGACCGGTCATCGAGACAAGAAACACGAGAAAAAGGGCCAGCAACGGGTAGAAGCGATAGGGCAAGCTGCTTAGAAACAACGTCATCCCGCTAAGCGGATGTCCGCCGCTATCGAGCAGGAATGCGGGCATACCGGCCTGGGCAACCTGTTGGATGCCCTGATCGATGTAGCCGATCTCGGCCCCGACCCACGTACCGATGACGGCCAAGGATGCCACCGGCGCGGCGGTCGAGTCCACGATGTAGGCGAGCTTGGCCCGCGAAATGCGCAGCCGGTCGAAGATGGGCCGCATCGTGGGGCCGACGATCATCGTGTTGGCGTAATCGTCGAAGAACACGACCATCCCGGCGAGCCAGGCGGTCAATGTCCCCCGGCGCGGGGAATTCGACCGGCCCGCCACAAGATGTACCATGCCCGCCGTGCCACCATTACGCCCGATAACGCCGACGGTGAAGCCGATCACGAGCGTGAAGATTATGATCTTGATGTGGCCGAAGGCCGCGGCGTCCGGATCGACGGTCTTGGTGGCGCTGATTTCATGAATCGAGCCGATCAGGTATTTCTCGAACGCCAGGCGCAACCCGTTGATGATCGTGTGGCCGTCACAATAGGGGCCGGCGCCCGATTGGTACGGCAAGAGCATGAACGCCCCGACTACGACCCCGGCCACGAGCGCAGGCACCACCTGCCGGGTGAACACGGCCAATCCGATCGCCACCACAGCCGGCGCAAGCACCCAAAGATTGTACGATTGGGGCGTTTCGACAACCGGATGATCTTCCGGCGATGGCGTGGCGGTCGTGTCTTGGATGTGGTTGCTATCGGATGGCGCTTCGTTGGTCTGAGCCAAGCCCGCGTGGGCCATGCCGCACGCCGTGATGGCCACCATAACCCATGTGGGCCGGCTGAATCGCTTGGGTCGTCGGGGGTCGAACAGCTTGGGGATCATCCAGCACCTTTCGATGGGACGTTACAGGCGGATTCTGACATACGGTATCAGCGACGGAAGTTTAGGGGGAGCGGGTTGAAGATTCAAGATCGAAGGTCGAAGGTCAAGAGTCGCAGGCCGAAGATCAGAACGGGTCGTCGAGGGACCTGGGGCGCATCGATCATTCGCGGATGCCGGTTCGAGCGCGCTGCCGCGGGGTGCAGACGGCGACCAACTTCGGTGGCGTTGATTTGGATGTCGAGCGCGATCTTATCGGCGGCGTGCTGGGAATTGCGTGGTCACCGTGCGTATTGGATAGTTGGGGCGTGAAGAAAGGCAAGCCGGGAAAGTGCGGTCCGGGGCTAATCAGATTGAACGAAGTGTACGACCGGTAAGTAATCTGAGGTACGACTATGGCCATGTTTTCGGTTGGTTCGATGGGTGGAGGAGGTGCCGGCACGCTCGAGGCCACAGAACGGGAATCGGCCGGATCACCGGCCGAGGCAACCGGTTCGAGTGCATTCTTTCCCGCGCCGGTAGAAACGCTGGCGGAAGCCGGCCTCGACGAAACCTACGTCGAGGCGTTGATCTTGAAGCACCTGCTGGCGACCGGGTCGAACACCGGACGAGGCGTTGCGACAGACCTCTGCCTGCCCGGGCGCCTGGTGGTGGAGCTGCTCACGGCGTTCAAGAACCGCCAGTTGGTCGTGTACAAAGGCCAGACCTCGATGAGCGATTTTCAATATGTGCTCACGGAGGCGGGATGTACGTTGGCGCGGCGGTACCTGGCCGAATGCACCTACAGCGGGGCCGCGCCCGTGCCGTTCGCCAAGTACGTCGAGTCGGTAGCGGCGCAGACGATCGAGAACGAACGCCCCGGCGTGAACGAATTGCGTGCGGCGTTCAACGATCTACTCATCAGCGACTCGATGTTGGAGCGGCTCGGCCCGGCGATCAACTCGGGCCGAGGGCTTTTTCTCTTCGGTTTCCCCGGCAATGGGAAAACGAGCATCGCAGAGCGCATTACCGGTGCGTTTGGTTCGGACGTGTGGATGCCCAAGGCGATCATCGTCGACGGAGAGACGATTCTGCTCTATGATCCTCAGTGTCACCACTCCGTCTCTTCGGATCAGCCTTCTATCGTGAAAGGGGCAGGACACGATCGGCGTTGGATCAAGATCAAGCGTCCGACGATCGTGGTCGGCGGCGAGCTGCACATGGATGCGCTGGAGCTTCGCTTTGATGTGACCACGAAGATCACGGCCGCGCCCCTACAGCTCAAGAGCAACTGCGGCACGCTGGTCATCGACGATTTCGGCCGACAGCGCATGGACCCGGACGAACTGCTCAACCGATGGATCGTTCCGCTGGAAAAACGGTTTGATTACCTGACGCTGCACAACGGCAAGAAGATCCAGGTGCCGTTCGACCAGCTCATCGTCTTCAGCACGAACCTGGAGCCGAAGGACCTCGTAGACGATGCGTTTCTCAGGCGAATTCCCTACAAGATCAACGTGGTGGATCCGTCCGACGGGGAGTTTCGCGAGCTGATGATGGTCACGGCCAAACGGCTGGGGGTTGCGTATGACGGAAACGCGGTCGACCATTTGGTCGAAAAGCACTACGTTCAGGCCAATCGCCCGTTCCGATGCTGCCATCCCCGAGATCTGCTGCTGCAAATCAAGAACCGCGCGACCTACCTGAACAGCCCATGCGTCATGACGCCGGAAACGTTCGATTTTGCATGTGAGACCTACTTCACGCTGCTCTAGGAGTCTGTCTGAGTAATGAAACACGTCCTCACGAAAAGATACTTTCTTGCTCCAAGACTAGTGCTGCGTCACACCCTAATCTGTGGGTTGTCGCTGCCCGAGCCACCGGAATCGGGCCCACCTTCGGCTGTTAAATTCGCTGTGATATCGGCGCGCAAAGTGGACCCACCGTAGCATGCCCCGCATAGCGCAGCTCACCTTTGAGTGTGCCCGAATAGATTCGATCTGCCCGGCCACCTCAGCCGATCGCCGTATCGACGGCAAGAGATCATCACGCCGCCACCCGCCTCGTTGATCCGACTGACGTCGACGCCCAATTCCGGCTACAATCGGGCTGGCCAAAACTCACATAAACCACTACGAACAAAAGACTTGCAAACTACGCCGCACGGGATTCGAACCTGAACCCCTAAGTAGCAGGTCTGACAAGAGGTTACGAATTCCTGAGAACCCAAGCGCTGCACAATCCGGTGCACGCGGCGACCAAGGCGGGGGGGAGGCCCGGAATGCTCGGGACGGAGGCACCCATCGCCCGGCGGCAACCACCCCCGGAAGCGCCGACGCCCGGGAAAACCACGTCCAGAATACGGACTTGGGAGTTCCACCCACCGATCCGGGTTTGGCGCGCATTTTCGAGATTTGGCCACGGCTGGGCGATCCGGATCGGCAGGCGATCGCCCGGGTGGTCCAAGCATATGACCACGCGCAAGGCAAGTAGCCATCCTAAGAAATGCGGGCAGACAGAGAAACATGGCCAGGAGACCAGCACGATGGGCCGGGGCCACTCATGCCGCTTCGGCAGTGGCGGCACAGAGCAGTTCAGCCTGCTGGAGGACCGTGTTGGTTGCCGATTCCTGCTTGTCTGGGGGGTACCGCCGCCTGATCATGAACTCATCCACAACACTTGGAGATTCCCCAGAGGATCTGGAAAACCCCGACAAAACGGGTTTTGCCGGGACGGTTCTATTCGGATTGGCCAGCGAGCAGAGGCAGGAGCCTGGCGCGAAGTGTCTTAACCACTGTGGCCAGCTCATGCGCGTCAGGTAGACCAGAACGCCTCAGGAAGCCGAACCACTGCCGCTGCTTGTCAGGATCTACAGCGAACTCGTCAGTGAGCGCGAGCGGCGTACTCGATGGAATCGCCGTGCGCCGGCGATCGAACGTCGCCCGAATCGCGGCGGCGAGCACCGTGTCGTCCAGATTGAACTGCTGGAGCAAGACCCAAATGTCGTAGTAGTCCTTCATGCGGCTGTTTGCCATACCCAGCGAGACCATGGCTTCCAGCTTCTCCGCGATGACGCTCTCGGGCGAATACATACGAAGCCGCGGGGCGGGTTGGTCGAGTAGCGTGGGATAAGTTTCGGTTCCTGCCTCCGGTGTGACGACGTCGCCGAAACCTACGTCGACTTGCAGGTTAAGGCGCGCGCTGCCCAGTTGCGTTGCGATACGCAACCGAATCCCAGCATACGTGTGCTCACCTCGAATTGGAGCAGCGGTGACAGAGTTCGCATCGAAGCTCATCCCGTCGTCGTCAACCGTCTGATCGCATACGCTGCGAAACACACCCACGAGCCGTTCCTCGGAAGCTTCACCGAATCCGAGGAGGTCCAGGTCACGCGTCGGACGATGCATCGCGCCCTTCCAAACCGTAAACAGCATCGCCCCTTTCAAGACGAAGGAGTCGACATGCTCAGATTGACTCAGCCGGTAAAGCAGCCGTTCGACAGAATAACGCGTCAGAAGCAGGTTGTAGTCCTCGCCCGTATCGCGGCTACGGTCAAGCAGGCGCTGGCGGACCGACTGGGCAACACCATGTTCGGCAGGACTCAAGTCATCGTTTCCAGGTATGGGCGCATGATGCTCGCCACGCGACAGACCTTCGCGTGCACCCAGAGCTCGTCCCGAGTAAAGCGCCGCGCCTGTAGCCCTTCTCGCAGGGCTTCAAGCGCAACATCAAGGCCGATCTTGTTGCGATACTTGAAGCAATCCGCCACCGTCTTCGCTGCGGAGTAGACCGAAACGTCCACGCCTTCGATTTGATGCCGCTCGACCCCGGCAGTGAGCGCTGCGCCAGAGAAGCGAGCGACTCGCAGCTTCGGAGCGAGGAGGTCCGGCTTCCGCGCCCGGCGGTCGATGGCCAGCCAGACTTCGAATGGGCTCTGCGTTCCGATCTCATGAAACCGTAGCGCTGTGAGCAGGCACACAACGCCATGGGGGACTCTCCTTGCGACGTAGGCCAGCGAGTGATTCGGCGTAGGCTCGCTCTCAACCGCCACGTATACGCCGCGCGCGATCCGCTCGATCAGACCGTCTGCCACGAGACGACGAAGATGCTCAGGGTGCAGTCCACGTGCACGCACGTCACGAACGCGGACAATACCCCCTTCCCGAACGAGCTTTAGCACCTGGTTGCGATCGGTCTGTGCCATGTGTACTATTGTCATCAGTAGTTCGTATATGTCAACATTTTTGCACATTCGCCCAGGGGTAGCCGGTATCCACCTGTAGTCTCGGGGGGTCGGTCTCCCGCCGCGGACACCCGCACGGCAATTGTGACTGCATTTCCAGGCAGCGGACGACCAGCAGCCTGCGCGTGCCACCCCGAACACAGTCGGGGCG
>JBHHUB010000134.1:0-11051 GCA_046753625.1 Phycisphaerae bacterium | reverse complement strand
GCGCTTTTTGTGATCTTGAAGGGGCGCCCATGAATGATGAAACCACAAAGGACCGACCGAGCCTCCACCTGACAACGGCGTGCTGGCCCGTCCTTGAGTTTATTGCGAATTTCGCGCGGCAGGTAAAGTATGGCACGTGTCCAGCGCCCGAACAGGTGCGTTATGAGGCCGTATCCGCCTTGCGCGACGCCGAGGATCTGGCGCGCAACGATCCCGCCGCCGAGCGGCTTTGGGAGGATCGGGCCAAGGCCATGATGTGCTACCTCGTTGACTACAAGATGATCAACAGCGCCTGGGAAGGGCCGGAGTACTGGTCCGACAATCCCTTCGAAACCGATCCACAATTGCTCGGCCACGCTCAGGCGACCGGCGGCGAGGACTTCTTTCGGGAATGTGACGAGATTCAAAGGGAGCACGATCTGGCGGAGCGGCGGGAACGGCGTGATCGGCATGAGCTCGGCGAGTTGCTGGGTTTGTATTTTACCTGTTTGCGCCTCGGCTTCCGCGGGCAGTTTCACGATCGTCCACAGGAGCTGGCCGACTACACGCGGCGGCTTTGGGCCCGTCTGCCGGCGTACGCGCAGACGCGATCCAGAGAGATGTTCCCGGAAACCTACGAACACAATCAGGAAGTCAAGGTCAATTACAATCTCGGCCTGAGCCTGGCCGTGGTGCTGACGACGTTTGCGGTGATCGTCGGACTTTTCGTCGTTACGATGCGCGTTGCGTGGAAAACCGCGGTGACCGAGATCACCAACAGCGCAGATCAATGGAAGGAAAGCACCGACTCGCCCGCCGAGCCGGTCGTACACTCAGAGGGGACATAACCTGGCGCGCGCTCGATGCGAAGCCTGCTCGGGTGAACCCTGAAACGCGCGCCGCTCGGCGTCAGCGAGGCCATCGAAGGACCAACCATGAAGAAACTGATCACGATGTTCAAGAATCTCCCGCCGGAAATGCGCATGATGATCGCCATGGCGGGATTGGGCAGCCCGATCGGCATCATCTATGCGCTCAAGCGATGGTGTTTCCCGAACACCGCGACGTTCGTGGTGATTCTGTACGTGGTCGGGGCTATTGCCGTGGTTTGCCTGCTGGGTTGGCTGGTCTCCAAGATTTTCGGCCGGGGCAAGAGCAAGCGGGCGGATCGGATGGCGGCGGAGCTGGCGGCCGACGCGGACGCCGGTCGATCTTCGATGGACGTGGCGGCGGCCATCAAGGAGAACAATCAGAAATTCTTCGGCGCTATCGCCGACATGAACAAGAGCGTTGGGCTGAGCGTCTACGACCTGCCCTGGTATGTTGTCATCGGCGACTCCGGCTGCGGCAAGACCAAGCTCATCAACGAAGGCGGGCTGCAATTCTCACTGGGCAAGCCGGAGGGGTACCAACTCGGCACGCTGAATTACAACTGGTGGTTCACCGAAGACGCCGTTTTCGTGGACATGGCGGGCCGGCTGATCAACCCGCGAGACGATGCGGACCGCAAGGAATGGGAGGCGTTTCTCGCGACGATTGCGAAGGGCCGCAAGGGCTTCCCGATCAACGGCGTGGTGGTTTGCGTCGCGGCGGATCATCTGTTGCAGGATGCGCCCGATCGGATCGAGCAGGACGCCAACACCATGCTGGAGCGGCTGCGCGATTTGCAGTCCCGGCTCGGTGTGACGTTTGCAACCTATCTCGTGATCACCAAGTGTGACAAGATGGTCGGGTTCATGCAATTCTTCGACCGCGCTGAACGCGACATTCGCGTGCTCAATCAGATGGTTGGTTGGTCGAAGCCGGGCGAATTCCATGAGCTGTACGACCCCGAAGCGTTCCCGGAACACTTTGACGACATCTACCGTCGGTTGCACGAACTTCGCCTGCGCCGCATGAACGACGACGCGGACGAAATCGATCTGGGGCTCGCGTACGGTTTTCCCGAGGAATTCCGCGAGCTGCGTGAGCCGCTGCACACCTACGTCCGCACACTTTTCCCGCGCATCAAGAACCCCCGGGCGATCAAGAATCTCTTGTTTCGCGGCCTCTATTTCACCAGCGCGACGCGCGAAGGCGGATTGGTCCTCAAACACCTGACGGATCGACTCGGTCCGGAGGCGGCGGAACAGTTTCAACCCTTGGACATTTACCCCAGCAAGCGGCCCTACTTCATCCGCGATTTCTTTTTCCGAAAAATGTTTCCGGAGCACGGGTTGGTGTTCCGCAATGAAGAGCAAGCGGTTCGCAATCGAAAGCTGGCCAAGGTGCTCAAATACGGAAGCGTGTCCCTGGCCGTGCTGTTGATCGGTACCGCCGTCTTGAGCATCATCAAGTTCGCCGATGTGATCGACAGGCCGCGTAAAATCGCCACGCAACTCCATGCTCAAGCTTCGCTGCCGCAGCCCGAGGTGGCTCTGGAGCGTGCGCGCGAACTCAAGGCGTCGGCGGGCGAGTTGGGTGCAAGCGGCTGGGCCAACGTGCTTTCCCTGTGGTACGGAACGGACGCACCGGTCCAGGGGTTGGAGGAAATCCAGGCTGCCCTTTTCGAACGCGTATTGCTCCGCCAGGCGATTAAGGACATCAGCCAGGCACTCCGAACGGTACGACCGGGGCCGCCGACCGACGAGGCCGCGCTCGAAGAGGGGCAAGCTTTTCTCGATGCGCTCGAGCAGTATGTCACGTGGTACGCCTGCTCCGCGGACGAGGCGTCCAGTTGGCGCGGCACGGTCACCCAGGAGGGGTTTAAGACCATGTGCAAGATCGTGAAGAATCCTGATTCGCCGATCAACCACGAGGGATTTCTGACGCAATCCGGTTACTACTTCGACACGGTCGGCCGCAGCGATGAATGGAAGTCTCCCGCGCGGCTGCTTTCAAGAAACGGCGAGCAACCCGAAAAAACCATCCGGTTTGCCCTTGAAGGCGGCGCATACGAATACTTCAGCCGGTTGGCAACGTTGGACTCGGCCAATCCCAATCCCATCATCGCCGAGTGGATGCGGATTGGCGAAGCGTGTGTCGCGGTGGCGAAGAGTTATGAAAAGATGCTGGCGTTCGCCGACCAGGAGTTCCACACGTCGGAAGACATGCAAGCGTTCAAGGACAGCTTCGCCGCCGACTACGCAACCTTTACGACCAACCTGGCGCAGACCGACTGGCAGAGCAAGCGAAGCTTTTCGCCGATTCGCGAGGCCATCCTCGCCACCCGCAAGGAGCAATGGGTCGCCTACGTTGAGAAGCTGACTTCATCCTTGCAGGCGTGCGGTGCGACGCCCGATGCCGAAGTGGCCGACGTGATCATCGGACTGCAGCGCGGCCACGGCACACAAGGCCTTGATGAGCTTCTCTGGAGCGAGCTTCGGCGGGTCCAACTCACCACCACGCCCTACGCCGCCAACGAGGACCTGTTCGGCGATCAGTTCATGGATACCGTGCAGGAATTGTACGAACCGTTCGGTTACATGATCCAACCGAACCCGGAGGCGGACGCCAACGAGGCCAAGCTCCAGCGAACGGCCGATGCCGCGCGGGTGGACGGTATCCTGAAGGAAATCAGCGCCGCCCTGGCAGCCGCCGGCTTCTTGCCGGCGGATCCTCCAGGCAAGCCGTCCGACTGGCTTGACCCACTCGATGCGGCCCTAAACCCCGATACGCCGCCCGGCACAACCGTGCCGGATGCGGAATTCGATGGCATTGGGCGGGCGTGGTCTCCCGATCCGCTTGCGAACCTGTACAAGACGCATAAGAGTTTGATTCACCAGGGTAGGGTCCGGGCGATCCTGCAGACGGTCCGGCTGGGGCTCTCCAATCTTGGCGCGCACGGCTTGGCGATGTTGGAGCCGGACGCCGATACGCCGGAGCCGTCCGCGTACTACATCGCGCAGGCGGACCTTGCGCAGCAACCGGCCGCGGCGACTCCAGAATCCAAGGGGACGGTCGAGTTAGGGAAAAAACGCCGTGTGCGGCGCCCGCCCTCTCGGCGAGGCCGCAGTGAGGCGCCCACGGAATCGCCCGTTCCGCGTACGATTCTCAAGAGAGGACGAAGCATGGTTCCCCATTGGGCGAGCCGCAGCTTCTTGAATCATCGCGTTGATGAAGCGTTTCTGCTGCGGTTTTACCTGACCGACATCCAAAGCGATGAGTTCCTGCAAAGCGAAAACGATCCCGACTTGCTGAACCGGTTGTGTGCGCGCTTGCTTGAGGACGCGGCCCAAAGCTACTTCGACTCCTACGCCAGCGCGTGGTCGGACGCCTACCTGAATCTGCCGCTCGACGGAATCGACGAGCTCGTCACCCAACGAGATGATTGGAAATCCTTGATCGCCGGGCTTCGGCACCATGTGACCGGCGCGGGCAAAGGGTATCAGGTGGTCGGTAACGAATTGCTGCCGGCGCTTTCCGAGATTCTCGCGTCCATTCCGTTTTGGGGCTACACCAAGCTGGGCCCCGAATGGGTGCCCCCCTACACGGATCCTCGCCCCAATTACCGCACCGTGGCCGAGTGGATGCGTGCGGCCATCCGGAGCCGGTGGAGTCCGGAGCACGGCGTGTTCGCCGATCAAGCGAGGATTCCTTCGATCCCCGGCATGAGGCAAGATGAGCCCTGGACGGCGATCGAGCAAGCGTTTGCCCAGCGGTGGGAAGCGCTCGGCGCAAGCCTCATGCAGATCAAGCCGTTTCCCGAATCTTTTGCCGGTTCCGGTCAGAAGAAGCTGCGGCGGGAGATTGCGTGGCCCCGATTCAAGGAGCTGCGTAGTGAACTGCGACTTGACGACGAGCGGATCACCGGCGCGTTGCAAGAATTTGAAGAACACGCGCAGGACTTGCTCAGCATTAGAATCACGCAGATTCTAGTGCGGATTCAACGCGACAAACTGGGAACCGGCAGTCGGATCGGCTGGCCGTTCCTGGATGACTTCATGAACAAAACGTCAACCCTGCACGAGACGGTGGACTTTCAAAAGTTCCTGGAGTTCCTGCAGGAGGTGGGTCGGGCTCAGCAGTACTTCTCCCCTCTGGAACAAGACTTGCCGGAAACCCGCACGGCGACCGCGCGAAGCGTCTTCTACGATCAATGCGAGGCGTGGCGCACGTTTCTCGGGCTCAAGCAGGATTCGAAGGGAATCGCATCGCCGGAGTCGCTTGTAATCTCAGAAGTGAAGTCCTTTGACCCACTGGACCCGGGTGCCTGCGGATCGGGCCCCAATTCGATGCGCCGGAGGATCGAATTGACCGGATCGAGGTACTACAGGGCCGCCCAGTTGGATGTGGGTTTGTCTATCGCACCCGCCGGCACGGGACAGTACACCAACGAGGCGCTGCGCATCCCAACCGCCGTCGGCGAACAGGCGCTCGGCGGCTGGCAAGCCGAGTGGAAATGGGATGGGGCGGGGTCGATGGCGTTTGAAGTGGTCGAGCCCTACAAGGGGTATCCCAATGTGCCCCCCAAGGAGTTGGGCAACCAGTCGCCCTTGTCGTTTTGTTCTTACTTGCTAAGCGGAACGCCGCGTAACAATGATCGGCGGGTCTGGTGTACCGTGCACGGATTGGATATAGCCCAGGCATGGAAACGTGCGGGGCGCGAGCCGTTGAAGTCCGACCGGAACAACGATGGAGAAGTCATTCTCGGGCTTGGGTTTGAGTTTACCCTGAAGCGCGCGATGCCGATGCCGATCGCCGCGCTGACGATTGCGGAATAGAGCATCACCGAAGAGAAGTCGAGCGGGTCGTTACGGCGGACTTGACCGGGAACGGTTCGCAATACCAGGCAGGACAAGAATGGATTTCGCCGAGGGATGCTCCCCACCCCCCGGTGGTGGCTTCCCAACGCGCAAGGGGATTCCGGATGAGTTGGACTGATCTGTTCAAATCACGGTCGTCAGTGGGCAAGCCGGACCCCCGCGTTCGCTGGTTCGGCAAGCTGCCTACTTATCCGGACTACTATCGATCACACACCGATGAGCAATGGGCGGTCGAGTTCAATTCCTGGGTTCTGAAGGGATTCGAGCTGTACCGGAACCGCATCGCACAGAGTCCGCACCGGCACGCACGCTTGCCGATCGCCGGGTGCGTGGTGCGACTTCCCAAGGCACAAATGACGGTCTTGGCCGTCGTGTTGGATTTCGGTGGAGACATGCGGGGCCGGCCGTTCCCCTTGTTCTTCTATGTGGGCCTTCCGTCCGCCGTGCTTCCCGGACCCACCAGCGACCGCATCACACCCATTGTGGACGTGCTGGGTCGCCTTTCGCGCCTGCGGTTGGAGGTCGTGCGTTACATGAACATGCCGGGGAGCTTTGAAGCCGTCTTCGGCGATCGCGAGATCGACATTGCCGACATTGCGGAAGGCCGCACCGATGATTCTTGGATCGTTGCCGGCAAGGCGACGCCGCTTGCGGATTGGTTTCGCGGCGCCCAGTCACGCTTGAAGGTCAAGCAGTGGGATGGATGGTTGCAACACGCAGACAAGCTGGGTAACGACATCAGCGAACACTGCCGGAAGGACTTTGAGCCTACGCTGCAATTCCCCTTGTCGGCGGGGGTTCCTCTGGACGTACAGTGTGCCGGATGGTTGCGCTGGCTCGAATTGCGGATGGAGTTGCACCAGCGGCAGCTTTCGCTGGTGATGACTGGTGATCTGGAAGCGGAAGCAGGCCAACTCTCCTTTGTCGCTCGCGAGTTGACCGCGGAAGACTTCCTCCTGCTGACGCCCTTGGCGAGCGAGCTTTCGTTTGTGGACAGCCTTTCGGCTTGGGAAGATGCGCCCCCACCGACCAAGGAATCCAGCGAGAATTCGAGCGCGTCCCCCGCGGACCAGCATGTACATGAGCAGATCGCGATCCCCATCCCCGAGGACAGCCGATCCTGGTGGGACTTCGTCCAGGCCTCGAGGCCGGCAACTTGACTTGTGATTGCGGAAGCTTATCGTAGAGGGATAGGAATGTTACACTGATCCAGTCTCACTTTGCACCGCAGTTCGCGTCCGCTGGGCCAGGGCATCACCTTTGTCCGGTGATGGGGAATGGAGCCCCGCATGGATGTGCTAACCGACGCACCCGCAGCAAGGAGGCGCCGGGACAGCGTCGGCGTTTGCAATAGCACTTCGGTCGATGGCGGGTTGGCGTCGACACCGTTTTACTCGACCGACTTGACAGGTTCAGACAGGCGGAGTCATGGCATCATTCGATGAAGCTCCTATCCTCGCGCTCGGTACCGAGCCCATTCCGGGTGACGCGCCTTGTGGCCATGACGCCACCGAGGAGGACGCCTACATCAGCGTCATGGCCGAGTTCTCCAAGCATGGGCGCATCGAAGTGGAGGGCGACCCTGAATGGTTCCAGGTGGAGCAAGAGTGCTTGGCCATATTGAGCAGCAAGTGCAAGGACGTGGAGATCGCGTCCATCCTCGGGCATGCGTTGTTCATGCAGCATGGTTATGCGGGACTCGCGGCCGCGCTGGGCATGATTCTAGGGCTGGTCAAGAACTTCTGGGATGGGTTGCAGCCGACGCGTCCCCGACGGCGCAAGGCGCGTATTGAGACGTTGGCGGACCAGTTCACGGAGGGCTTGTGGTTCCGCGAGCACCAACCCAACCCGGATGATTTCGATTCCCTCGATGCCTGCGTGGAACGGGCTGGGGCGCTCAAGAGCGCGCTGATCGAGCGCATGCCGGATGATCCCCCGGATTTCCGTAAGTTCCTTGAAGGTCTGAAAGATCACGCCGCCAAGCGCCCCAAGAAAGAGGAGCCCAAGCCTGGCGCTGCTGAGCCGGTGGCGGGCAAGCCGACGGCGAGTGCCGGCGCTTTTGCCGCTGCGCCGATCAGCGATGTGGGCGGTGCGGTCAACGCCGTCTTGGCGGCATGTACATTCATCAAGAAAGCCGACCCGACGGACCCGCTTCCCTACGCGGTTGCGCGATTCGTCAAGTGGGCCAAAATCGCCCTGCCCACGAGCGACGACGCGAAATTCAAGATTCCCGCGCCGGAGAACACGGTGCTCGAGGCGTTGCCGCACCAACTGGCCAACAACCTGTGGGATCATCTGCTCAAGGGGGCGGAGTCCGCGTTTCGTTCCAGCGATCCGTTGTGGCTCGACTTGCAACGCTATACCTGCGCCGCGATGACCGGCCTGGGGCCAACCTACGACGCAGCCCGCCAGACGATCATGGGGTTGACCGCTTCGCTGGTACAACGCTTGGGGGCGGGCTTGTTCGAGCTTCGCTTCGCCAACGGCACGCCGCTGTGCAGCGGGGAAACTCGGATGTGGATTGAGTCGGAGCTGGCTCCTGCGCAGCGCAGCGATGGAGGTGGCTGCGGCGATGCCAACGGGAAACTGACGGAGGCCCACGAGAAGGCACGGAAGCTGGCCGGGGCGGGTAAGCTTAAGGAAGGACTTCAGGAGTTACAGGCCGGCCTGCTTTCCTGCAACCAACGGCGGGATCGCTTTCTCTGGCGCCTTCGCATCGCCCAGCTTTGTTTTGACGCCCAGCGGTTGCAGCTTGCCGCGCCGTTGCTCGAAGAATGTTCCGAAGAAATCCAGCGATACCACATTGATGAATGGGAGCCCGATCTGGCCGTGGATGTCGCTGGGAGTTTGTACCGCTGCCGAAAAGCGCTCACCGCGGCCACGAAGGATCCGCGGCCCGAGGTTCTCGACGGCGTACGTGATACGTTCGCTTGGTTATGTCAATTGGATCCATTGGCGGCGCTGGCCGCTGAGCCTTCGGGCAAGTGATCCGAGGATTGTTTAGACCTGAAGGAGCACACCAATGGCAAAAGGCCCCTCGAAGGCCCGCGAGTCGCGGGTCAACATTTCCATTTCGGACCGCCTCCGTGGCGGCGCCGAGCCGGAGTTACCGTTCCGCATGCTGGTCATGGGCGACTACGCGGGCAAGGATGACGACACGCCCATTGAGGATCGAAAGCCGCTTGACATCAATAAATCCAACTTCGATTCAGTGATGCAAGGCTTCAATCTCTCCCTCGACCTCTCCGTGCCCGATCGCCTTACGGGAAAAGGCGAGCTGCCCGTGTCGCTCAAATTCGGCACGCTGAAGGATTTTCGGCCCGAGTCTATTGCGCGTCAGGTGCCGGAGCTCAAGAAGCTGCTCGAGCTGCGCGATGCCATGAAAGCGCTTCGGCCCAAAATGGGGGACAAGGCGGCCCAGAAGGAGCTCATGGGAGCGATTAAGGATCCCGCCGTGCGGGATCAGATCGTCAGCATGATCGCGGACGCCACCGCCGGCGGTGGCGATGCGGGTGCGAGCGCCGCGGCGCCGACGCCAACCGATACCCCCGTATCACCCGATTCCGGAGATGGTCCTTCCGGCGATGCGCCGTCGGAGTAATTAGTGCAGGATTTCGAATCATGCTCGCTGTCTTAGATCGACAGCGTGGCTCTTTGAGTTTTTGGTAGGAAAACAAACCATGGCAGAGCAACCCCAACAAGCACAAGCGGCCGGCGCCGCACCAGCCGACACGAGTGCGGTCGACGCGCTCATTGATGGCTGGGATTTGGACAACGAATACCGCGATCTCTATCGAAAAGGCATCGCCGGCATCGTCCAAAAGGCATCCGGTCTTGACCTGAACAAAATCACCGTTAACAAACAAGTTGTCGACGATTTCATCGCCGAGATCGACCAACAACTCAGTTCGCAGATCAACGCGATCCTTCACAATGATCAGTTCCAGAAGCTCGAATCATCGTGGAGAAGTCTGTGGTATCTGGTTGACAATACGGAGTTTCGCCAGAACATCCGCATCGAGATGCTCAACACCTCGAAGGAGGCCTTGCTGGAGGACTTCCAGGATTGCAAGGACTGGCAAAAATCGGGTTTGTTCAAGACCGTCTACCAGCATCAGTACAACACGTTTGGTGGCAATCCTTACGGATTGATGGTCTCCAACTTTGCGTTCGATCAGCGGACCCCCGATGTCGAGCTGCTCACTGAAATCTCGCGCGTTTCCGCCGTGGCCAAGTGCCCGTTTCTCGGCGGAACCGACCCCAAGATGTTCGACAAGAAGATGGGTTCCTTTGAGGGGATGCCCAAGCTCGCGGAAATGTACGAAATCTTCGAGCAGCCGCAGTACACCAAGTGGAACGCGTTCCGTGACTCGGACGACGCGCGCTACGTCGGACTGGCCATGCCGCGCTACCTGCTCCGCAAGCCCTACACCGTCGAGGATCAGGATGTCAAGGACTTCACATTCGAAGAAGACGTCCGCGTGGAGGACCACAGCCGATACCTCTGGGGCAATGCCGCGTTCGCCATGGCGGGCAGAATGGCCAACAGCTTTGCCAATTTCGGCTGGTACAACTCGATCGTCGGCCCCAACAGCGGCGGCGCCGTGCCCGATCTGCCCCTGCACCAGTACGAGGCCACGGGGCAGACGCATACGAAGATTCCGACCGAAACCATGATCTCCGAGGACATGGACGTCGATCTCTGTAACTTCGGTTTCATGCCGCTGGTCATGCGCAAGGGCAGCGACAACGCGGCCTTCTTTGACGCCCCATCGGCCAAGCGGGTCGGCAAATTCCCCGATACGGCCGAAGGCCATGAGGATGAAACGCGGGCCCGTCTAGGCATGTCGCTTCCCTATCTGATGATCTCCTGTCGGATCGCGCACTATTTGAAAGTGATCTGGCGAGAAAACATGGGCCGGGTCATGGACGCGGAGAAAATGGTCGGCGAGATTAACAAGTGGTTAAAGCAATACTGTCGCCAGGGCACACTCGATGATACCCTAGCCGCGAAGTATCCGTTGAAGGAAATCCAGGTCACGGCCGAGCCGGTTCCCGGCAAGCCGGGCATGTACAAGTCCGAAATCCAAATGATTCCGCACTTTAAGCTCAAGGGCGTGGAGGTTGAGTTGTCGATGGTGGGCCAGTTTGATCCGCCGCCAGGATAGTATCAAGTGATCGGTAATCCCATGGCAGCAGGCCGATCGAGGTACGCGCAGGATAAACCGGCCGTGTTTCGATATCGCAGGATCCATGACCGCAGATGGTTGGCGACATAGGCCCACTCAGTTCGCCCGGATCGTGCATTAGCGCCCTGCGCACGCCCGT
>JBHHUB010000133.1:0-11089 GCA_046753625.1 Phycisphaerae bacterium | reverse complement strand
ATCAATCGCTGCAACAGGGCACGGAGTACGAACTATACCACCTGAAGGACGATCCCACGGAAGCTCACAACCTCTACGACGAATCACCGACCGAGGCCTCCCGGCTGCGGAATGTCTTGCATGACTGGTCAGACCCCTGGATCGACTACGCCTACGGCAAGCGACCGCAGAAAGCGCCCGTCGTTGATGATGACACGATCCGAAAACTCAAAGCGCTCGGCTACATCGACTGACGCCAAAGAGCCGATCGCGAAGAAAGATGTTTCGTGGGGACACTCTTCGAACCGGGTCGATTCAACGGCGTGCTATGCCGGGACGACACGAAGCACTTCAATATCGGGATAGGAAGATTGCTTGTCGGCTACACGGCGAGCCTCTTCCCAATCGCCGGCATAGACGCGAAATTGTTTCACGGGGCCGGGTTTCTTGGCCCCCGGTGTGATGAACGTGAAATACACAATATAGGGTGTCAACATGGTTTACCCTCACGAAGGACCCGCGCACTCTCGTAAAAAACCGTACAAAAACCAAAACTAATCGTAACTCTTCAGCCACCTGCAGCGCTTCGGTCTGGTAGCGGGGGCAGTTGGCCGGTCGCCAGGTAGGTTTTGAGCGCGTGGGTGATGGTCTTGGTTGGGTTCAGGCCGCGCAGGCGCAGGGTTCGATAGACGGTCATGAGCACGGCCTGGGTCGCGGCACCTCGATCTGAGCGATTGCATTGGCTGTTCTTTCGCAAGATCACGGCCGGGCGAATCTGACGCTCGGCGAAGTTGTTCTCGAACGACACGTCGTCGTAGTCCAAGAACGTGAAGATGTGATCCACATGCTTGCGGAGCCGCTTGGTCAGGCGACGCGCATCACCGTCGATCGGCTCCTCGCCGGCGAGTTCCGTCAGTCGCTTGTCCAACCGGTGGACGCGGTCGCGATTCTTGTCCGGCGAAAAGTCCGGCTGCCTGCGCAGCCGCATCCCATCGCGTAGCAGTCTGCGGAGTTTCTTCGCAAACGCCTTCCATTCGGGGCTGTCGTTGCGCTCATCCACCGTTTCGAGCTCGCGTAGAAGATGCACCAGGCAATACTGTCGATCGTCCGCGCACACCGACCCGTAGGCCGCCCAGAAGTCGGTAATCAAAACGCCCTCGAACTCGTCGGTGAAGAACTTCTGCAACGCCGGACTGCCCCGAGAGCGGTCAATCATGTAATAGCAGTTCAGACGGTTCGTGAAACACCACAACCAGTACGTTCGGCCATCGACCCGCCAACCGGTTTCGTCGGCGTGCAGGTGGCTCGATGCCTTGGCCTGCTCGGCAATTTGCTCGTACCAGACGGTCAACACCAAAGCCAGCCGATGCCAGGCATCAATCAAACCGCCCGCAGTCAGTTTCGTTTGCAGGTGATAGCCCAGGATGTCCACCACCTGATCGATGGTCAGGCCCAGGCCGTAGTGGAACCAACTGGAAAGCCCGATCACATGGTGCCCCAATGCGGCCTTGGGCATCGCATCGGGCACCACCGGCTCGACGTGCTTCTTGCAATTCGGGCAGTAGTCGCGGTGGATCGTGTGCTCGGTGACCACCGGCTCGATCTCTTCCGGAATGTCTTCGATCACCCGCGTTCGCGATCGATCGCAGCGTTGCAATTCCCCTTGGCAGTGCGGACAACTCGCAAGGCGATGCGTTTCCCGTTCGTCGATCCGCACGGGTTGCTCGCGACGAACGCCCTTGTGCCCGACGCGGGCGCCGGGCTTCTTGCGGCGACGATTCTTCTGTGTATTGGGTTTCGTGTAGACCGGGACCTGGCCCGACGGCGTGGAAGAACAAGGCCGCCCGTTCCCGCCTTTGCCTGCGAGCTTGGCCAATGCGGCGCCTTGCGCTCCGATGTGCCGGCTCATCGCCAGCGCCGCCAGCGTGACGGCCTCGGGGCCGAGCTCAGGGAGCTTCCGCGCCAAGTCCTCGTCAAGCTGCCCACGCAACGCAACGTCGATGATCGATTGAAGCTCTGTCGCCGTCCCTGGCCGCATTCACTGGCATATACCAGCGCAGCGCACAGGGCGCAAGTTTGCCCATCTTAACATTCTGCGGTGCGGAGCATTGCAGGTGGCTGATGAGTTACCATATTTTGAATATTATCATGAGTCCCGCGCACATCTCTCGTTGGATCGAAACTCACCGATTCCTCGCGAGACCGAGCCGCCGGAGCGCGGCAAGGTGATCGCGATCCCACAAGTCGGCGGCTTACACCATCGGTATCGCCGCGCGGCTTGAGCGTAAACCGGAGTGAGTCGACCAGGGCACCTGATGGTCAAGGTGCGCGCAGGCACTTCGAATCGTGCAACTTCGGTACCGAGACCCTCCAGATTCCACGCGCTCACGCCCCCGTTGGCCGTATCCACGCCCGTTCACCCTCCATTCGGCGCGGCGATATCGCCCCGGATGGAGTATTCAGGAACCACAGCCATGTAGGCCGGTGTACCGGCGGCAACGTCGCGACCGGCGAAGTCCTCGACAAAGCCCGCAAGGCCGAAGTCGGTGACGCGGACCCTGCCGCGCCCGTCGATCATCACGTTGTGCGGCTTGAGGTCGCGATGCAGAACGCCCTTGTCGTGTGCAGCAGCCAGACCGGCGCAGATCTGCCGCGCGATCTGAAGGACCTTGTCTTGAGGCAGTCTGCCGATCCGTCGGAGCAACGACGCGAGGTCCTCGCCGTCGACGTACTCCATGGAGATAAACGGCTGTCCCTCGGCCTCGCCGATGTCGTAGACGCGGCAGACGTTCGGGTGCGACACCTGCCGGGCGACGCGCACCTCGTGATGGAATCGTTCGAGCCTTCGAGAGTCTTTCGATAGCGCCGCCGGAAGGAACTTGAGGGCAACTGATTGTCGCAGCTTCAGGTCGTCCGCCCGATAGACCTCGCCCATACCGCCCTTGCCGAGCAGGCCGACGATACGATACCGCTCGGTGAGCATCGTGCCGGGTGTGAAGCGAGCCTGGTCGATGGAATCCGACGACGATCCCGACGGCGCTGGAGGCGCGGCCGGCCGGGCGGGCCCGTCACGGTCGGCTCAGCGGGCGGAGATTGCATCGCCGCCCCGCAGTACGAACAGAGACGGCTGTCGTCCAGTATCTCACGCGAACATGCCGGGCACTTGATCATGGGCGGTTATCGTATCAGGTCACCTCTACAACATCGACGCCGCTTCCCCGAGGTGCGCTGCGGGCCCAGTTTGACGCGTTGCTGCCTCATGGTTCACCTGGCCGCACGCGTTGCATGGGACTTCGACCATCCGGGCCCGCGCACCACGCGGCCGGGCATGGCGCCAGTGTGTTCACCGTCTTTCAGCACTTGCACGCCGTTTACGAAGACGTGGGCCATGCCGGTGGCGTACTGGTGTGGCTCTTCGAACGTCGCGTGATCGCGAATCGTTTGCGGGTCGAAGATCACGACGTCGGCAGAGTATCCCGGTTCGAGGAGACCGCGCCTGTCGAGGCTCAGATTCCGGGCAGGCAACAACGTAATTCGGCGGATGGCCTCTTCGAGAGAGATGATGCCTTCGTCCCGGACATATCTTCCAAGTAACCGGGCGAAGGTCCCGTACGCACGAGGGTGAGGATTAGATTTCAGAAAGACGCCTCGCGGCGCAAGCGACGCTTCGTCGGACCCGAAGCTGATCCATGGCTTGGAGATCTTCCTGCAAATGTTGTCCTCCGACATGATGAAGTATAGGGATCCTACGCGGCTGTCATCTTCGATCACAAGATCAAGGATGGTTTCTTCAGGGGTCTTGCCGCGTTCGCTTGCCACGTCGGCGAGTGTTCTTCCCGTGAGCGCCTTGAGCCTCTCGTTCTTGAAGCCGACAAGCATGATGTTCTTCGGCGACCCGGCTTCAATCAGTAGGTTTTCCCACTCATCGCTCGGCGTTTGCATCTCATGCAGCACCCGTTTCCGGATGTCAGCACTCTTCAGGCGTGTGACCATGGCCTCATGGCCCCCTTCATGCGCCCACGGTGGGACGCACGTATCAAGGCCGGTTCCGGCCGCCGTATAGGTATACATGTCTGCCGTAATCTGAAGACCTTCAGCCCGCGCCCTCTCGATCTTTTCGAAAACGGCGTCGAGCTTGGCCCAGTTATTCGTACCAGCCGCCTTGAGGTGGTAAATCTCGGCAGGAATCCCCGCGTCACGAGCGATGGTGATCAGCTCATCAACACCTTCAAGCAGCCGTACGCCTTCGCTTCTGATGTGAGAGATGTAGATGCCGCCGTATTCGGCGGCGACCTTGCAGAGGGCGACCAGCTCGTCCGTCTTGGCGTAATATGCCGGCGCGTAGATCAGCGAAGAACCTACGCCAAGGGCGCCCTGCTCCATCGCCTGACGCACCAGCTCGCGCATCCGGTCCAGTTCCGTTGGCGTCGGGGGCCGATCCTCGTGGCCGAGCACATGCATGCGGACCGTTGTTGCTCCGACAAACGAAGCGATGTTGGGTGAGATGCCCCGCTCCACCAGGCATTCCAGGTACTCGCCGAGCGTTGTCCACTCGATGTCATACCGGATGTCGCTCTGTTGCTGGGTGATGTCGCGCTTGACCGTCTCGTTGACCGGTCCCCAGGACCAGCCTTCACCGAAGACTTCCAGCGTGACGCCCTGACGAATGTCGCTTTCAGAGCGGCCGTCCTCGATCAGGGACTCGACGGCCCAGCTCAGCATGTTGATGAACCCCGGCGCCACGGCGAGACCGCTGGCGTCGACCTCGAGCGTTCCGCGCGCGCCCTTGAGCCTCCCGACGGCTCCGATGGTGTCGCCGTTGATGGCCACGTCGCCGATGAAGGGAGCTTTGCCGGAACCGTCATAGATGGTGCCATTGCGGATGATCACATCGTAACGATGCGCGATCGAGCAGCCCGCCAGAATCATCAGACCGACTGATAGAAGGGATATGCGTAGAGCACTCACTGTTCGTCGTTCTCCTTTCGCGCATCGACCATTCGGAGGTTCCCTTGTTTTCCTTCCTGCCGCGTTTTCACCGCGTAGCGGCCGCCTCTTGCGGCGACTGCAGGAGTCCTGTTGACACTACCCGGGTCGCTCGCACCATTCCCCGATGCTTGACCTTCCCTTTACGGCTGCAGGCCGATGCGCCGCAGCAGGTCGTCGAACCGCGGATCGCCGCGCAGGGGGTCGAACTCCGGGGAAACCTTCAACCAAACCAGCTCAGCGTCGCGCTGTTCATAGGCCTTGTCCAGCCATTGGAATGCTTGATCCTTTTGGCCCAGACTCGCATGGAGCAGCGCTATCTCGTGGGGCCGAACATAGGTATGCTCCGATTCATCGATCAAGTCAGCGAGAATCTTTCGCGCCGCATCCACTTTGCCGGCCCCGGCGTAGGCCTGGCCCAGAGCCACGACGTATAACGGCTGGCCCTCGGAAAGTGTGACCATTTGTTCAAGCTCCGTGACGGCTTCATCATACATCCCTTTTTGCTGATACGCCTGTGCAAGCAGCAAGCGCGGTCGGGGGTCGTTGGCATCCAGCTCGAGCGTCTCCCGTACTTGTTCTACAGCTCGGTCGTACTGCCGTGCATCGTAGAACAGATATCCCAGAGCCAGGTTTGCCGTGAGTGAGAGCGGATCAAGCTCCCGGGCGCGGTTGGCCTCAGCGATCGCTTCATCGAAACGCCCCATCGCTCCCAAGTACCAGGCATACAGTTCATGAGCCAAGGTAAAGCTCGGAGCGAGTTCGATCGCTCGCCTATACGCCCGCTCAGCTCCCGCCCAGTCCCAATCATGATAGAATCTGGCAGCTCCCAGCGATGCGTGCGCTTCCCCGAGGCTGTCGTCGATCTCCAGCGCCGTCATGACGGCCGGCATCTGCTTGGAGTATGCCTCCTTTGGCGGTAGATAACCGAAGAAGCCCGATGCGGAGTAGCAGTCGGCCAGGCCCGCATAGGCCGCCGCATAAGTAGAATCGACCTCGATCGCCTGTCGGAAGTGCTCAATGGCTTTTTTCACTTGCTCTGGAGACGACCACTTGTTGAAGTGATGGCGGCCCAGCAGATACGCCTCGTAGGCGGCAGGGTCGACCGGGCGATCGCTGGCCAGGCGAGCCTTCTGATCGGGAAGCAATTCCAACGCCAGCGAACGAGCGACGCGCTCGGCCACGTCGGCCTGCAACGCGAACACGTCCGCCAGTTCGCGTTCGAAGATGTCGCTCCAGAGTTGGCCCTGGCCGCGAACCTGACTGAGCTGAGCGGTGATGCGTACGCGGTTGTCCGCCCGGCGAACGCTGCCGTCAACGATGTAGTCGACGCTCAGCTCCCGGCCGATCCGGTCGATCGGCTTCTTGGTGTCTTTGTAGTGCATGGCCGTGGTGCGGGCGATGACGGCCAGCTTCTTCGGCTGCAAACGCCCGAGCTGGGCGATGATCTCCTCTGTCATCCCGTCGCTGAAGTACTCCTGCTCCGGGTCGGCGCTGATGTTCGCAAACGGAAGCACCACCAGTCTGATCCTGCCGTCAGCGGGGGCGCCGGCTGGTGGCTCGGCGTCGGTTCGCGGTTTCGGATCAGGTTCCAGCCCGATCCGCCGCAGCAGGTCATCGAACCGCGGATCGTCGCGGAGGTTGTCAAAGAACGGTGCCACCTTGAGCCATAACGCGGCCGGCTCGCGCGCGTCGCAGGCCTTGTCCAGCCACTCCAACGCCCGATCCTTCTCGCCCAGACCGATGTAGATCAGCGCTATTCCGTATGGCGACACGAACTCTCGCTTGGATAACTCTGTCGCCTCATCGAGCACTTCCCGTGCTTGTCTCTTGCGACCCGCAACGGCATAGGCGTGCCCGAGGTGCGTCAGACTCAAACCGCGAGCGATGCCAAACGCCCCCGCCTTCTGAAACTCCGCGATCGCCTTCTCATACATTCCCTTTCTCTCATAGGCCCAGCCGAGGTAAAGATGCGCCGGGGCGAAGTCCGGACCGAGCTCCAGTGCCTCTTGGCAGTGGACAATCGCCTGATCGTAGTCACGGGCGAAGTAGCGGAGCAATCCCCGGTTCGCGTTTATGATGAGGGAGAGTGGGTCAAGTGCCCTGGCCCGTTCCATCTCTGCGATGGCTTCCTCATGCCGTCCCATTTCTGCTAAGTACTCGGCGTACCATTGGTGGGCGATTGCATAGCCGGGATTGAGGCGGATGGCCGCCTCGAATTCGCGCTCGGCCGCTGACCAGTCCCACTCGTAATCCTTTGCAGCAACGGCCAACGCGGCGTGTGCCTCGGCGAGCCGCTCGTCGATCTGAAGCGCCGCCGTAGCTGCCGCCTTCGCTTGTGGAAAACCATCGTCAGGCCGGAGAATCTGCCACTGCGCCAGTAGAAGATACGTGTCGGCGAGCCCGGCGTAGCCCAGCGCGCAGCCGGGATCTTCCTCAATTGCTTGCCGGAAGTATTCGAGTCCTGTGTTCATCCCGTCGACCGTTCTCTTGTTCCAAAAGTACCGGCCTTTGAGATAAGCGTCGTAGGCCGCGGGGTCGACCGGACGAGCGCCCGCCAGGCGGGTCCGCTCGCTGGGCGTCAGCCTAACTTGGATCTCTTGCGCGATGGCCCGGGCGACTTCGTTTTGCAGTTCGAGCACGTCGCGGTAATCGCGTTGGTAGTGGTTCGACCAGAGCTGTGTGTCGGTCGCCGCGTCGATCAATGTGACCGTGATGCGCACCTGCTTGCCGATACGTAGGACGCTTCCTTCCACGAGCTTGCCGACCTTCAGCTCGCGGGCTATCTGGGGAAGGGGTTTGGCCGTGTTCTTGTAGCGCAAAACCGATGTCTTCGATATGACGCCCAGCGCTTTGATCCTTCCGAGCGTGGCGATCAGCTCACCGGTCATGCTGTCGCTGAACCACTCTTGCGGCTCGGGGCTCGAATCCTCAAACGGCAGCACGCCCAGCATGGTCTTGCCATCAGATCGAGATGAATCGGCACTCGCGCCATCGCGCGGGCTGAAGCCCGCGGCTCGGCTCGGCTCGAAACCGTGGCGGCGGAGCAGGGCCTTGTAGCGCGGGTGGTCGCGGAGTGGATCCCAGCGCGGGTCGAGGCGGAGCAGCGGAACCGAGAGGCAATCCGAAGGAATCGAAAGCAGGTATTCGATCTTGTCCAGGGCGTCGTCGTACTCGCCGACCAACACGTAGGTGAAGGCCAGGTTCTCGACGAGGTACGGGCCGATCAGAGCGTCCTTGGAGACGGGGAACAGCTCCACGCCGAGCTTCCCTTCGCGGATGGCGTCCTCCCGGCGCCCTAGGGCGGCGTAGACGATGCCGAGCGAGCTGTGGGCGCGATGGTCATCGGGACGCTTCTTGACTTCCTCTTCCAGCAGAATACGGGCGGCATCGTAGGAGGCCCGGGCGCGCTCCGGTTCGCCCATGAGCTGATAGACGAGACCGGCAAGCTGAGCTTTGGGGAAGAACTGGAACTGGTATTCTAGAGACTCGCTGCTTGCAAGCGCAAGCCGGTCCAGAGCGGATTGATATACTCTTTCGAACAGTTCCTGGCGGTACCAGATCCAGCGGGCTTCATCGGAGAGGCTCGTCGGTATCTCCTCAAGCGCGGCTCGGGCCGCTTCCAGGTCGCCTTTCCATAGCCAGTAATTCTGTGGCTTATCGATGTAGGCGTACAGTTGATCTGGAACCAGGGAGATCGAACGGTCGTAGTAGCCATCCGCTTCTGCATATCTGCGGAGGTTCCTGAAGGTATAGCCGATCTCGCTTGTGAGTAGAGCATCTCTCGGGCTCAGTTCGAGAGCTGCTGTCAAATGGTCCAGTGCGACCTCAAGGTCTCCCTGGCGGCGCCGGATATAGCCCACGGCTTCCGGGATTCTGTAGTCATTGGGAAGGCCCTTCTTGGCAACGGCGAACTCTGCGAGCGCCCGGTCGTAGTCGCGATGGCACAAGTAGTGGTAGTAGCCCAGTGCCAGATGCGCTTCGGGGAGGCCTGGTTGAAGTCCAAACGCCCGATCTACGGCAGTCTTGGCCTTTGCGGCGCGGACTTCCGTAGTGTCGTACCCTTGGTGGTGCATTCTGGATTGAGCAAATGCGAGCTCGGCATACGCGAGGGCAAAACCAGGATCAAGCCTAACGGCCCGCTCGAACATCTGGACGCCCAGTCGGAGTTTCTGCTCCGAAACGTCGGGGCTCCGCGCATGGTCCAGGCCGCGCAGGTAGGCCTGGTAGGCGTCGGGGTTGACCGATGGGGCGCTCGCCAGGCGCCCTTGTTCATCCGGCGTCAGCTTTGCCTGGATTTGATCGGCGATCGCCCGCGCGATCTCACTCTGCAACGCCAGGACGTCGCGCGTGTCGCGCTCGTAGCTGTCGCCCCAGAGTTGTTCGGACGTAGCCGCCCTGATCAGATTGGCCGCGATACGCACGCGATCTACGGAGCGGGTGACCGTTCCATCCACCAGCACATCCACGTTCAATTCCCTTGCGATCGCACGTGGCGACTTGTCCGTGTCCTTATAGCCCATCACCGACCTGCGCGAGATGACTTTGAGGGCACTGATCTTCCCCAGTGCCGTGATGAGCTGCCCGGTCATCCCGTCGGCGAAGTATTCCTGTTCGGGATCGCCCGACAGGTTCTCCAGGGGCAGGACCGCCAGCGAGTTGATGGCGACCGCCTGTGGCTTGCTGAAGAGCCGCTCACGCCATCCGCCCACGTTCAGCGTCAGCAGCAACGCCGCCACGGCCACGGCTCCCACCGCAATCTGAATCCCGAGGATGGTGCGCATGCGCGGCCCGCGATCCGCCATCGTCGGCTTCGACAGCCCGCTGTCGGCCAGGATGCTCCGCAGCGTAAAAGCCAGATCGCCCGAGGATTGAAACCGCTGCTCAGGCTTCTTCTCATGGCAGCGCGTGATCACGCGATCCAATTCGGCGGGAACGGTCTGCCCCGAATCCGAAACCGTTGGCGGCTCGTCTCGTAGAATGGCCGTCGTGGTCTCGGCGATGCTCTCGCCACCAAACGCTCTTTGCCCCGAGATCATCTCATAGAGCACGCATCCAAAGGAGAATATGTCGGTGCGCACGTCGGTCACCCGGCCGCTGATCTGCTCCGGTGACATGTAATTGACAGTGCCGAGCACCGTGCCGGGTCGCGTATCGAGCGTCATCGTCGGCGTATCGGCCTGGGCCTCGCGCGGTGTATCGCGGACGGCAGCTCCGACCCGTGCGAGGCCGAAATCGAGGATCTTCACGACGCCGTCTTTGGTGAGGAAGATGTTCTCCGGCTTGAGATCGCGGTGGACGATCCCCTTGGCGTGGGCTGCCGCCAGGCCGTCCGCGATGGCTACCCCGTACTCGACGGCCTTGCGCCACGGAATCGCCGACCGGCGCACCCGCTCCCGAAGCGTTTCGCCTTCGAGAAGTTCCATCACCACATACGAGACCCCCCTCTGTCCCCCCTTGGCAAGGGGGGAGGCAGGGGGCTGTTCCCCATCGGCAGCGGGGTGTTCCCCGTCGGTAAGGGGGGAAGCAGGAGGGTGTTCCTCCTCGGAAGAGGGCGATGCGGCCGGGTCCGTGGCAAGGGAGGATGCAGCCGGGTCGATGCCGACATCGTGGATGGCCAGAATGTTCGGGTGCGACAGCGCGGCCACCGCTTTGGCCTCGCGTTCGAATCGCCTGAGCGCATCGCCATCCTTCGCAAGCTGTTCGGGCAGCACCTTGACCGCCACCTCGCGATCCAGCCGCGTATCCCGGGCACGGTAGACCTCGCCCATCCCGCCCGCACCGAGCGGGGCGACGATTTCGTACGGACCAAGCTGTGTTCCATTCGCTAAGGTCATGGCATCAACTTGGAACACTCCTAAAGTGCGCCGCCCAAGGCCCGCCAACTACCTCCTTGCCTTCGCCCTTCGCTATTCATCATTCGCAATTCATTTCCCCGTTGGCACCTTGGCCTTGAGTTCCTCGAACCAGTTCTGCACGACGTTGACCCGCGTCACCTCGTCCTCGTCCTCGCCTTTCTGGATCACGGCCAGCCGGCCGTCCGGCATGGCCGCATACCCTCCAAGAGCACGCACCTTCTCGAAGTCCAGTACGACGCGGGGCTCTCCCAGCGCGGCTGGGACCG
>JBHHUB010000132.1:0-11137 GCA_046753625.1 Phycisphaerae bacterium | reverse complement strand
AAGACTTCGCGCCGTGCCGTCCGGGCCGGATGGCCTTCGAATCCTAGTAACAGCGAGATCATCGTCTCCCCCATGTCCAGGAAGGACATGGGGCACCCGCGCGGGCTTCAAGCCCGCGGCTCGGAGAGGCGCGGATTCGGGCGGGGGTCCTTAACCCGCGTCTTGCAGTTGGGCGGTCTTTCTGATCGTTCCTGCTTTTTGCGACTTGTATTCCAGCTCGATCGAGCCGGCGCCCTCAACGATCCAGCGGAAGAGTCGTTGGTCATGGGGCCGGATGCCCTCGTCAACCCAGATGCGTTCGGGCTGTCGTTTGGTGAGCGTCATGGACGGCGTATGCCAATCGCGCAGCATTCCCGATGCCAGCACCTTGGCGGCGTCGCTTTTCGTGCCACGAAGGGTCACTTGATCCCGCGCCCCGATTTTCTTGCTCGCGGAGACGGCGCTGATGGACGGGATGGCTGCGTCGTTGTTCACCTCGGCCGTCACCTCCCAAATGCCCGGATCCAGTGCCTTGATGCGGGTGCGCGAGAACGAGAGCTTGGGCATTTGATCGGCGTGGTACATGGTGAACGCGAAGTTGCGGTGGCAGATCTCCTCGAGCATGAACGTCGGCGGGACGCGCGAGGCGTATTGGTTCCAGCCGCCGATCAGGATTTCGCCGTAGGTCGGATGGTTGTAGGGCTTGAGTGGCATCCAGAGCTCGCCGAACTGCAGGAGGTCTCCGAATTTCAGGCGTTGCTCATTGGGGGGCCAATCCCCTTCCTTGCCGTAGTAGTATTGCGCGCTGTTCCACAGTTCGTTGGTGAAGCTGAAGATGCCCAGGCCCTCATACGTCCACGTGACGAAACCGCCGTGCACCGGGTAGAGGTCTTTGTAGATCGTCATGTAGCGGTAGTAGGGCAAGATGCGTTCGCCAGTCTTGGCGATTTCGTCGTAGGCCCGGATGTCGGATCGAGGGTAGTAGGGCTCGCGAGATTTGGCCCCCGGGCCGCGAAGGATCATGCCGCCCGCGTTGTGATAAGACTGCACCGCGGCCACGTTGGGATGATCCACGAGAAAAGCGCCGATGGCGGCGGCCTCCGGATAGCTGAAGGGGTATTCGCCGGCGCCGTACTGAACATAATTGGGCTGCCAATCGGAAGGCCAGTTGCGGTTCATATCGTAGCCGCCGGGCCCATCCTCGTTGATCCGACCGTCGCCGTCGTTGTCGATGCCTTCGCTGCCGAGGCGCGTGTAATCGCCGTGTTCATCCGGGGGTACGCGTTCGAAAATCCGCGGGTCGCGGTTGGAGCGGCGGTACCGGCCGTTGGGATCCTTCTTCCACATCGAGGTGATCGCGCCGTCGCCGTCGAGATCATCGTAGCCGTCTTCGTCGTAAAGTCCGTCGTAGTCGTTGTCGGTGGGTTGCTTGCCGGTTCGGGAGGAGTGCGGCGTGTTGGGGTTGTCGAACCAATGGGCCCGACCGTCCGGGTTGACGCTGGGCAGGATGTAGAACGCGCGCTGATCGACCAACTCCGTGATCTTGTCGAGGTGTCCGTAGTTTCTGGTCAGGAACCAGATCGTGTAAAGGCAGACCTCCGCGCCTTGTACTTCGTTGCCGTGGACATTGGCGTCGATGTACATGGCCGGCTTGTCGCGATCGGGGCCGGTTTTGGGGTTGTTGATGGTCATCAACCACAGGTCGCGGCCTTCGCTGCTCTTGCCGATGGATTCGAGCGTGAGCAAGTTCGGATAGGCCTTGGCCAACGCTTTGAGGGCGTCGGTCATCGGCTGGTAGTTGTAAAAGCGATCAAAGCGGAGATCGACGGGACCGGCGTGGAAAGGTTGCGCGAGCGCGCACCCCGGAGAAAGCAGAAGCATGGCCGTCACCTGGATCGCCATGCACCACGAACGGGAGTAGGGTTTCTGAACCACAATCGATTCTCCTAGGGGTCTGGGGGTCGCTACCCGTTGGGGGCCAGTTCTACGTCGATGGTCTGATTGCCGTATTTTTCGGAAGTGAGTTTGATTTTGACGGTGGCGTCGAGATCGCCGCGAATGACCCAGCGTAGCTCGTGCCGGCCTCCGCTACCGGGCACCGACCAGATTTTTGCCACGCGCGTTCCGCCGAGGATGCGCTGGAGCGGGACATCCAGAACGATCACGATCGGCCGGACGCGCCGATTGAGCTTGGCGATCGCCAGCCCGGTTGGGAAATAACCGTCATTGACCAGCGCGGTACGGATTTCAAAGATCGAATCCGAGAGCTTCGTGACGACGACCGGCTCCAAGGTCGGTTTGGGAAAGCGCCGGGCGAGGTATTCGACGAACCGGAGTTGCCGCTCGGCGAGCGTGTCCAGCGCTTCGGCGGGCGGCGTCGTTCGGAAAAAGGGCACAAAACCGCCGATTTCGACCTCGCCAAGCTGCGGATGATCGAAAGGGGACCACGGGATGAAACCCGCGCCGTCCCGCTTTTCGTCGCTGTACTTAAGCCATGCGATGGCCTCGGCATTGGGCGATTTCTCTTCCTTTTTCTCACGCATGCCTTCGCCCCTCTTGCCCTTGCCCTTTCCGTTTTGGCCCTTGCGTTTGCGTTTGGTCTTACCCTCACCTCGTTGCTCTGCCGTAGCCTGGTCCGGATTCTCGGATGTTGATGGGGTCGGTTCTCCGGCGTTATCGGGTGTGCCGGTTCCCGGCTCGGTGGACTGGCCTGCTCCTTCCTGGGCCTTCTCAGGTTTTTTCGGTTCCGGGCGTGTCCACACGCGGCAGGCAAAAGCGGGTATGCCGTACTCAGCGTAGGCCCAGGCAAAGGCCGCGCCGTCGGTCGATTCGGTCGGTGCCTTTTTGATCGTCGTGAGTTTACGGTAGTCTTTGCTGATCTGCTTGTAGAGCGCGACATCATCCTTGTGCAGGCCTACGGGCGGTTTGGGTCGCGAGAATCGGCGCCGTCCTCCTGGCTTGGGCTCCTCTTTCTTGGGGCCGCCTTTCTTGGCCGATGGGGGCGCTTGGGCAAGGTTGTCATGTCGACCGTAGAAGACGGCCATAGTGATGTGCGGATGCCGCAAGAAGAAATCGATCAGCGCTTTGGATTCGGGCTCGGAGATTTGATACGGTCCCGTTCCCGGTTCGTGGTCTTTGTAACGATTGGTGAAATTGCGATTCAGATCGACGCCGCCAAGGCCGTCCTCGTTCCAAAGTTCGTCGCCGTCGTTGTCCATGCCCTCGACGAGCAACGCGTAGATCGGGCGTTCGCCCTTACTGCGGTCGGCTTTCTTGAGCAGGCGCGGTTCTTTCGGATCGGGCACGTAGGCGGCCTGAAGGTCTCCGGTACGCCGGCCGTTCATGTTGACGCGCATCATGCTGATCTTGCCGTCGCCGTTGAGGTCTTCGGGGCCGTCTTCATCCACTTGGCCGTCGCGATCGTCGTCGACCGGCCGCAGGGCTTGTCGTTGCTCGTATTGTGGGGTGGCGAAGAAGGACTCGATGGCGTCGGGGTTGACGCGCGGCAGGATGTACACCGTATGACCGCCCAGCAGCTTGTGTCCTGCCTCATCGGGGCCAGCGGAAAGCAATCTTTCGGCGATGCGCAGCGCCACCGCCGAGCCCGCGGGAAAGTCGCCGTCCATTCCCGCGACGAGGGCCATGGCCGTGCGCTGGTCTTGATCTTTCCCCCGGCCGAGCCTCAGCGCCCAGATGGTGCGCCCTTGGCGGCTGGTCCCGGCGGAAGCGAGGGCACACGCGTCGCGATGGTGTTTCGCGAGGTTCTTCAGCGACTTGGTCAGAGCGGCATAATCTTGATAGCCTCGGTGGGCGAATTCTTGGGATGCCGGCCCCAACGCACTCGATACCAACGCGATGGCAAGGCATAACGGCGTGTGCAAGGTCTTGCTCCAGTGGTCGCAAAAGCTTCGGCGTGCTGTCGTCGGCACGCACCATGATGCGGTGAATCGCGTCTGATGATCCTTCTGAACGCCGGCCGTGTCAATAGGCATGCGCGCATGTAGTTGTCGCCCGTCCGCTGCAATGATGCGACCGCTACCTCACGGGGGCGCTTCGGTTCGGAGGCCGTGGCTCCAACCACGGATGGTGTTGCCGGTTTGGATGAGCAGCGTATCGTCGACTGCAAGGATGGTCTGAACCTGGTCGAGCCGCCCGAGGTTCAGCCGACCTCCGTCGCGAGCGATCATGCCACTACCGTGGCGGTGATCGTAGAAGAAGGCGAAACCGTCGCGATCTTGCACCCGATCCGGGATGTGCACGGCGAGGAAATAGGCGTCCGTGATCCGGCGCGCCAGAAAACGCGGATCTTGCGGCGTGGTCGCTTCCCAGAGGACGAGCTTGCTGATTGCGTCGATTGCCGCAATCACCGATGACGAGCTCATAATGATGTTGCTGTTGAGCAACTTGGCGGCGATTTCCTGCTGGCCGCGCGGGAGGATTCGAGGTGATGTCCAGAGGCGCGATCCATCATCTAAGCCCAGCTTTTTCATGCCGCGGGCATCATCGCACACATAGAACGCGTCGACGTCGAGCAGAAGCGTGTCGCGCTGCAGTTGGCTTTCGATGGTGACGCTCCAGCGGAGCTGTCCCGGGCTTACCTGATAGGCGTTGACGTCGTGAGACGTAATCAGGATGATCTGTTTGTCCAAGGTGAGAAACACGTCTTCGACGTCTTGCGTCCGGTGCGTGTCGATGATTTCAATCGCGCTTCCATCGTGCATGTCCAGCAGGATCAGCGACGTTTCACCACCGCGCAGGCAATCGAACACGACCCAGTCCGCCTGAATGCAGATTCGCCGACCTACCGGTGGGTACTCGGCACGTGCCCAGATCGTAGTGCCGGTTCGGATGTCGAGGCAGCGCAGTGTGCCGTCCTGCTTGCCGGCTACGAGGCGGTTGTGGTCGAGCGCAAATCTGCGGAAGTGATCCTCATCCTCCCAGTCGGTGGGCGCGGCGTCACCGCTATCGGCATCCCGCCCGACGGTCCATGCGAGTGTGCCGGTGTCGGTTTTCAACGCGAAGATGCGGACGTCGGTTGCGAAAAGGGCCAGCTCGTTGGTGGCGATCAGCAGACGCGGGGATTCGTCGATGGCGAAGGGATGGGGCCAAAGCACGCGATCGCTGCCCGAGGCATAGGCGTTGATGCCGTCGTGGCTTCGGGCGAAGTACCGCGACCAATCGGCGTTGGGCTTGTCGTCAAACAACGGGGAAAGCAAGAGCGCCGGCGGCGCCAGCTCTATCGAGAACGTGCGATTCAGAGGCAAGGTGATGTGCGGCCGGGCCGGCGCGAGCCCGGCGCGAACGTGCTCGAGCCGCCGGCGGTATTGCGCAAAGGTCAGCCGCCGTCCCTCGTAGGATACTGTCGCGTTGGGGTGCTCACGCGATGCTTTGGTCAGCCACAGGTAGGCGTGCTCCAGTTGGCCGGCGCGTTCGTAGGTGTCGGCGATCTTACGCAGCAGCCGTGGTCGATCCACCTGGTTCGGATACCGATGGTACGCGGCGGAATAGGTGGCCACGGCGTCGGTCGCGTCGCCGGTGGCCGCGACCAGATCACCCCAAGCGACCAACGCTTTGGGGGCCGCTTCACTGTTGGGATACGATTCGACCAGTTGGGCGAGCAAATCGGCGCGGCTTTGGTCCAGGGCGGATTTCAGCCGCTCGTTGGCGAGCCGGTCGAAGGAGGCGTACACGTCGCGGCCGTTGAGGGCGATCAACTCTTTGATTCCGGTATAGGCCGTCGCTCCCGCGGTCGCGGTGCCATCGGGCCGCGTGCCGGCCGGAGATTCACGGAGGGTGGTATCTTGAAGGATTTGTTGCAAGAGCCGGACCGCGCGAGCTGGTTGCTTGAGTTGTACATAGAGCCTGGCAAACGACGTTCGAAAGCGGATGTGGTCGGCTTGGGTAGGCGCGGAGGATGAAGCGATGCCTTGCAGTCGCTCCAGATCGTCGCGCGTCAGTCGGTCGTGATTGGCGAGCTTGTTGGCGAAGGTAACCGCATCAGTAAACAGCCGGGATTTCAAGGCCGGCTCCAGTGCCACGGAGAAGCCTTCGGTCCGCCGAACGGCCTCTTGCAGCGCATTCATCGCCTCGGCGAATTCGCCGCTACCAAAGGCGATCTCCGCCAGGTCCAGCGCCGGTGCCGGATCCGTCGGCGCGGCCTCCATACGTTGGCGAACCAGCGCCCAGATTTCGTTTTTCTGCACGTAGGCGGAAATGTGTCTGGCCGAGGCGACGATGATGCGATCGGGCAAGCCGAGGAGGTTGCCGCCGTGCCCCTCAGGATCCCAGGAGAGGGTCTTCAGGCTGCCGTCAGCGGTGTCGAAGATGTTCAGACCCGATGCCGTCGGGACGTAGAGGCTGTTGCCGATCCATCGCCCACGTCCCAATACCGGCTCGTTGCGCGGAATCGGTGAAGACCAGAGTTGGGCCCGCCGCGCCAAGTCGAAGCAAACCGCTTCGCGACCACTGCCGCACAGTATGTCCTCGCGCACGCCCAGCAGCGTTCGCATCCGGCTGAGCGCTTCGATCGGAATCCGGAACAGTTCCGTTCCGTCGTCGTGGTCGTAAACGATCAGATCATCGGAATCGATCGGCAGGCAGATCACCTTGCCGTTGTGGACCATGATGGCGTTGAATTCCCATGGGTTTACTTCGCTCGTCGACCAGCTCGTGCCGTGGGTGTTGGCGGCGCCCGTGCGCCCGTAAAGCCGCAGCCACCGAACCGAGCCGGTGTGTGCGGCTACGGCGGCTACCGATCCGAGATTCGTGCAGACATAGACGGTGTTGCCTTCGAGCGCGAGGATGGAAACGGTCGCCTGCTGTGATCCGAACGATCCCGTAGAGGCACTGCCCAGGTGCGTGCGGTAGATGAGGCGCCCATCATCGGATCGAAAGCAGTGCAGGTAGCAATCCTCAAAGCCGAAGGAGCGGCGCCTTCTTCCGATGACGTACAGGCGCCCGTTGTCGATGATTGGACTCGAATCGAAATGCAGCTCCTTGAACGTTTCCGACTGGGTCATGCGGTTGGCCCGCCAGATTGGACGCCCCGTAGTCAAATCCAGGCAAACCAATTCAGTCAGGCTTTGTGCGGATTCATAGCCGTAGTAGGGAGCCATGTCGCCGGGCAACGTGATGTACACGCGCTGACCGTGGATGGTCGGCGAGTACCATCCGATCGGAAACTCATCGAACTCATCCGGGTCCGGCTCGATGCCCGCGTCCGCACGAAAATGCCATACGTCCGCACCCGTATTGATGTTCAACGCGGTCACCTGGCGCAGATGCTGCACGATTAGCAAGCCGTCCTGGACGACGGGCTGCATGACCATGCCGGCCACACGGTGATCCAACGCATCGCCTTCATAGAAGGGCGTTTGCGCATCGGCGTCGCCGCCGGTCGTAAGATCAACGCGCCAGAGCAAACCGAGTTCATCGACGCGCGTGGTGCCGATGCGTGTGCGATCGGGTTGGCCGCCGAACAGAGGCCATTGGTCGGCGGCCGGCGGCGGCCGCGGCGTGCCGAACGATTCGTGTATCTGCTTGAGTACGGTGTCCAGCGTTTCCGTTTTGCCCATCCAAAGGACCGAGTGTGGCAGATCGTCCCCAGGTTGGGCGCCCTCCGCGGGATGGCAATCTCCGGATACATCCGTGCTTTCGGGGTGCTCCATGGCGTCGATGAGCCTGAGCTTGGCCTTCCAGCGTGGCCCGTACCGGTCGCGGTCGGGATGGCGCGTGATGCCGCGTTGAAGCAGCCGGCGTGCCAACGCAAAGTCTCCGGCCTCGACGGCCAGGTTGGTGATTCGGTCCAGCAGCTTGACGGCGCCTGAGGTGGAAAAATAGAGATCCAAAAGCGGGAGCAAATCCTCCACGTCGTGTGATTCGTTCAGTTTTGCCCAAGATTCATCCAGCACGCGGTCGTATAGCTGGCGGTACGCCGCTATGCCTGCTTTCGGCCACGCAGCGATGGTGTGGGCGATATGCCGCCGCAGATCGACGTAGCAGCCGGGAGCGCGTTGGGTCAGCCGGTCCGCGTACGTTTCGGCCGCGCGCTGGAGGGTTTGAGCCGCCTGGGTCCATCGGCCGCGCCGGGTGAGCTGCTCGGCCCGGCGCATGGCGTCGGCCGCTTCGAAGCTGTCGTTGAGATAGACGCCGGACGGTTCGGCGTTCAGGTCGGGGAGGTCCGGTATCTCCGCGTCAACGAGCAGGGGGCCGGCGGTCCAGGCGCACAGGCAAAGGCACCAACCTCGGAACAATGCCGGGACATTCTCGGATCGCAACATGGTACATGCTCATGGGTAACCAAACATCGGCGCCCAGCTATTCATGATGATCGGCGCCGCAGATTTACTTCACGAGCCCGTTAAGTCGGCTCGGACAACAGCAGGGCGAGCCGCGCTCGGACTTGCGGATCAACCGCATCTTTATTGGACCAAACCGCCAGCTTCAATGCTGAGCGGCAACGGCATCGACGGTTCGGGTCGATGTGGGCGACGGCCTTGCGCAGCAGGGCGATTGCGTTATCGGTCGCTTTGTTGAGATTGCCGAGGATTTCCTTGAGCAACTCGTCCGGTGCCTGATCGCTGTCATGGGGACGCCACGAATCGTAGTCCGTCGGCAGGGCGAGCAGTGCGTAGCACATCTGCGCTTCCCGCGCGAGCTTGGCTTCGGGCATACAGGTCATGCCGATCAGATCGGCGCCCCATTGGCGGTACATGCGGGATTCGGCGCGGGTGGAAAACTGCGGCCCCTCCATGCAGACGTAGGTTCCGTTGGCGTGGACCTTCGTGTCGACCTGCCGCCCTGCTTGGATCAAGGCTTCTCGAAGATGCGGGCAGAACGGCTCGGCGAATTCGACGTGGGCGACGAGCCCCTCATCGAAGAACGTACCGGCACGTCGAAAGGTCTTGTCGATCACCTGATCGCAGACAACGAGCTGACCGGGCTGCACATCTTCTTGCAGACTGCCCGTGGCGCCGCTGGCGAGGATGCATGCCACGCCGAGTTGTTTCATGGCCCAGATGTTGGCCTGGTAGGGCACATTCGACGGGTTGAACACATGGCCTGCGCCATGCCGGGCGATGAACGCGATGCGTCGGTCGCCCCACGTCGTTAGAAGAACTTCACCGCTGGGTTTCCCGAACGGCGTGTCCACCGCGATCGGCCGACCCCCCGCCTCATTCAACAGAGCATCTCCCAATCCCGTTCCGCCGATGATGCCGATTTCCGCCGTATTCAAGACCAGTCCCTTTCCAAGAGCCCGCACCCATCCATAGTCGTAACCCATGCGCCCCCGATTGATGGTAGGCCTACCATACCGGGATCAAGTTGCCCGGTACAGTATACGGGTTGGACGCGCGGGTGCCGAATCGGGAACCGAATCAGAGCTGCGGCCGCAAGCCTGCGGACCCTGTGCGGCAGGGGGTCACCGGGCTTGCGCCACGGTGCTCTGAGAAGTACCTGCCCTCGCTTGGGGCACGCCTCCCACGTGCCGAATCGCGATTCGGGTCGGGGGCGTTGTTACCGCCTGAGCGACGAAAGCTTGTTGATCAGCGCGGGCATGACGTCGATGATGTGGTCGATTTCCTGCTCGGTATTCTGCTGGGAGAGGCTGAAGCGGATGGCTCCGTGCGCCAACTCCTCGGGTAGGCCCATCGCTTGGAGCACGTGCGATGGCTCCAGCGATCCGCTGCTGCAGGCTGCACCCGCCGAGGCGTAGATGCCCGCCTCGCTGAGGAGAATCAGGATGGCCTCCGCTTCCAGGCCTTCGAAGGCAATGTTGCTCGTATTGTAGATGCGGTGCGACGTCGAGCCATTGACCTTCGCCATGGGCACGGCTCTAAGAATGCCCCGCTCGAGCCGACCCCGAAGGGCGCCGACTCTTTGCTGCGTTGCCTGCAAACAAGTCGCGGCAACGCGGGCGGCTACGCCCATGCCCACGATGCCGGGTACATTCTCCGTGCCGCCGCGCAGTCCGCGCTCCTGATGGCCGCCGCGGATCAGCGGGGCCAATCGCGTTCGGCGTTTGACGTACAACGCGCCCGCTCCCTTGGGGCCGTGGAATTTGTGCGCGGAAAGGCTGAGCATGTGCACCGGCCAGCTCGTGACATTGATGGGCAGCTTGCCGACCGATTGCACGGCGTCGATATGGACCAGCGCTCCGCAGTCCGATGCCGCCTGTGCCATGCCGGCGACATCAAACAAGACGCCCGTCTCGTTGTTGACGTGTTGAAACGTGGCGAGGGCGGTATCCTCGCTAAGGGCGCGCTGCCACGCCGCCGGATCCATGAGGCCGTTCCGATCGACACCGACGCGCTCCACGCAATAGCCCGCCTCCTCCAGCGCATCGCAGACATCCACGCAGGACGAATGCTCAACCGTGGTTGTAACAATATGTCGTTTTTCCGGCGCGGAGTTCAAGGCGCCGCGCAGGGCGAGATTGATGCTTTCGGTCCCACCGCTGGTAAAGATGATCTCGCGGGGGTCGGCGCTAATCAGGCAGGCGATCTCCTGGCGAGCGCATTCCACCGTATACCGCACGGCCTGTCCGGCCTGGTGGGCGCTGGAGGGGTTGGCAAAGCCGCCGCCCAGCGACGCGTGCACCGCCTCGACAACCTCGGGAAGCGGCTGGGTGGTGGCGTTGTTGTCAACGTATATGGGGTCGGTCATGGGCACACCTCATGGAGCGGTTATGCTCGGAATCACAGCATCACGGGGCATTTTATGTCGAAATCGTTAACCGTGCGCCTAGGAGCCTGTCCGAGTAATACGGATTTCGTTACTCGGACGGCATTCTGAGGGTGCTTTCGGCATCAAATACCCAGTCTTGGAGCAAGAAAGTACCCTTTCGTGAAGGCGTTTTTCGTTACTCAGACTAACTCCTAGGGTGTGGCCATTTGTTGTGGCATCGTAGGTCGCGCATACGAATGGGGTGGTTTCCTGCCACCGCAACCGAGCAAGAGGGGCGGTAGAAGCAGCCCTGCCCGTGGCATACCACAATGCGTGCATGACCGGGTTCGCGGCGGTGGATGCAGACCGACGGTGGTGAATGCAGGCCGAAGGTGGTAAATGCAGGCCGAAGGTGGTAAATGCAGGCCGACGGTGGTAAATGCAGGCCGAAGGCCTGCGCTATCGTAGCCGGGGGCAAGCGTAGCGCCGCCCC
>JBHHUB010000131.1:0-11140 GCA_046753625.1 Phycisphaerae bacterium | reverse complement strand
CTCCATTGCGATCGGAGCCGAGGCGGCCTTTCGCTTCAGCGTGCGGGGCGACTTTCTCGTAACCTCCGGTCCCGACTACAACCCCGAGCAGCCGTCGAAGGACGCGCTCAAGTTCTGGGTTCGCTTTGAGTGTACCCGATAGACGATCAAGGAATCATAAGCCCATGACGCCACCCACGCTTAACATCCGCGTCACCAACGACCCGAACTACATGGAAAACGGATACACGATCTACGGCGCCGACGGCGGCCCCTGTTGGATCATCGATCCGGGTCTGCCCCCGCAAGCGTCGCAGATCGTCGCCCACGTTCGTGAACATGACCTGTCCCCAACGGCAATTGTCCTCACGCACGCCCACGGCGACCACATAGGCGGCATCGATGAAGTGCGCGAAACGCTGGGCCCATTGCCCGTCCACCTCGCGCGGCCAGAGTGGCCCGCGCTCAGCAATCCCAAGGAGAATCTCTCCGGCATGATGGGGCCGGGCTTCGCCACGAACGTTCGGAATCCCCTCGACCTGGTGCCCGGCGACACACTGGAACTGGCCGACTCAAGCTGGTCTATCTTGGATGTCTCGGGCCATTCACCGGGCGGCCGGGCGCTCTACTGCGCCGAACACGGAATCGTATTCGTCGGCGACGCCCTGTTTCTCGGTAGCGTCGGGCGCGTCGACTTCCACCACAGCAACGGTGAGCAACTGATGAGCAACATTCATGCCCACCTGATGACCCTACCTGATGCCACGCGCGTGCTCTCGGGCCACGGTCCGGAAACGACGATCGGCCATGAGCGTTCCACCAACCCGTTTGTGGTACACGGCCTGTGAACGCTCCGCCCACGCACGTCGATCCCACCACCACCGACCTGAGCACGACGGCCGTCATCATTCCCGCGCTCAACGAAGCCGCCAACCTGACCATCCTGCTGCGGCAACTTGACGCGATGGGGGTCGGCCAGATCCTCGTCTGTGACAACGGCTCGACCGACAACACGAAGGAAATCGTCCAAGACGGGGGCGCGCAGTGGGTGTTCGAGCCTAGGCGTGGCTACGGAGCCGCCTGCTATGCCGGCATGACCTCGCTGATGGATTCGATCGACATCGTCGCCTTTCTCGATGCCGACCTGAGCGACGATGAGCAACGTTTGCCCGATCTCGTCGAGCCCATCGTACGCGGCGCCGCCGATTTCGTCGTTTCCGCGCGGGTGCGCCGGCTTCGTCAGCCCGGCTCGATGACGTTCCCCCAGCTTGTCGCCAATGCCCTGTTCCCCGCGTTTCTGCGGCTCGGATGGGGCTTTCGCTACACGGATCTGGGCCCGTTCCGGGCGATGCGAAGGTCTTCACTCGAACAGATCGGCATGAAAGATCGGGCGTACGGTTGGACGATTGAAATGCAGATTCGCGCGGTAGAACTCGGCCTGCGGATACGCGAGCTGCCCGTGGCCTACACCAGGCGCGGGGGCAAGAGCAAGATCAGCGGAACCGTGCGCGGGACGGTGCTCGCCGCCTATTGGATCACCCGCACGTGCCTCGGGCTCTGGCTGACCAAGCGCGCACGCCGCCCCGCGCGGGTCACCGATACACCGGCCCCGTAACGTCGTCGAACACCCGGCGCGACGGCAGCAACATCTCCCCCAGCGGCAACGACGCGGGCGAACCGATCTGCCGGCCGCGACGCACCATGGGGTCCGTCAATCCTTCAAACAAAGCGATCAACTCCGATGCGCGGCGTCCCCGCTCGAAGGCTTCGACGCCATGCCAGCGATCTCGACGGGCCAAACGATCCACGTGCATCAGCTTGTCCATGGCCGATGCCATCGCTCCGGCATCATCCGGCGCGCACACCTCCGCGACCGCTCCGGCCGCGTGAAGAATCGCCACGGCCGGGTTGGCGCGGTCCACGGCCGCAAGAATCGGCCGCTGCAGCGCCAGGTACTCGAACAGCTTGTTGGGAATCTGAAGCTCGGACGCCGGGCCGCTCGCACCCGCCAGCGCAAGCGCATCACTGCCGTACATGTGGCACCATGCCTCACGGTGCCCCATACGCCCGAGCACGCACACCTGATCGCCGACGCCGGCTGCGCGCGCCATCGCCCGAAGGGATCGCCCGTGGTAATCCTCGGCGCCGATCAATGCCAGACGAAATCGCTTCGCCGCTTCCGGCGCCGCGGACGTCAATTTGCGCAGCGCCTGAAACCAGACCTCCGGGCTCCGGCGCCCGTAGAACTGCCCGCAATGGGTCATCAAGAACAGGGCTTCGCCCACGCAGCGCTTCGGCTTGAGGCCCTCCAAACATTCCTTGTCAAACGCGTTGAGAATCGTCACCGATTTGTGCCGCGCGCATTCGTGACGCATCCTCACGCGTTTCAACAACGTCGGCGTGTTGCATACGATACGATCCGCCCGACGAATCACCCACCGCTCGAGCCAACCGTCCCAGCAATCGAGGGATCGGTACCGAAAATTCCGAAACGGATTCCCTCGCCACGGGTCGCGAAAATCTGCCACCCAAGGGATGCGCGTACCATGACTGACGATCAGCGCGATCAGGTGGGCGCTCATGCACGGCGAAGTGGAATACATGACGTCCGGGCGCCGACGCCGGATTTCTTGGCGACAGGCGCGCACCGCCGGGGCGATCCAACCGAGCCGTGAATCCGGCGTGGTCAACAAACGAGATACATAGTCGCGAAGCGAGCGAGGCGAATCAGCATCCGGGGAAGGGCCGTCCGCAGAGCCGTCTTGCGAAGGGCATGATGCAGGTGCGCGCCCCAACCAGAACTTCAGCCGCGATTCAGCCTGCTTGACGCGCGCGATCAAGTCAACGCACGACGTCCGATGCACACGCGTATCGGCTGGAACCGCCGCCAACGAATCCGCGTCGAGCGATTCGTCGTCCGGCGCAACGGTCACCACGCCGGCGTGCCAGCCCGCCTGATGGAGGTGGCGGACAAACCCCAGCGTTCGATGCGTTCCGCTGCGGTTGATCGGCGGAAAGGCGTACGCGATGCACAGCCAGCGCTTCGCGTTCTTGGAGGATGAATGCGGGCGATCAACCATCGGCGCCTCGCGCATGCGGCTACGAAACGGAAAGGTAGGCCTGTGTTCGAATTCGATACCGATCTCGATCCCAACACCGTTGCCACGTGCCCACCAGGTACCCTGCCGTCCTGGACACCAGAACGATCCACATGATCGCAATCGTCAGTGGATAGGCACCGGACCGCCCGGTTTTCCTGGCAAGCCGCAACGCTTTATCGTGAAAGGCCCAAACGTAGAAGTACGCCACCAAGCCTGCAACCGGCAAGCCCATCCACGGCGTAATGAATACCGCAGCAGCCAGCATTACCGCGACAATCGCCATGTTGCGCAGGTTGTACCGCGCGTTGCCGGATTCAATCTGCGTGTGGCCCCGCCCGGTGCCGTAGTTGTAGAACTGCCTGGCGATTTGCCTGACGCTCGTGCGCGGCCGCCAGCCCACCACCGCATCCGGCGCGAACTTCCAGTTCACATCCAGCAAGCGGATCTTGTGATCCCATAGGGTATCCTCGGAATAGCGAATCCACTCCGGCCATCCGCCCGCGCGCCGCCAGAGCTCCCGCGTATACGCCATCGAACGGGCCGACGGGTTGAACGACACCGGCTGAATCTCGTCGAGCACGCCCCGCATCGTGGCCCCTCCCACCACCTCCTCCAGCAGAGCCAAAGGAGTAACGCGGTAGGTACCGGCCACGAAATCCGTCGATTCATCCGCTAAGAACGGACGCATCAGACCCGCAAGCCATCCCGCATCCGCCCGGCAACCGCTGTCGGTCGTCGCGATGATCTCGTACGCAGCGGCGGCGGTCCCGATGTTGCGGCCGCGCGCAATGTTGGCTCCGGGGGCATCGATCACCTTCATCTGCGGAAGCGACGATCGAAACTGGCGAATCACTTCAAGCGTCCCATCCGTCGACCCGCCGTCCACGACAAGGATTTCGTCCGCGGCTCGCATCTGGGCGACCAGCGAACTCAGCGTCACCGCACACCCCACGGGATCGTTTTTTACGGTAAGTACCACCGTAACGCCGTCCACAACCGACCGACGAGGGCGAAACAGAGATGGCTTACAAAGAGTACCGGCCATAATCCTTTGTCCAACCAGAGCCAATCAACCAGGCAAATGCGCCGCCATCTGGCCTATCGTCACGTTTGGGGAAGCAGGTGAAGATGATTATCGGGCGAAACCCAGGTTTTCCACAACGGCTTGCGGCGATTGCCGGATGTCGTAGAACAGAGCCGCGACCGTCAGGGAGCGACCCGTCCCACTGGCACTTGCGCTCGTGTCGCGCGGGTGCCCCATGTCCTACTGGACATTGGGGAGACGATGATCTCGCGGCCACAAGGATTCGAACGCCCTCCGGTACGAACGCCAGAGCCCGGAGGCTTGGATCGGCGACGAGATCGTGCGCCAGTCGGTCACGATCATCGGCTCCCCCACCTCCAAAAGGAGGTGGGCCACCCAACCAAACGCCCATCACGCGAATCGGTGCCCAACCGATACCCCTGCAATCCGGCGCAACGCTCGCGCCACGCGGCAAACATGGGCGCAAACCGTCCACCCCGCATGACGATAGGGGTAAAGCGCCGCAAGATGCGCCGGGCCGGGCAACACGTGCGCTAAAACGTATCCCGTCGATCGCTTCATCCCCGGCGTCGTGAGCCAGTTGATCAGAACGTGACGCACCGGCGTGGACGCGTCGCGCGGCGCCTGCGCCAGTACGACGCGATCGCGCCAACTCGAGCCACAAGCGGCGAGTTCCTCGACAAACGCCTCGGCGCCGAATGCACCGAAGACGGCCATCGCCCGGCTCATCGCGGCATGAACCGCCGCCGTCAGCCGCCACCGCTCCGCGTCGCAAACCGCGCGGGACCAGTCGATCCGGTCACGATACCGCTCGACCCATCGCTTGATGTCGTAGAGCCAGATCAGACGATCGCAATCGTGAAACGCGGCGTGGGCGGCCAGATGCAGCAGCATGGTCGAATAGGCCGGCACACGCGCGTCCGCGCCGTCGGCCGCCACCGCATCGTTCCAAAACGCCGCCTCGTCGAGCGTGCACGCATACCGCAACGGTCGCAATGGACGCGCATGCAAGTCAATGCGAGCGGGCGCAGGCGCATCGGTAAGGTATTCGACTTCGTAGTAATACTCGGGGAAAAAATCCGGGCGGATCAGCTCGAACCCCCGACGGCAGTTCGCCCCTTCCAACGCCGCCATCGCCCGATCCACTTGCTCCAAGCGAACCAGAACATCGAGGTCGCTCATCGGCCGAAGGTCCGGTCGGTCGTAAATCGTAAGCTGAAGGGCCGCCCCCTTGAGCAGCATCACGTCGACACCCGCCCGCTTCAGAGCAGCCGTCAGGCGCCGAAGCTCCGCCATCAGACCGATGTTGCGAGCCGCCACGCTCCCCGCCTGACACTTCAGGAACCGAAACGTCACCGGCGGAAACTCAACCCCCAACGCCCCGGCCCGCTGAAGCATCAACCCGGCCAGTCCGATCCGCGCTGCTGCGTGCGCGAAACGATGCCATCCCTCGGCATTGTGCGGCACGAACGCACCCGTACCGTCGCGGCTTGCCAACCAGGAAACGATCCCCGGATCAAACATGGACTCGGCCATGGACGTCTCACCAATGGTTCCGAACGATTACGCGGACTTCGCCAGCCCCCCGCGGGAAGACATCAGCGCTTCCAGCAGATCGCACGTCGCGCCGAGCTCACCACTGATCAGCCGAAAACACCGCGCCCCGCGTACCAGGCCCACCAACACGTTGAGCCCCACACCATGGCAGGTCAACAGGTTGAAACACACACCATGGAGTTTAAACACCGCCTCGGGCCGGGATAGCGGCACGAGCTCCGGCCGCGCGCCGGCGCGGTATTGCGGGAAGATAACATACCGCACCGGGCACGCCCGCCCCAGCGCCTCGGCCCCCAAAGAACGGGCATTCACAAATCCGACGTACCCCTTCGACCCCTTGTGGTAATGCTTGCTGCCATGCAGCGTCAGACCCAACGATTCAACCGCTTCGTGAGAAGGTTTTTTCAAGCAGATCGCTCGAGGATAAGGATGCAGATTCAGGGTGTCGATATTGATCAACGCAAATTCATCACAGAGATAGCGCCATCCACGTGTCAGCAGGCCGGCCGCCAGCGTTGATTTCCCACTTCCCGATTCGCCCGCCAGTACAACCCCCGCGCCGCCCAGCTCGAGCGACGAGGCATGAAGCTGCAGGAACGCCGGCAATACGTGCGGCACTTCAAAGTTAATGGCCCATTCCACGTAAGGAATCACCTCGTCCGTTCGCGCCGGCTCGAACTGAACGCGATGGTTGACGCGGACGATGTACCGTCTGCGATGTACAAGCGAAAACGGCGTCGGCTCGACGGACAGCCGGATCGCCGCCGCGGAACGCTGGACGGCCGGATCAACTTCGAATCCACGGTACAGCGCAGCGTGTTCCTCGACAATACCGCGGACCGTGCTTGTCAGTGATACATCGACTTCACCAATGTGGTACCGCCGCATGTTTTGATCCACCGCCGCCGTCATGCAGGTTCTCCGATGCGCGCCAGCCGCCGGTCTTGGAGCAGCCCCAATCCGTCCAACTCCACACAGAGGCGCTGAACATGCCGCGCCGCGCTCCGCTCGTCGACGTCATACCGATGCGCCAACGCCTTGGCCATTGCGGAAAGATCATTAGTGCCATCGCAAAGACGCCAAACAAACAGCGCCGTCTCGTTGAGCCGATGCGTGTCCTTCGACTGCGGATCGAAGATCAGCGCCTCCCCGTCCAACTCGTGTTGAACTAAGTCCAACCGGCGGTGCGGATGTGCTGCGGCGCACGCGGCGCGGGCCTGGTCGCGAGTGGCCATCAACGCCCGCCTCCCTCATGCCCGACCTCGACCGCGGCGATCCCCATGTCCACGCATTGACGCGCCGACGCCCTCGCCCGCCGGATGTCCTCACCGACCGCCCGCCAGAACGCCTCGCTGCGCAAGCAAATGTCCGGCACGCGCCTTCCATTGAGGAACGCCGCCGGCGCGTGACGAACACCGAGCCGGTGTGCCATCGCAACGTCCGCGACAACCTGCCCGGCAACGGCGTCGCTGTCCATCTCCGCCTGGAACCGGGCGACGTTCAGCCCCGCCCGGTCGGCCAGCGCCGGCACGTCACGCGCATCGGGATCGTGCCGAGACGCAAAAAGCCACCGCCGCATGCATTCAAAAACGGCCTCCCCGCCCAGACGACGCGCCGCCTCCGCCGCCCGCGCCGCCTGAACAGCGCTTGCCTCCGGAGTTACGCCCCCTGGCGCTGCCGATGATGATCTGGCGGGAATATGACGGTACGCCACCTGTACGGGGCCGGGCAACCAGGGTTGGAACTGCTCGTTGAACCGCTTCTCAAAACAGGCGGATCCGCCCGAATCGTAATCCACAAAAAGGGTCACCCGCGTCGCTGCGTCCACCTCCGGCGCCGAGGTGAAGGCGTCACCCGGCTCCGGCCATTCGGACGGTTGGGCGTAGTACGCGTGAAGCATCAACTCGGGATCAGATTGCAACACGGCCACGGCATCGGCGTACCCACGCGCCTTGCGCCATTGGCGACGTGCTTCACGCATCGCGTCATAATACAGCCACGAGCCGCCCACGACGGCCGCGATCAACAGGGCACCGCTCGCCGCGAAACGCAGTCTCATGGATGGTTCAGACCATCCGTTCGGCGCACGATCTGCAGGGGAACGCGTCGCCCGAAGCCATCTCGCGGCGATCACGACTACCGCCGCGTTGACGGCGTGCGCCGCCCCGCACAGGGCACACCATGCCCCGAGCACCAGCGCCATCACCGCGACGAGCGCTAGGGACACGGCCAAGCCGGTCGCGATCCCCCCCCAAGTCGCCAGACGAAGCCACCGACCGGCGCTGCGTGCGCGAAAAATGATGCCAAACCAGATGGAAAGCGTCAGAAAGTATGCCAGACCGAGGTACGACGTGGGAAAAACCAACCGGCGGCCACGTACATAGACATCAAACTCACCGAAGTGGCTCCCCGCGACCTCCGTGCAAAGGGGCGATTCCCCCTGAACCGGATCGCAGAGGCGTGCGAGAAAGCTCGCCCCCTGCCACGGCACCTGCCATCCGCCGCCATGCTCGACCAACAACGCGCCCGAGATCATCGCCCCGAGAAACGGCAGCACTACGAGCGCCGCGCGTGTTTTGCGATCGTGGCGGTCGATGCTCATCCTTGTAGCTCCGCTTGCTCCGGCCCGAAATCTTACTGGCAGGTTCCGGGCGTAGCCGAACAGACCAATCCGGGGCAGCAGTCCTCTTCAGACGTAATATCATTGCACACATGGCCGGCCGGATAGCAACTCAGGTTGCTCCCCGCCGCGCGCGCTTCGTCGGACAAGAACGTGCTGACTACCGGCGCGACAAACGCCAACTTCAAGCCTGCGCCGACCACTCGGCGACGCGAAATCGTCTTCGTCATCTCGGGCGTCTGATCGGATGTGTTGCTCTCGCCATTTCCAGACACGCGCACCCTCCCGGTCGAAGGACTCCCACGCTCGAAAGCGCACCTCAATAACTTCTATCGGACGCTGAAAACTGCCGATGGAATTAGCACCCGAGTTTCCCGCTTGGAAATCCGGGGCGTTCGCGCAAGGATCGGTGTTCGGCTCCACGGTAGCAGCATGACCGAGCCGACACCGGGCCCCTTGGCGCGTACGAGGCGCAAGGCGGGTGACCGGATAAAAGCGTGGTTCCCAGCGTTGCGCCAGCGGCCGGAACCGCGGGCAGCCTTCGAACCGCCGATCTCGCGATCGGCACGGATGGATGGGAAGTAAATCGTGCCGGATGGAGAGGTTGGCAGTCCCAGGCCTGCAGGCACGCGCCTGCAGCCCCGAGCCGGTGCAGCCATGCCGCCGGAATGTTTGATCCAACCCTCCAACAATACGGCGATAGCGCGCGGTTTCGGGCGCCACAACGACGGAGCGCCCCGCGATCAATGAGTTTCGGGCCGGGAAGGAAAGGATTAAACTGGCGATGCAAGCGACACTTGCGCCGACGATGACCACCACAAGAAACCGGATAGGTGCACCAGTGAAAGACTGCCCACACGGACCACGCATCGCACTGCTCGCGTCGTATGTTCCGCGCCGCTGCGGCATCGCAACGTTCAGCAACAACTTAGCAAGAGCGATTTGCCGAACGGTCACGGGCAAAGCCATTTCCACCAAGGGCAACGTCTACGTGGCCGCCATGAACGATGTCCCGGACGGGTACGACTATCCCGAGGAAGTGGGATTGACGATCGACCAGCATCGGCGCGACGCCTACCGCGACGCGGCCGACATCATCAACACGAGCCGCATCGACGCCGTATGCATCCAACACGAATACGGATTGTTCGGTGGCGAAGCCGGCGAATACGTACTCGACTTGGTCACACGACTCAGCAAGCCGGTCGTCACCACGCTGCACACGCTGCTGACCGATCCTTCGGACAAGCAACGTGCCGTACTGGGGCAGTTGTGCCAGGAAAGCCGGCGCGTGGTGGTCATGGCCGAGCGAGCCAGGCTGATACTCAGCGAGACGTATGGCATCGCCAGCGAAAAGATTCAGCTCATCCATCACGGCGTCCCGGATGTACCCGCCGGGGATACGGAGCCGTTCAAGGAGCGATTCGGCCTTTCGGGTCGCCCCGTCATATTGACGTTCGGACTGCTCAGCCCGGGCAAGAGCATCGAGGTCATGCTGGACGCCCTGGCCAAGGTCGTGCCCCACTGCCCCGACGTAGCCTACATCGTGCTCGGCGTCACCCACCCCGGCATCCGACGCGAGTCGGGCGAGCAATACCGCCTCTCACTGGAGACGCGAGCACTCCAGTTGGGGATTCAGAAGAACGTGCTCTTTCACAACCGATACGTAACCGACGACGACCTGAAGGATTACCTCCAAGCCGCAGACCTGTACGTCACGCCGTACCGCGCCAAGGAGCAAATCACCTCCGGAACACTGGCGTACGCGTTGGCGGCGGGCAAGCCGATCGTTTCCACGCCCTACTGGCATGCGGAGGAGTTGCTGGCCGACGGGCGAGGCCGGCTCTTTGATTTCGGCGATAGCGATCAACTGGCGCAACACCTCCGAGAGCTGCTCTCGGATACCGACCTGCGGCACACCATCAGGCGCGCGGCCTACGAATACGGCCGCCGGATGACCTGGTCGCGCGTATCGCAGGAATACGTCGCCACGATCGCCGACGTGGCCAAGGAACATACGCGCGACGTGGCGGCCGCGGGTGAAAAGCGACAGGTGCTCATGCGGATTTCCCTGCCGGAGCCGCGTCTCGATCATCTCTACACCATGACCGACGACACGGGCATGTTGCAACATGCCACGTATGCCACGCCCAACCGGGCCCACGGCTACTGCACAGATGACAATGCTAGGGCACTCATTGTCACTGCGATGGCCTACGACATGTTCAAAGATGAACAAATGCTGCCCTACCTGAACACCTACCTGTCGTTCCTGCATTTTGCGGCACCGGCCGGCGGAGGGCGGTTTCGCAACTTCATGTCCTACGACCGCCGGTGGTTCGACCACGAAGGCAGCGATGACTGTCAGGGACGCACACTCTGGGCGCTGGGATACCTCATCGCGCATGCGCCCGGGGATGCATCGGCCAAGCTGGCCATCGATCTGTTTCAGGGTGGCCTGTCGCACGTAGACACCTTCTCGGCCCCCCGCGCCTGGGCCCTGACCATCCTCGGCCTCTACCACTACCTGAGGAGCACGGCCGGGGATCAAGAACGAAGAGCTACGATGGAGCAACTGGCCGATCGGCTTTATGGCGTGTTCAGCCAAAACGCCGACGAAGCGTGGCCCTGGTTTGAAGACGTCGTCACCTACGACAACGGACGGCTCCCCCAGGCGATGATCGTCGCCGGATTTACACTGGACCGCCGAGAGCTCGTGGATCGCGGATTGAACGTGCTTCGCTGGCTGCTGGATATTCAGTCCACGCCAGGCGGCAATCTGAGCGTCATCGGAAACAACGCCTGGTTCACCCGACAAGGCGAAAGAGCCCGTTTCGA
>JBHHUB010000130.1:0-11182 GCA_046753625.1 Phycisphaerae bacterium | reverse complement strand
GGTCTTGAATCAACCGACCACACCACTGCCGAATTGGTGCCCTGCTGCGGGGGACAAATGGAGCCCGATAGATCGTTGTTTTGCAGGCGGCTGTCGTAGCCCCCTTGGCCGTCGATCACGCCGGGAAGCAGTGTCCCTGCGTCGACAACGATGGGCGATCCTTCGCATTCGTCGGGAACCTGATTCAGGTTGCAATCCAAACTCGTGCCCTGCGCGATATCCTGATCGTCTGGTATGCCATTGCCGTTGCAGTCCGGAGGTGGCGGCTGGGCGCAACTGATCTGCGCGCACAACGTGTCGTCTCCCTGGTAACTTCCGGTGTTGCAATCGGTCTGCGTCCCTTCCGTACAAGAGCCATCCGGTTGACAGCAGGCTCCGATCGGTGGACCGACGAATTCCACAACGCTGCGCACGGGATCGTTGACGCCGTCGCTGAGTTCGATTCCATAAAAACCGCCGCCTTGGTCAAAGTCGGGGCACTCCGGCAAGCCCGTCGGCTGCAAGAAGACGACTCCATCACCGCCCGACGTGCCGGGCACCGGCGAGAGTGCGGCCGTCGGCGCGGTGAATACATCGGCCTGAGTCGCGGCGTAGGTAACGGTCACGCCCACCGTATCCAGCCCGTTGTCGTCGGCAAACGAAAACGTAACGGCGTCGTACGAAACCTGCTGCGCCGAGCATGGCTGCGGACCAACTATCGGCGTCATCACAAATCGCGGCGCCGTGTCGCGCACAAACGTCCGGTAGACGCGCGTCGGATCATTCGCGTCGACCAGACGCGTGGCATCGGTTCCATCGTCGGCCAACACCCCCCATCGCCAAACACCACCGGGAATCACCGGCTCGCCCCCGTTTACCAGATCGACATCGCGCCCTCCCTCGGCCACGGCCAGTGAGATGGGCGAGCTGAAGAGCGAATCTGCATCGCTCGAGTTGGTCGCCAGCTCGAAAAAGAGCGTCGAGGTCAGCACATCCTCACAGTTGCCCGGGTCGGCATTCCACGAAAGCTCGAACGACGTATCGGCATCGGCCCAAATCGCTCCGTCGGCCGGCCCCCGCAATTCGCCTGACGGCGGCACATTGTCAGCGACCAGAAACGAAGCCCCGAGTTGCCCCGCAAACGTGAATAGCACTTCGCTCGCGGTTTCCAGTCGCAGGCCCCAACTGAGCGTTTCACCCACAGGCAATGCCTCGGCATCGGAAAGCGCCCGCGAGGTCGCGGTGGCGTCGGCCAAGTCGAACACGCCTAACGGGGCGTCAAACGGATTGTCACTTCCCGCCCGACTGACGAACACTTGCGATCGGGTCGGCATCACGCCCCCCAGCGACCAGGAAAACGTCGTGCGGGTTCGTGCAGGTTGTGTGTCGCGCGGGCAAAGCAGAACAACATCGTCGGCACCGATGCGCACGAAGGATGTCGCGCTGGTGTCGAACATCAATCCCACGCCGTCCTCGGGCAAGTCAACGGTGCTGACGCCATCCGTCATGCGCACCCCCCAATAAAACGTCCCCTCGTCGGGAAGTTGGATCCCCAGGCGATGCTCGACTTCATCCGGCGCCGATCGCCGGCCCGCCGAAACCAGCGCATTACCGAATACGTCCGGATCGGCGGAAACGAAAACGGTACTGTCCAGGTTGGTGTTGTTCGCGTCCGTCGCCTCCCAGAGAAACACGACATCACCCGTGGCGATCGTCGATGCGGCGGGCGGAAACAACAAAGCACCGCTCGGTGGCGCATTGACGATCTCCGCAGCCAGTGGACCGGGTTCGGCAAGACCGTTGTCTTCAAAACCAGCGCTGGTTACGCTGCCATTGGTGTTGCTGTTCCCCGACGCATCACCCCCCGAAGACTGCGGCGGACAGCCGCCCAAAAGTGAGATCGACAGGCCCACCACGCACACCAAGTAACGCGCATGTCGCGTATCGCTCATCAAAAGCTCTCCACATAGAATACGTCGCCGCAAACCGGGGCGCCGCGCGGGCCTCATGCCCGCAGATCGGTTCGCGCGGGACCGTTCACCGCCGCCCTGCCACACCGCACCAGGCGACCGACACGTCATCGTGTAGGCGTAACCCGCCCCAAGTGACGATGGAACGCCGCCCGGTTGCCGCCCACGATCAGCCGCCCACCGGCCGGCCGCAGATTCACCGACTTGACCGCGCGCATCTTGGCACGCGTATGCAGCCCGCGCACGGTCACGCCTCGGCGGACCGCCGCCCGGTTCGTACGAACCAGCGTTCCCGGCGCACGCCGCATCAGGCGGGCGTTGGCCGAGCCCGGCTGTGCCACCGCGGGCCCGCATACGGTGTGCGTATCGACCGGCGTAAGCGAGTTCACTTCACTGCACAGCAACGTAAACAGCTCATTGCGCAATGCGGGATCAGCACCGATATCCTCAAACTCCAACACCACGCCGCCCGCGCCCGTAACGCGCCCGCCCGACCGCCATCGTATAACCGAAGAGCGCGTACCACGGACCACCTCAAAGTGTTCGCTTTGACGTGTTGATCCAGCGGCCGGGTTGCGTAGGCCCGTATGATGCACGATCGCGATCGTCTGCCCCGTGGCGGCGAATTGAATACCAACCGTGTTGCCCGGGTCCGCCGAAAGCGGCGTCGCTACGCCGGCGGAGCCGTTGGTGTCGGCCAGAACCTGCCGATCCGACGGCAGATTCAACTCCGTCGGAGCGATGGCGGCGCCGTCAAAGTTGAAGCCGTTGCCGTTGGCGTCCGTGCTCGCGTTTGACAAAAAAAGCAGTTGCGGACCCGACTGACCGAGCTGTTGTGGATCCAAACCCGCCCCCAACGCTGCAATCTGATCACCGACCGCCTGACCACCGACGGTCAATCCCGTGACATCGGCCGCCCGATCCAACAGCGGATACCCCACGGGCTGGTTCGGATTCAGTTGCACCTGACCCCCGAAAACCCCAGCGAAACCGGAGGCCGGATCGAGCCCGTCTCCACCGATGCTGCCACCCCCGGAAAGATGCTCCCCTTGGGCGATGGCGCGGAACCCGGCCGATACCACACCGACCAATCCGGACTGCGCATCGAAACCCGCGTCCCCCGTCGCCACCAGCGGCGTGAACAGCGCCCATCCATCGGTCGCGCCTTGCGGCCCGGCAAGAAAGGTTTCCCCATTTTGCTCAACAAGCTGTGCGTCAGGGCCGGCCAGTTGGATATAGCTGAACCCACCATTGGCGAATTGTGTCAAGTATCGAGGCTGGAAGGCCGGATCCCCTTGGACCGAAGTCAGAAACGCGTTGAAATCGGCGTTGGCGGGGGTTCCGGGATAGCTCACGAATTGCGCCGTGGCAAGATTGGGCGTACCCGCGGCGATCCGAGCCGGGGCGCCGACCGCCAGAACAACCGGCGGCTCCGGATTGACGAGCGCTGGGGGAACAGTTGGCGGCACTGAGGATCGGTGCTGATTGGCCGCGTTACCATCGAGAATCAACTGCCCCTCATGGATGATCGTGGTCTCCGGCGCGATGGAGCCGGTCTGCAAATCGGCCAATGCCAAGCGCGTCAGATCCTCGGGCTCCACCCGCACCAACTCGGCCGTCTGCCGGTGGAGCAGATCTCTCAACGCCTCCGCCTCTACCCGTTCGTCGCCTTCTTCCGGCGGACCGGGCATTTGCCCTTGCACGATTCGCCAACGCTGACCGGCCTTCAGCAAGTACGGGCCGGCTTGCGGCGCCGTCCCCGCTACCTCAACCGGACCTTCCATCGCGGCGAACGTGCTGACCGCCGGCTTGACGTTGCTCTGTTGCGGATCGTGGCGAACCGAATACCACCCCGAGCCCCCCTCGCCCAGTAACTCCGGCGAAAACGTCAGCCGCCCAAACGGTGTCTCCACGATCGCCGTGGCGCGCGTGCCGGCGTCGGCGTACAACACGACGTAACCCTGCTCGATGACGAACCGTTTTCCGCCCGGCTCATCGTGCACGGCGACCTGAGAATTCGGCCCGATGTGAAACACCAAATCCTCGACCATAACACCGGCCGCATCGGCATCCCCGGTTTCAAGCATCCGACCGGAAAGGATCGGTTGCAGCGGGCGAATGGATTCACCCACCATGCGCGGCGCTCCAGCCATCATGGTCACCCGACCGACCTCCTGACGCGCCTGGCTCGAACCCGCAACACCCAAAACCGCGCACAGCGCGCCGGCAGCCATCCTGCCCGCGATCCTGCGCCGAGCCTTGGCATCCCGCAGCAAGCACCGCTCTGCGCGACCCGTTCCGGAACCCGCGTTCAACCGCGGACGTCTCATCCTGCTCATCGGTGGACCTTTCTGAAAACGCAAGCTCCGTGTGGCGGCTCCATGCTGTCGTCGGCCGGCATGTTCCGCCCGGCCCCTGTCGCCCGGCCTCCATGGGACGATAGTCCATGGTCAATACTCGAAAGTCAAGCGTCAAGAGTCCAAAGCCGAAGGCCGACGCGGGTGGCCCACCTCCCTCTGGAGGTGGGGAAGCCGATGATAACCGGCTGACGCCTACGCTTGCCGACGACCCAAGGGTCCGTCGTCTCGCGTCCGTACCGGATGGCCTTCAAGTTGTAGTGCCGGGCATTCATCAGCTTCCCCATGTCCAATAGGACATGGGCCACCCGGCCCCACTCAATCCCGAGGCGGGTTCCCGCATTTGGCAGGCCGATTTCTTGTGCTACAATTCGGGGCTGGATCGAGTTTGGGAGGCGGAGCCTTCGCCGCCAAACGGCCGCAACCCAGCGGGGCACGCGGTCGCGGGATCGGTACGTCGGGGCATGAGGTCAGGCTGCCACGGGGTAGCTTGTGGCGCGGTAGGATTCTCTTCTTTCCATCGGAGAAACTCGCAATTGGAAGCGCTTGGATTGCATTGTATTGGAGAGTTGTACGATTGCCCGGAGGCGCTGCTAAACGACGTGGCGCACGTCGAGCAGTCGCTTCGTGATGCGGTGGCGTCCGGCATGGCCACGCTGTTGCACGAGGTGTCCCATCGTTTTCATCCTCAAGGCGTGACGGCGCTGGGTCTGATTTCCGAATCGCACGTCGCGATCCACACCTGGCCTGAGTACGGCTATGCCGCGGTGGACGCGTTTACCTGCGGTGATCGCGCCAGCGCCGAAAAGGCCGTGCACCATCTGGTGGGAGCCTTGCAAGCAAAGCGCTACCTGGTGCGTACGGTGGATCGCGGACTGCACACCGCCGATCAGCCCGGCGTGATCACCGTCGGCGACCCCCAGCCGGAATCCGGCCTGGTTTCAAGCGCGTCATAAGGGAGGGAACGCCATGGCGGGAAGCGAATTACGCGCCGACTTCTGGGTGAATGAATACATCACCGCGTGGGACATCTACGCCCACGGCATCACGAACGTGTTGGCCCACCAAAAAACGCAGTTTCAGGAAATGTACATCGTTGCAACGGGCGCGTACGGCAAAGCGCTCGTGCTCGATGGCAAGTGGCAATCGTGCACCGGCGACGAATTCCTCTACCACGAACCGCTGGTACACCCGGCGATGCTGCTGCACGGTCATGCCCAGCGCGTCCTGATCCTCGGCGGCGGTGAAGGGGCCACGGCGCGGGAGGTGCTCCGCTGGAAGTCGGTCGAACACGTGGCCATGGTCGACATCGACGGCGAGGTCGTCCAGGCGTGTCGCGAACACCTGGCGGACATGCACCAAGGCGCCTTCGACGATGCGCGTTTGGAAGTCATCATCGACGACGCACTGCACGTCCTGGATCGCGCGGAGGGCTCGTGGGACGTGATTATTTCCGATCTATCAGACCCGATCGACCAGGGTCCGTCCTACAAGCTGTTCACCAAAGAATACTTCGAAAAAGCCAGGAAGGCGCTCAAGCCGGATGGCGTGTTCGTCGTGCAAGCCGGACCGGTCTCGCCGTTTGAGATGGGCATGCACGCCTGCCTGGCATCGACCGTCCGGGCCGTCTTCGACAACACCGCATCCTACGCGAGCCATGTGCCCACCTATGCCGCGCCGTGGGGATTCGTGCTGGCGTCCTCGAAGGCCATTGCGACCGCGCCGAACGCCGACGAAACAGACGCGACCCTCGCCACCAAGACAACCGGCGGCTTGCGCATGCTCGACGGCATCGCCCTGATCGGCCTGTTCCACACACCGGCGAGCCTCCGCCGAAAAATCGCTGACGAAACGCGTATCTACACGCTCGCCGATCCGCCCAAGTTCTTCGGCAAAGGCGTGGCCGGGTAGGGAACGCGGCCGTGCTGTGTCCGAGCCATGAGCGCACCCCTGCGACAAGGCTATCGGGCTGCGGATTTGCCGAACACCAACGTACCGGCCCCCAGCATGAGTTGAACCAGAATGATCATACCCCACGTGGACACCGCCGGTACGAGTGGAGGGGGAGGTGGCGGCGGCGGTTGAATGATCCGGACGTCGTCGATGTACCACTTGCCGAAACTGGTCGGCGGATCGTCCGCATCCTGAATGAATGACTCAATCGCGGCGATTTCGGTAAGCAACCCATCCCCTGCTGGCTGGCCGTTGACCAGCGAGTCGGGCGACAATCGGATGATCGAACGCCCCATCGCCAGGTCGAACGTGTACAGGTCCGTGTACAGGGCCGGTTCCGAGAAGTTGATGTATTCAAATACCTCTCCCTCGCAATCAACAAGCGTGACCCAAAAGTGCGTCCCCGTCGGGCCATCCTGGTACGAACCGTCTCCGTAGGCGGAACAGATCACCTGCAATTCCGAAAGCGGGAAGTCCGGGGCGACGGCGCCCGGATGATCCGGATCACCGAAGGTTGCGTCCAACGGAACAAAGTGGCCGCCGCCTGCGCACGTGTCCGGGAAACGAACCGGATCAACCAGCCGGCGAAACCCGATCCGCGAGCCGGCCTGGCAAAACTGCTGGCAAAAGGCCGCGTCGGTGCCCAGGGCAAACTCGCCCTCTGCGACTTCGGCGCAGGGGCTCGGTGGAATGTCGCATTGACCGTTGATGTAAAACGCAGGTTGATTGGCGACGTCGGTCCGATCGATCACGCCCGCAGCCGCCGCCGCATCGGATATGGCGAACTCAAAGTCCTCCACCTGTATCTCCGATTGGGCCTTGGCGACGCGAGGCAAGGCATGGGGCAATCCGATAGCGATCGGGAGGCACATCCAGCCCATAAGCCCGCCCATCCACCGCCGCAGTGATTTCGCCTTCATGTTCCCGTTCGCTTGACCCCCAAACCGTGCCGCTCCACCCTATACCGCAACGTGTCCCGAGATATGCCCAACAGTTGCGCCGCACGCGAGATATTGTGCTTGGTGGCCGACAGCGCTTCCCGAATGAGCTGCTGCTCCACCTTCTCAAGCGAAATCGGCCCTCGAGAAAAATCCAACTCGATCGGACCACCTTCCCGTGCGGCAACGCCAGAAGCATCAGTGTCACCCAAACGCGGTAGGAAATCCGCCTCGATCGTCTCTCCGTCAGTCAACAATACAGCACTTTCCAGCCGATGCGATAGCTCGCGCACGTTGCCGGGCCACTGGTAGGCGCGCATGGCGGCTTTGGCCGCCCGGGACAACTGCTTCCTGGGAAAACCGAATTTTCGACAATGCCGACCAAGAAAGTGGTGCGCCAGCAGCATCATGTCGTCAGCTCGCGTGGTCAGCGGCGGCAACTCAATATGCAAAACGCGCAGCCTGTGGAACAGGTCCGCCCGCAGCCTGCCGGATGCCACCCATGGCTCGGGATCCCGGTTCATCGCGGCGATGATTTGGATGTCCACGCTCACTTCAACGGTCGAGCCGATCGGGCGAATGCGCCCTGTGTCGATGGCCGTAAGGAGTTTGGCCTGAAGGGCAAGATCAAGCGAATCCAACTCGTCCAGAAAAAGGGTCCCCTCGTCGGCGACCTCGAACAAGCCGCGTTTGCTGCCCGAGGCGCTCGTGAACGCCCCTTTCACATAGCCAAACAGCTCGGATTCGAGCAACGAATCCGGAATGGCCGCGCAGTTGACCTGGACAAACGGACCGTTCCGCCGCCCACCCTCATAGTGGAACGTCTTCGCCAGTAAATCCTTCCCCGTGCCGGTGGGGCCGGTAATCAGGATGTTGGGCGCGGATGCCGCGGTGTCCCGGTTGAGTTGGCCCACGCGACGAACCAGCGACTTGGCCCGCTCAATCTCCGGGCATTCGCCGATGAATTGATGCACTCCGAATCGCTGCGCGCGTTCCTGCCTCTCATACTTCAAGGTCTGCTCGAGGCGCCGCTGACCCAGTTGGCGCTCGGCCAAAGCGGACAACGCATCCAAATCGAGCGGTTTGAGCAGGAAATCACGAGCGCCTTTCTTCATCGCCGCGATGGCGGTGCGCATGTCGCCGGACGCCGTCATCATTATCGGAACGGTATCCGGGTGCTGGTCGGTAAGTCGCTCAAGAAATGCCAGCCCATCGATTCCGGGCAAGCCGACGTCGATCAACGCCAGGTCAACCGCGCGGTGTTCCAGCAGCGCCAAGGCATCCTCCGCGCTGGGCACCCAGTACGCGTCGTGCCCGTCATCGGATAACACCGCCTGGCAGCTCTCGCCCAAAACCTGTTCGTCTTCAATAATCAGTATCGACGCCATATCGGCTGATTTCTCCGGATTGGGTGTTTTCACCCGATTCGCGACCCTGTGCGCGGCCCGCTCATTCCCGACGTATCTCACAGATTACGCGCAACTCTATGTCTCACAACGACTTGTGCGCGCCCGAAAGTGCGGCACGCCGAGTGCACACCATAGATGGGGCATGATCAGTGCCGTTTGGGTGTGTCGCGCGCGTTCCCCGCGGCCCACGGGAAGCAGCGGGTCACCAGTCGAGAGGTCCGGACATGGATTATCAGCGAAAACATGCCTTTACGATGTTGGAGTTGCTGGTGGTCATGTTCATCGTCGGGCTGATGATCTCCCTCTTGATCCCTTCGTTTTCCCGCGCTCGTGAGGCAGCGAGGCGGACGGTCTGCGTCTCCCGGCTCAAGCACCTCGGGGCATCCACCTTTGCCTATGCCTTCGACGCCAATGATTTCGGCCCCCAGGTGATGCGCCGCGCGGGAACCAGAGCCCCCCGATCCTTGATCTCTCGAACCGGCAAGTACATCAACCTTGGCTTGCTTGAGGCGGAACACCTGCTGAACGATCCGCAGATGTTCTACTGCCCCAGCCAGAAGCGGTTTTCCTACGCCTCCGACCCCGACTACTTGCCCGCTGCGACGGTTTCCGGGAGCTACGCTTATGCGGTGCACATCCCCTCTGAAGACAGCCCCATGCTCAGCAGGCTCCGCCATTTGGCCTTGGCCACGGATGACTTCGCAGCACGCCTCGGCGCGCCGGCCGGTATCGGTCGCTACTCGCACGATGTCGGGTACAACGTGCTGTACACGGATGGAAGCGTCTCGTGGTACAGCGACCCGGATAGGAAGATCGCCAACCGAGCCGTACATTGGGACGACGAGACCGATGACATCACCTACGACACCCTGTACCAGAGTGACGCCGCCATCGCGAATGGCGCCTACGGCAACGACTTGGACGTGTTCCGAGTGTGGTGGGCCTTTTGCTACAATAAGCCGGTACGATTTCCAGATTAGCGTCTTGCGACCGGCCAATCGTGTATGACCATTCGATTCAAACTGAATATGGCGGTTACGACGCTGATCGGCGTTTTCCTGGTCGCGGCCTCCTACGCCCTGCTTGCGGTCAATCGCAACGCTGAGAATACGCGCCTGTATTCCCACATGCGCGAACTCGCACAGCTTACCTCCGACATTCGAACCGACATCTACTACCAGCTCGCCGTCGCGGCCGGTCGCGTCACGCCCATGCCCGAGCCGGCCGGCGCTGGATGGCCCGAGTATGCCTTGGAAGATATCGACATCCAGATCGCGCTGGCCGACTCGGAGGCCGAGCGAGATCACTGGCAACGTCTGCGAAGAGCCATCGGGGCTATGGATTTTGAATCGCGTTCGTCCTCAAGCGACGCGGCGTCGGCAGAGCTATTGCGCGTGGCCGAGCATCATTTGCGGGCGTTGCGGAGTGCGTACAGCCTTCGGGAATACGATGCGATCGCTGCAGCCGCATCGACCAGCTTCAGCGCGCAAGTTGCGATCGCCGTCGCCTGCGTGCTGACCGTCGTGCTGTTTCTCTCCTACCTGATCATGGTTCGGGACTGGCTGGTTAAACCGATCGAAGTGTTGAAGAAATCCGCCGACACGATCGGCCTGGGCGGGCTGGAGCATCGGGTACCGCTGAAGGGAAACAACGAACTGGTTGAGTTGGGAACGCGGCTTGACGCCATGGCCCAACGCCTGACGGAGCACCAGAGAGCGTTGTTGGAGGCCCGCGAACTCAGTGCCATCGGCGAATTGTGCACCAACGTGGCCCACGGCCTGCGCAACCCCCTGGCATCGCTCCGTGCCAGCGCCCAATTGGCCGGGCGTCGCGCGGGCGACCCGGAGGAAACCAAGCTGGCGGCTCTTGAAATCATTCGCCAGGTGGATCGATTGGACGGGCGCATCACGCGATTGTTCGAGTTCAGCCGCCCCGAGCGCATGAACAAGCATTGTACGACGTTTGCGGAGTTGGCCCATTCGGCGCGGGCGGAAGTGCTGACGCTGCTTCGCGAGAAAAACGTTTCCCTGATCATTGAAGACCGGACGGATCGCAACGTCTGGTGCATGGATCGGCGCCAGCTCGCCGCGGTGCTCTCCGAACTGGTCACCAACGCCGTTCACCACAGCGAATCGGGTGGGCAAATCGTCATGTCGGGATGCGCAATCGTCATGGGCTCCGATACGGCGAAGCAGTTGCAAGTCGAGGTCGTCGACGGTGGATCGGGCATGGCGGAGGCCACCTTGGAAAAAGCCTTCGATTTGTTCTTCACCAATCGGCGCGACGGCACCGGTATGGGGCTGGCGATGGTTCGCCGCGCCGTTCAGCGCCATGGCGGGGACGTAAGGATCTCATCGGAGTTGGGATGCGGCACCACGGCGACGATTACCGTCCCCGGTTGGTGTGCCCATTACACAGATCAAGATTGGGCCGGCCAAGACGTGCCCGACGGCAAGCAATGCCGCGTCTGCGGGTTTGGAGGCGACGGCACGATCGTACCGCCCGTAGAACATGCGGAGCCTTAGGCCATGCGGCGTCACGGAGCATCGCCGCGCTTGCGGAACTTCTCCAGCCGA
>JBHHUB010000129.1:0-11617 GCA_046753625.1 Phycisphaerae bacterium | reverse complement strand
TAACGGCCCTTCGGGAAAGACCGCTGAAGCGGTCTGCCGGTTACAAGCCCCCGAAGAACTTCACCACCACGCTGCACGGTATGACCCACGTCGCACCCGCCGGGATTGTCATGGACCCTGCGTGGCCGGGGGCTCCAAATCCATTGACGCATGGTCCTTTCAGGCTTACGTTATGGGTTTTCGGCGGGAACTTGGGGCGTCAGCCATAGTGATCCTCCGAGCGGGCCGGAGTGATGAACGTAATGGCGGGCTTGGCGTCGCGAGTTACGCTCGTATTATTGGGGCTGGTCGCGCTTCCTCAGCCGGGATGCGCATCCCAGACGCGCGCAAACGCGGCGGGCGATCTTTTGCCGTCGCGAAGCCCCCTAGTGGCCGATATTCCCGTGCCCCAGGGCTGTGTTCTGGTGGATCGGTCCAGCGAGGATTGGTCGTCCGGCCCATTGCGCTATGTGCGCCATCGGTATCGAGTTCGCGCCAGTGCCGCGGCGGTTCGGCTGTTTTTTCGCAAAGAGATGCCTTTGTCGCGGTGGGCACCGGTCGATGAACGATGCATCGCGGGGCGCTGCACGATGAACTTTGAGCGACCGGCGACTGCCGAGCGTTCCGCGGAACAGTGCACGGTTTCGATCGAGGGTGCAAAAAGCTGGATCGGTTTTCGGACGATGGTTGAGGTGCTGGTGGCACCCAAGCTCGCCGCGCAGGCAGTACGGTAAGACTAAGAAAGACAGGGCAAGAATCCATCATGAAATCGGAACGACGTCACGAGCTACGCGAAAGCGACCTGGCCCATGCGATTGAAACGGGCAAACGCTATCTGGGCGGGCACGGCAAGCGGGTCGGCATTCTGGCGTTGGCGGTCATCGCCGCCATTGTGGGGACCAATGTGGTTTTGAGTTCCCGAGCCTCGGATGCCACGGACCGATGGCAGAAGCTCTGGGTCCTGGCGTTCGATACGCCGGAAGTCTCGAGGCAGTCGATGGGAACGATGCTGGCGCTGGCGGAGAGTGGCGACGATGCATTGGCACTTCGTGCGCTGCTGAATCGCGGTAGCCGGGCGCTGACCGAAGCCAGCAAAGGTGAAACGCTCGACCTGGAGTTCAACAAGATCGCCCGCGATTCATTCGAGAAGCTGCTGTCCCGGTTCGGCGACAACCCGATCGCCAAAGGCGTGGGGCACCTGGGATTGGCCACGTGTGCGGAAAACGACTTTGCGGCCGACTCCGATCCATCCCACAAGGCGATCGCGAGCCGGCATTTGAGCGCCGTCCTGAACGACGAAACGCTGCATGCGATGCCTTTCTATAAGGTGGCGCTGGCGCGACAGGAGCGGCTCGACGAGATCTTCAAGACGGTCGTATTTGCGCCGCCGCTTCCGCCGGAGGAATCCGCCGAGGAAGCGGCCAAGACCGGCGATGCCGCGGCCACTCCACCGGTTTCGGTATCCTTCACGCCGACACCGCCCGACGCGGCGCCGCCTGCCGCGAACGAAAAGGCCGAATCGGGCAAGCCGTCCGAACCGGATGCCAAAACACCGCCACCGACCGAGGGCGACCAGTAGCCCGGCGTCGTACAGAAGCCGTGAGGAGCGACCCGAAGGCATCGCACGAAGTTTCATTGATGCGACGAGCCGTCACCCCTGTCGGGGCGAGCCTGGAGTCTTGCCAATCGGCGTCCACCTGGTCCGCCACGTCCGTGGTCCGTTCTCGCAGATCCGTTCGAGGTGTCCCGCTTGAGCCAAGGCGAGGCTTCGCGGTTTGGATTTCGTTCTCGGTGGGGGCCATGCTGGCGACGTTGCTTGCGCCCGGGTGCGTGGCAGACGGACTGCCTCAGATCCATCTTCAATTACGTGCGTCGAGCGCGTTGGATCACCACCAGCCTCGCCAACGCACAACCGACGATGCTTGGTCCGGCAGTGCTTCGAGCGTGGCGCTGGACGGTGCGGGCAATGAGACACGAGGCTTCTGGCTGACCGTGACGCTCGGGCGTCAACCCGTTATCAAACCCGATTTCCACATTCGCTCGCTCGAGGGCGCCAGCGGTTCGATCGATGCGTCCCGCATTGCTTTGTTCCGCGTGCATCCGGTCCGGCTTACGTCTTGGCCCGGGTGGCATGTTCGATCCATTTCGCCCCACGACCGGGATCCCGCGCCGTGGGATGTGCTGGTTCCGATTCGGGCGCCGCGCGGCGGTTTGCCGGCGGTATTGAAAGCGGGGCAGACGTACGTGTTCTGGGTGGACGTGGCCATTCCCGCCGATGCGCCGGACGGCGTGTACAACGGCGGCATTGAGATCAGCGGGGCCGGCAAGTCCCTCGCCACGGCCGCGATTCAGTTGACGGTATGGCCGTTTGTCCTGCCGGACCGAAGCGATTTCGTGTTGCTGGCTGACTTGGATCATCGGGCGCTTTTTCGCCATCATCTGCAGCGGGCCGGTCGCCCCTATTGCCCCCCAAGCGACGATTGGGGGCATGACGCAGACGCGGATCGTGTGGATTCGCTCTTGCGTCAGTCCGTTCGCATGCTGCGTCGATACGGAGTGACGCCGGTACTTCCGGGGCTACTGCCGCAGGCCGATCTATCCGGTCGAGGCGATGTTGCCATCGACTGGTCGGGCTACGACCGGACCGTGGCAGGAATGCTGGACGGTAGTGCTTTGGATGCGGGCATTCCGCTGGAGGCGTGGCCGCTACCGATCGGGCCGGTGCTAACCGATCGGCAGGCCGGCCGGGGGGCGGCGGCGTTGACCACCGATAGTTGGCAGAGCCGATTCGTGCGCGCCTGCGCGGACCATTTTGCGACGCGCGGTTGGCTGGATCGTGCCTACGTCTTGCCTTCAGCGCGGAATCTCTACGACGATCGAACGTTCCTTGCCATCAACGATCTTCTTTGTGCGATTCACGGGATCGATGCGCGTGTTCCGCTCGCTTCTCCGTATTTCCCACACGATCCGAGACCCTTCGGATGGGCTTCCTATTGTCCGGAGGTGCTTTGTGAGGCCGTGGCCATCTGGGCGCCGGCGGCGCAATACTTCGATCCGCCGACTTTGGCCGCACAGCGGGAAGCGGGGCGGCGTGTTTGGATGTGCGTGGATCGGCCACCCTTTTCCGGTAGCCCGTCGATTTATGGGCCGGCTTCTTACCGCTCGGTGTTGGGTTGGCAGGCGTACGCGCACGATGTCGAAGTCGTCGCCTTGGGGTGCATCAACGCCTGGCCCGCCGCAGAAACACACCCGACGCCCGACGATTGCATCCGTGCGGATCCCGGTACGTTGATCTATCCCGGTGGCCCCTTCGGCCTGGCCGGCCCGGTCGCGTCTTTGCGTTTGATTCAATTGCGTCGGGCATTGGCGACCGGAGCTTTGCGGTGCTACCTACGAGACCACGGTCTGGGTCACATCCCGGCCGCACTGGCGCCGGCGCTCGGCGGCATCGTGGGCACCGACGCGTACGCGACCCACTTTGCGGATGGGCAGGCCGCGGGCTGGCCGAGTGATGATCGCGTGTTCGCTCAGGCCCGGCGTTTGATGTTCGACGCGCTGCTCGAGAAACTCAACCATCCCTGGTATCGCGGAACTCAAGCGCAGGCCCGCCGATCGTTGGAGTGGCGGCGGTTCATGGACGCGTTTCGTACCGTTTCGGTTCGCGCCCTCGGCGCGAAGATTCGGTTCCCGGCGGAGTTGGCGGCCGGTCGGTTGCGGATTGAAGTTTCGATTTTGATCGAGAACCGTTCCCGTGCCCAAGTCGCGGGGTCGTTGCGATGGGTGGATCACCCGGAGTCGTGGCCCGCAGCGCTGCGCTACCCGGTCAAGGAGATTCCCCCCGGGGCGTCGCGACGTCTGGTCTTATCGGTAGAAACGGATCAGGTTCCACAAGGGCGCGACGGCCTGCTGTTTCCCGTGGTGGAGTTTCGTACGCTCGCGGGCGTTGCGTATCGCGCGCCGGTTCGTCTTGCCGGCGTTGTCGCAGAGCGGCGCGGCGCGGCGCCACGGATCGACGGTGATCTTGCCGACTGGCCTATTGTGGTTGGCAACGCGGCGGCGGGGTTCGCGTTGATCTGCGGTCCGGCGGGATGCGGACACGATGGCGAGTCTTGTCGGCCGCAGTCGGCGACGCAGGTGTTCGTGCGCGGGGATAAAGATTATCTCTACGTCGCGTTTCGCTGTAGGGGGCGTTGGGTTCCGTCGGTCGGTGGCAACGAGGTGGTGTACGACGACATGATTCCGACGGGTGGGGATGTTGTTGAGGTCTTGATCGATCCGCTCAATGGTGTCACGCGCACGCCGTCCGATCTCTATCACATTGCGATCAAGCCCTCCGGTACCCTGCTCACCGAGAAAGGTGTCTCCATGAATCCCCCCTGTGGGATGCACGCGCCGTGGTCGGTACAGTTGCGTTATGCGGTAAAGAAGGATGCGGGTGGCTTCAACGTCGAAATGGCCATTCCCACGCGGTCGATCGTCTCGAGCGGGCGCGGGATGGACACTTGGGGCATCAACTTTTGCCGGTACGACGCCGCCCATCAGGAATACGCCTCCTGGTCCGGGGCGGTCGGCAACGGCTACGACCCGCTGTCGTTGGGCACGCTCATTTGGACCCGGCCGGCAGGTGATTCGCGGTAGTGCGGGCCAACTCCCCCACGAGTTCCGGTAGCGCTGGATGGCGAAGCAGCGGCTCGTCGACGATCACGGTGCCTTCGGAACGATGGCAGGTAAACGGCAGTACGACGCGGCGGGGTGCATCCAGCCCGAGCTGATGCGGTAGGTGGCGGGCATGCGGCCCTGCGCTGATCAAGAACGGCACGACCACAACGGCGCCTGAGCCGCAACGCCCGAGCGCCGTGGCGGCGGCGGGGTCGTCGTCGATGAACGCATGGACTGTCTGCGCCCACGGCCCGAGTTCGGCTACGGCTTGAGCGGTTTGAATGGTCTGATTGCGGCTTTGGGCGTTCCGGCGCGTTCCGTGGCCCACCACTACTACAGACACCGCGCGTGGCGGTATACGGTGTTCGCCACATAAGGTTCGAACACGGTCCGCGAGCATGTTGGGGATGGCTTCGTGGGCGCCGAGCACGGGTGTGATCTTCACGCGGACTTCATCGAACCGGCGGTTGCAGCGGAGCGCTGCCGGCAAGACCTCGCGGGCAAAGTAGCCCTCACTGGTCATCAGAGGTACTACGGTAATCGTATCGGCAAGCATGCGATCGAGCACTTCGGAAAACGCCGGCGTGCCTTGGTGGAAACAGGCCACCACTTCGTTGAAGGCTGTGTCTTCCGTGCGGGCGGTTTCATGAACCGCGGTCGCGATGGCCTGGACGGTCTCGTTGACCTCCGCGGCGTGATGCGAGCCGTGGGCGGCGAGAGCCAAGCCTCGCGCGGCTCCGGGTGAGCCGTGCCGCTGATCCGATAGCCGGTGTGCGCTGGCCATAGGCATCTTCGCGCTTGTTGGAGCGGTTGTAGTCGTCGTGTGGCGGCCGCCGGCGGTCACCTCACGATCGCAGGGGCATCCCACCCGCGATTCAGGTTCGTCGCCGCTACATCCCAAGTGGGCCCACCTCAGATGCCCTCACCGCCGTGCAGGCCGCACTCGGTTTTTTCGGAATCGGTCCAACGTCCAGCGCGGGTGTAGTCACCCGGTGTGCTGCCGGGCACCGATTTGGTGCAATGGGTGCAGCCGACGGTGGGGTAGCCCTGTTCGTGGAGGGCGTTGAACGGGACGTTGTGATCCTGAATATAGCGCCAGATTTCGGGCCGTTCCCATTTGACCAGCGGGCTGATCTTGAGCACCTGATAGCGCCAGTCCCACTCGATCATTTTCAAGTTGGCGCGGCTGGCGGACTGGCTGCGCCGCAGTCCGGTAATCCAGACGTCGACATCGGCCATGACGACGAACATGGGGTCCACTTTGCGCAGCCGGCAGCACAGATCGGAATCGCGCTTCCAGAGTTCCGGTCCGTATTGGGCCTCCTGCTGTTCCGGGGTGAGCGTCGTGCCTCGATTGACGAACTCGACGTGGGGATACCGCTCCACCATCCGATCGCGCAGCTCGTAGGTCTCTTGGAAGAAAAACATCGTATCGAGATAGACGACGGTCAGCGGGCGCCCCACTTGGGCATACATGTCGATCAGCGCGCAGCCCTCCATGCCGAACGACGTGCTCATGGCCATGCGCTGGTCGGCGAAGCGATCCATCGACCACGCGATCAACTCCGGCGTCGGCGTTTCCTCCGAAACCGCACTCAACCCCTTGCCCTTCAGCATATTCATGCCCACGAGTTCATCCTCTCCGCTGCCCGAGTCGTGCTCCCATCGACGGCGTGCGATCGTCCGATCAGCCCACGAAAAAAGCCCGCCGGAACTATCCTACGGGCCTTCGCATTCTCAACAGTCAAATACAAATCCCGTCAGGTTGCTCCTTTGGCGCAACAGCAACAGCCGCAACAACAGCAATCCCGACGGAAACACATCACGGTTTTTCCTTATCCCATCCAGACAATCAGCCCGCCGGCCCCAACGGCCCACCTTCCGATCTCCTTCAGCGAAAGGTGGCGATCAACCTGTGAAATGGTACCAGACGCGCTGACCCGTGTCAACGAGCTATAACCATATAGCCGTCTCTGATCGTCCGCTATGCCTCCCGCGAGATGGGCAGGTCCAATCACAGCCGCCGGCGCCGACTGCGGACCTTGGGACCGCTGGTCTTACGATGGGCAGGTATCCCTGCCATACCGTCCATCTCGATCAGGATGTCGGTAATTCGAGCATCATCCGTAGCAGCATGTCACCAAGCCGGCGCCAGATGATCTGAAGCGTTCCATCGCTGATCGGGGCAGGCACTCGTCTATGGAAGCCTATAGATGCGCGCGGCGTCGGTTTGACACGGGTCGAGAACCAGGCTCTAACACGGCCGGGACGGGTTACCGGCGCAGATCGAAACAGACGACGCGTTCCAGGCTTCTGGCGAAGAGGCGACCACCGGAGATCACCGGCACCGTCCAGCAACGTCCGCTAAGTATTTCCGCGGTCAGCGTGGGTTCGAACCCCTTGGGGGACCTCTCGGCGACCTGCAACTCACCATGCTCGGTCAAGAGAAAAAGATGATTCTGAGCCGGCACGAGCGTCCCATGCTGAATTCTGGGGATGCTCCAGGCCGCCTCTCCCGATAGAAATCGGACACATTTCAGACCCCGCTGATCGCTGGCGTAGAGATACCCGTCTTGGTAAATGCAGGATTGGAACTTGTTGCGCAGCACGCGGCTTTGCCAGATCAGGCTTGTGGACAGGGCATCTGCTTCGGTGGTGAGCCGAAACAACCCGCATCCGGTCTGATAGCCCGACGACAGGAAGAGATAGTCATCATGGACGATCGGTGCGGCCGCGTTTACCTGCCACGCCGTGGACCACGGGATGCGCAGGGCGAGTCGCCCGGTTGCTGCCTCCGCAATGACGGCCGACTCTCCTGAGAACCCCAACACATAGTTCTTGTCATGAAACGTGAACGGATACGGTGTCGCGTAGCCGGGAGCGTCGGTTCCGCAGCGCCAGCGAACCACGCCCGATTGGCGATCCAGGGCCAAGAGCGCGCCGTCCTGATGGCCGCCGGTGGCGATGGCGAGATCGCCTTGAACCAGAATCGATCCGGCGTAGCCCCAGGTGGGTGGATTGTGGAGCGTGTAGGTCCACTTGGTGGTTCCGGATGCGGCGTCGACACAGAGCCATCGGCCATGGGCGCCGAGGATGTAGACCTTCCCGTCGTGTACCGTGGGGGTTGCGCGCGTGCCACTGCCATGCGTGTTTTCGTAGGCCGGCTCAATGGCGGTTTCCCAGAGGATCCGGCCGTCATCGGCGCGAAGACAAAACAGATATTGCTTGTCGCTTTTGGTGCCGCAGGTGTACACGCGGTCGCCGACGACGGCGAACGAGCTGAAGGCCGACCCGATGTCCTGCTGCCAGACCAACGGCAGTGGATCCTTGCCCGAGACCCGCAGGCCGGATTCCAGACAGATGCCGTCGTGATGGGGGCCGCGAAAGTTGGGCCAATCGGCGCCGTGTGCTGCGGCGGAGCCGAACCCGAGCGTGCATGCGACGGCTACGATTGCCGAACCGCGCTTGCTGCGATCCCACTTCGGTTGTGCTCTCGTCCGCATGTGCATCCTCCGTGTTCGGGGCACGGTCCAACGCCGGCGCCTCGTGCCATGGTAGCAGAAAGGTGCGGCGACCAACAAAGGGCGCTCGAGAAATCAGCAGGGACTGGGAATAAACTCGCGGTCACGCCGATTCCTTCATTCGGTGGGTAGGAAAGATCGCCACCAGGTTCAGCGGCTCCGGGGCCGGACTGCGGCGAAAACATGGTCCGTAACTCTTACATTGGCAACAGGTTAGCGGCGGAATACGCGTGAGTGAGCATGGCAGTCCAATGTCCTCGGCAGGAATCGACGACGGATTCAGTGCGCTTCGCAGAAGCGCGTTCGGTAGTGACTCATGCCGACAACGCTTTGTCGAAGGCACGCGATCTTTATTGAATCGGCTCGACGGGTGTGGGCGAGACATCGAGTTTGATCTGTTCAAGCTGCTCCGGGCGATCGAATGGTATCTTGAGCAAGACGGTGGCGCCACGCAGCGATCGGGCGAATTCGAACATGAATTGGTGTCGCTGCGTGCGCGACTTATCGACGCCCTGGTTCAGCGCAACACCGGGCTGGTGTTTTCAATGATCAAGCGGGGCCACGTTGCCGAGGTGGATCGCGACGACCTGATCAGTCATGGTTTGTGGACCCTGTTGCAGTCGGTCTTGCGTTTTGATCCATGGAGAGGCTATCGCTTCAGCAGCTACGCGTGTACTGCGATCGGAAACGGATTCCGGCTCCTGGTGCGGAAGAATCGGTTGAACAGATCACGGCTTGCGCAGTTGCGCGCCCGCCAACGACGGCCGATCCATAGCGATCAGCGGGAGACCGACGCCGACCGTGAGATCATGATGGAACGTTTGCAGAAGACGTTGGCGGAGAACCACGCCGAGCTTTCCGAGGTGGAGCGGTACGTTCTCGACCGCAGACTCCTCGGGACCGATGTGCGTCCGGCCACGCTCGAGGCGATCGGGGACTCGCTCGAGCTGAGTAAGGAACGCGTGCGTCAAATCCAGCTCATGGGATTGGCCAAGCTGCGGGGCTTTGTGGCCAAGGGCGGCGCGATGTCCGCCGTAATCTGAGCTGGTATTCGAGCATGAATGGGAGGGGTGGGTTTGAAGATTGAAGATTGGGAAATGAATCCTGAACCTTACAGCCTTCTATCCATCCATCCAGGCGTCCAATCCTCCGGTCGATGCACTCCTTCTCGGCGCGGAATGCCTTGGCGTCGTGCCGCATGCCGCAATACTTGGCCGGCGTTTAGCGATCGGTACAAAGGGGAAGTATCGCTTGAATGTGCGTTCCGCGCGGAACGCCGTCGATGACCGACACGCGGCCGTCGTGTGCTTCGATGGTGCGGCGTACCGACGCCAGCCCGATTCCGTTGCCCTGGGCCTTGGTTGTGAAGAATAGATCGAATACCTTGGTATGAAGCTCCTTGGGGATGCCTGGTCCGTCGTCGATCACGTTGATTTCAGCTCTTTTCGTTCCGCGCGTACCGCGAGCGCAGGAGACGCACAAGCGTCCGCCCGGTGCGAGGTAGTCCATCGAATTGGAGAGCAATTCGATAATGCCTTGCGTCATGGCCTCCGGGTTGCCGCGAACCATGAGCGGTTTTTCGTGGAACTCCGTTTCGAGTTCGATGTTGCGCTTTTCCAGGTTGGGGCGCACTTCACGGATGGCGCGTTTCACCATGTCGCGCACGTCGTACGCGATGGACACCGGATCGCCGCCGCGTGAGAAATCAATCAGGCGGCCGACACGCCGGTCAAGCCGCAGGCCTTCGGCTAGCACATCCTTGAGCCGCAGCTTGGTGCCGTCGTCCAAGGTGCCGAACTCCAGGGCAAGCTGGGCGGAGCTGGTGATCGCGGCCAGGGGGTTTCTGATGCCGTGGGCTACGGAAGAGCACACCTCCCCGACCGCCGCCAAACGTTCCTGTCGCTCGGCGAGCGCGCGCTGATGGCTTTGGAGCATGCGATCATGCAATCGTTGCAGCTTGCGCCCGTACCAGAACACACCGATCAAGATCAGGCCGACGATGGCCAGGAAATACTTCTCGAACGAAGCGCCGCGTTTGAGTTGGCTGCCGTACACCGCGAGCAACTGCGCCTCCTGTTCCTGAAGGCCTTTGACGATCATGGCCAGCGCCTCCAACGCGTCGGCCTGATGGCGATCCATCGCCGCCATGGAGACCGTGGCCGCGCTCAACAATCGGCGCTCGCGCTGCTGTGACATTTCGGCGCTGGTGATTTTCTCGAATTCGTTGAAGATCCCTTGCTCCTGGGCGATCATCTTGACAACGTGTTCTTCCAGGCGATCCAGGCTGATGCCCAGTTCGGATTCTCGATGGAGCAACAAGTGAAGCTCCGCCTGCGATTGGACGAACCGGGCGCGCTCTGCGGGCACATCATGCGATTCGAAAATATCGTTGCCCGGCGCGTTGAGCCTCATGACGGTCCGCTGCACCTGCGTGATCCACCCCTGCTTGGTTTCGAGCGAAGACAGACCTTGCAACGCCAACTCGTAGGACGTCAGCATTCGGTGGTAGAGCGCAAAACTGGCGATGATGACCAGAACGTCGAACAGGGCGAGGATGAAGTAGAAATGGTACCACCGCCAGGACAGGGCCGCCCGGCGGACCCATCCCGCCTCCGAGATGGATTCGTTCGGCGTCGGTCGCTGCGCGTCTTCGGTCTTGTCAGGCATGGAGCGCTACTCCAGCGCGATGCATCGCGGCAGGGGCCATTGTGGTGTACCCTGCGCCGGTCGGCCACGGCAACACCGACCTACGTTGCCGGTCCGTGGGTGAGATTCCAGACGACACTGTAACGCCAACCGCCGCGAATCGGAATTCCCCGGTTCCGACAGATGTGCGCGTATTGACCCGTATCCGCCACCTGCGACAATCCACCGGTGGGCGGGGCTTACGCGAGCACGTCGAACCCGGGAGGTTGCTGGTCTTGGCAGAGATTCTGGTCATTGAAGATGAGCCTATTCTCGCGCGCAACGTGTGCGAATCATTGGACCTTTCCGGCCACGCGGCATCGAGCGCACCAACGGGTGAGGAGGGGCTCGAAACCGCCCAATCCTGTTTTCCCGATCTGATCCTCCTGGATTACCGTCTTCCCGGAATCGACGGTCTGGAGGTGATTCGCGAACTTCGCAAGGTCGGGAACCAATCCTCCATCATCATGATGACCGCACACGGCAATATCGATACGGCCGTCGAGGCGATGAAGCGTGGCGCCAGCGATTTTCTAACCAAGCCGCTCGACCTGACGGAGCTTCGCCTGGTCATCGAGCGCGTCTTGGACCATCGGGCCGCCCGAGCCCAGCTTTCCTATTTCCACCAGCGCGAAAAAACGCAGAGTTCGCAGGACCAGATCGTCGGTGATTGCAAACCCTTAAGCGAGGTTAAGGACTTCATCACGCGCATCACGTCGACGCAAGCCCTCGCCTCCCAAAGACCGCCGAGTATTCTGATCACCGGCGAAACG
>JBHHUB010000128.1:0-11753 GCA_046753625.1 Phycisphaerae bacterium | reverse complement strand
GGAGATTCGGTCGATCAAACCGGCTTTCAAGGCTTGATCGGCGCTGTACACGCGGCCGTCGGCCAGCGTGCGCACCTGCTGGGTCGATAGTTTCGGCCGGCCCGTATCGACTACGCTCAGGAACCGCTGGTACATATCGTTGACGATGGATTGGAGGATTTCCCGCTCCTCGGGCTTCATCTTCCTGAACGGAGACCCCACATCCTTGTTGGGACCGGACGTGATGGCGTCGGACGTGATCCCGATCAACTCCATCGTTCCACTGAACTCAAACAACTGCATGATGACCCCGATGCTTCCGGTAACCGTCGAGGGCTGCGCGATGATTTCATCGCAAGCGCAGGCGATGTAGTAGCCGCCGCTGGCGGCAACATCCATCATTACGGCGACGACTGGTTTGTGGGTGGTCTTGCGGAAGTGGGTGATTTCGTCGTAGATCAACTCGCTGGCGACAACGCCGCCGCCGGGTGAGTTGATTCTCAAGATAACCGCTTTGACGGCCGGATCTTTGCGGGCTTTGTCGAATTGTTCTTTGACGTAGCTTACCTGATGCTTGCCCGTGCCGATCAGTCGGGGTTCGGGCGCGTTGAGAATGATGCCGGATACGTCGATCAGGGCGATCTTGTTGCAGGCGAAGAGGGCATCCCGCTGCAACACCTGTTCAACCAGCGCTTTCTTGGCCGAAACGGGCGTGATGAGCAATCCACCATCGAGACAACCGCCGCACACGGAGGCGAAGAGGGTCAGGATGAACAGCGGAGTTCGAGCATACACGGTGCATGGAGGCATGAACTGAGGCTCCTTGAAAAGGGTATGTGGATCAGGTTCCCGATTGCTTTCGGACGATCATATCAAAGTTGCGGACGAGACCCATGTACATCGTATAGACGACAAACATGTAAATCAGCACGGATAGGGCGGTTCCGAATGCCACCGCTCCGCGCAGCCCGGCCGCGTGTTCGGCGTATCCCTTCGGGTGGCCGAACAGATCGACCGGGTTGATCAAGTACCAGACGGCGGTAAAAGGTGTAAACGCGGCGCAGAACCCGCCGCCCGATCCGCCAGCGTTTTCCGCAATCGCAAACCCGATCAACGACGCGGCTCCGAAGAGGAGGATCATCAGGCCGACGCTGTACATCACCGCCGTGACGTTCTTCTTGCTTAGCAGTGATATCCGCAGTGCGATGACACACGCGGCCGCGGTGAACATGAGCATGAGCAGGCCGAGCTCGAGCGACGCCTCCATCCAAACGGCCGGCGGCGAATCATCGCGAAACAAGCCGACCGTTCCGAAGACGAACAGAACGACGATCGGGCCGCCGATCAGCGGTGCGGCGAAGCTTACGAGCCCGCGCAGCTTGCCCCAGAGGATGAATTTGCTGGTGACGGGCGTGGTGAGCAGGATGTCCATGGTCTTGCTTTCACGCTCCTTGGTCATCGATGTGGCCGCCGTGTTGGTGGCGATGAGTAGCGCGATCGAGAACTGAACCATAATCAACCCGACCAACCATTGGCGCACCTCGGCGGCACTTAGCTCGGAAGCAAGGTAGTAGATCAGCAGCAGCGTCGAGGCGACAAGGCCGCCGAGAATCAGCGCCCATCGGAAGGGGCCGCTCTGGCCGCGGGTCTTGGCCTCTCGCCAGGCGACGGGGTTCACCCAGACGCGCCGTGGTTTTCGGGTCAGCCGGTCACGTCGCCCGATGCGCAACACGGCCAGGATTCGGGTCGCCAGCGTTGGCTCACCCAGCTTGGCCCCACGTCGCACAAACAGAACGGCGATAACGGTGAACACGAACGCGGTGAGGGATGTCCAGAGGACGTAGGCATAGGACGGATGGGCGAGGGCCAAGCGCAGCCAGGAGGATCGGCCGACCAGGTAGCTTTCAGGCGGGGCTTGGATACGATTCAGCGCTACGTCCAGCGCCAGGAACGGATGGAGCGGAGCCAAGAGGCTCATTTTCTGTCCGTCGAGGTTGGCGGGTGCCACGTCGACCCAGGTTCGCGGCCATTGACCAGCCACGTAACCGGCCACCAGATAAAGCGCGATGCCCAGGTAGAAGGAGAAGATCGTGCGGCGCGTCCCTACCCCGAGCATTGCGATCAGAATGGCCAGCGCGCCGGTCAGCGCTGCCGTCGCACCGGATAGGGCAAAGCTTTCCAATACCTGAGTCTGTGTGACGCCCCCGTAAACCATGGTCGCCAGAAAAATCGGCAACCCCGCCAGCAGCAGGAGCATGACAAAGTAGAGGCGGCTCATCAGCGATCCAAACACGATTTGGGCGTTGGTCAGTGGGGTGGATAGCAGGATGTTGAAGGTCTGGGCGTCGCGTTCCTGGGTGATGGCGGCGGCCGTAAAGATCGGAGCGAGCAGGCACATCATGGCAAGCTGCACCCAGGATGCCAGCCCAAACGTCTGCGACGCGCCCTTGGCAAGTTCCGTCAGCGAAGCTTCTTGGGTTCCCATGGCGGGAAAGAGCGAGCCGATCACGACGATGAGCAAGGCGGCGAGGTAGGCACTGCGCATCCACAGATGGCGCTTTCGGCGGGAGGCGCCTTGCACGACGCGCACGAGAATCGGATTGGCGGGGATGAGGCGCCAGAAGCTCAGCCAGATTCGTCGGACGATCTCGTTCACGTTGGGCTACTGTACCAGACCTTTCGTTAGGCGCATGAACGCCGTTTCCAGGTTGACTTCTTCTTCCTGGACTTCACGCACTCGGAACTTGTTGTCCAGCAGGAGCTTGACCATCGGACTGAAGTCGTGCGTTTTTTCGAGAAGCTCGACGACGACCTTGCCGTCGACCAACGCGACGTCCTTGATGCCATTGGCGCGTCGCAGTAAATCCGCAGCCAGATCCTGTTGTTCGGTAACGCGAATGTGTACTTTGGTGCCCGTCTTGGCACGCTGGATGATGTCTGAAATCGACCCGTGCAGCAGGAGTTCGCCCTGTTCGATGATGCCGACGGTGGTGCAGAGTTCGGCCAGCTCGTGGAGGATGTGCGAACTGATGATGATGGTCTTTCCCATGGCGCGAAGCTCTTTGAGCAGCTCGCGGATTTCGATTCGGGCCCGCGGATCGAGCCCGCTGGCGGGCTCATCGAGCAGGAGCACTTTGGGGTCGTGCAGCAGCACGCGCGCGATACTCAATCGTTGTTGCATGCCGCGCGAAAGTGAATCGACCATGGCATCACGTTTGTAGACCAGATCCGTCAATTCCAGGACGTCGCCGACCACGCGGGTTCGCTTAGAGCCGAGGATGTTGTACGCGCTGGCGAAGAATTCCAGGTATTCCTGGACGACCATGTCCTCATAGGCTCCGAAGAAATCCGGTACGTAGCCGATCAGCGGTCGGATCTTGCGCGATTCGTAGCCCACGACGTTGCCGCACACGCGGGCTTCGCCCCACGTCGGCTGGAGCAGCGTCGCGAGAATCTTGATGGTGGTCGTTTTGCCGGCACCGTTGGGGCCGATGTAGCCGAAACATTCACCGTCCTCGATGCTGAGATGAAGGTTGTTTAAGGCGACGAGCTTGCCGTATTTCTTCGTCAGGTTGATGGTCTGTACGATCAAGGCTTTTTCGTCCTACGTCGGAGTGTCCTGGTTGGGGTCTTCCTGTTCACCCGGTTTTTCTCCCGAGATGGTAACGCCAATGCGTACGCGGTACATTGTTTGTGAGAAGGCTCCGTCCGGAGCCACCCGGGCGTAATCGCGTCCCAGATCGCTCTTGAACAACTGCACGGGGCCCGGATCGCGGGCGAAACCGAAGAGGTAAACGCAGTCGCTTTCGAGATTCTCGCGGAGATCCAACTGGCGCATTCGGTCTCGCGACCAGGTAGTCGCCCCCATCAGGTGTGTGGCCATGGTGGTATCGCGGCTGGCGTTGTATTCCCCAATCGTCGAAGCCAGCAGGAGCGCATATTTCGTTTCGTCCAGAGAGGCGAAGGATTCGGGTCGCTTGCCGTACCCGACGCTTTCCACGATGGAACGTAAAGACCCGCTCCAACTGCGCTGACGCCGGGCCAGCGTGAGTTGTTTCATTTTCTTGAACACCGATTCTCCCTGCTCGACTTGATAACACCGCGGCGCCAGAGGGACGCGTTTGCCGTTGGATGGGAGGTCGCCGATGGGGTAGGCGTAAATCTCGGTTCCGCGGTCGCGATGGAGTCCGCCGGGTCCGTTGATGTCGAACAGGGGATGGATCAGATAGCAGTCCGTCAGGTCTACGCCGAGATTGTTGACGATGTAGCTATCCAGCGTGATGCGCCAATCCATGCGATCGGCGTCGGTGTCGGGGTTCTTCCGCACGACGATGTTGCCCATGATCGTGCCGCCGACGAAGCCGTCCCAGCGTCCCTCGAACTGCTTCAAGGTCGCGCGCAGGCGTACATTGCGGATCTCGGCGCTATTGGGAATCAAGCCGTACTCAGTGGGATCGATGAAGGATGCGCGTTCCTGAGTCAGATCGTTGCCCGCCGGGATCGGTCGGAGCAGGCAGGTCGTCGGACCGGGCTCTGTCGCCCCGATCGGATCGGCCGGTAGCCACACGTTGAACGTTCGATCGGAACTGGTTTTCAGGCCGAAGTAGGTCGTGGCGAACGCCCAGGTGTTGCCCGCCTCCATATCGATCACCGAGAGTTGGTGGAGCTTGTCGCCGAGTCCCTGCTGCCATTGTACCATCAGGATGCTTACGACGCTGGCACCTGCCCCGACGATCGCAAAGGCGGTCCACGCATGGTGGCGGGCGCCGCGTCGCCCGAGAAACCACCAGGTTCCCAGTGTCGCCAGAAGCGTGTACCCCAGAGAAAACAAGGCGGCGATGAACAGATAGCGCCCGGCGGATCTCGAGAACGCCACCGCGCCGACCACCTTGCCGAAGAGGGAAATGTGGCCACGCGGCTCACCGTCGGACAAACGCAAATGGAACAACTTTCGGAAAAACGTTACGGCGCTGCCCGTGTCACCGCTGAAGAAATCATTGAGCGTTACGCCGAAAAAGATCAAACGCCCGCGTCCCACGCGACGTTCCGTGAGCAAATCGCTCGCTACGTTGGGTGCGATCTGGACCGTCCGCGCCCCGCGCCGAAGCGTGCACCCGACGACGGAGATCGGCTGCGGCAACGTCGGACCGTCCTCGGGGACATCGAGTAGGTGTTGGCGCAGCTCGGGCAAATCGTCGACTGCCGTTACGTCGCCAAGATCAACGGGAAGGATGGGGTAGAAATCCTTGGCAAGGCGCAGTTGACCGGCCGTCTGCGACGCGGTCACCAAGAGCGTTCCGCCCTGGCGTATCCAGCCGACCAGCGCATCGAGCTGCCGGGGCGTTAGCTCGGCGGGCTGCGCCTCATCCCACACCAGGATGTCCACCGCCTCCAGTCCGAGCCAATGCTCGGGAAGCTGGCTCGGGTTCATGTGCCCGACGATCGGTTCGCGTTCGTATTGTGATGTGTTCCGGTTCTGCGCCAATTCGGCAATGCGACCGATGGCCTGTGTGGACATTGAAAGGATCAGGAGCGAGTCGTGGTCGAGAATCTGCGGCGTCGCCGCCGGCTGCGGCGTTCTGGTGGGGACGCCCTGACACAGCACCTCGACCGTTTTGCCCTCTTCGTCGCGAAGTTCGATGAGCAATGGGGCATCGTTGCGGTTGGTGTTGGCCATCATGTACAGTTGGTACCGTTGCGACCCGCCGCTACTGATTTGAAGATGCACGGGGACGGAGTCGTAGGCGACATCTCCATCCGTATCGTATTGTCCGACGCGAAGCAATCCATCGAACGACGGCTCGCCGTTGAGATCGACATCGATAATGATCGGGGCCCACATGCCGTAGCGCACAATGGCGCCCATGTCCAGCGTCGGAAAGCCGACGCGCGCCACGTTGAGATTGACCAGCGCGTGCGCCGTCGGGAAGGGCGCGCTGCAGATCCACGCTGCGCCGATCCATCCTGCAAGACGAAATCGAAGCCTACGATGAAATACCTTGCATCGCGTCATGGATCGTATCATGAGGACTGAGGCGAACCCGATTCGTAAGCCAACACGGACAGGTCGCCAAGACAGCCCCGAACAACCCGTCCTTGTACGCATCGCATTCTAGCCGTGGCGGTTGCGAGAAACAAGTTGGCCCTATGGGTTGGGCGACACGGCGCGACACGGGGGTCGATCGGACCGGTCGCGCCGCGCGGCGTTCGGCTGGTTCTTGGTCGGAGACATGATGGGATCGACCAAGTTTTGCATTAACAAGACTGCGGCTCAACCGTCTAAGGTCGGGGTGGAGCGAATTCTGCCGGTCATCTCGGCCGGACCCCGTACAATGTTGCATAGGGCAGGGGGGCGTTGGGTCGGCGGAATTCATCGAGCATGCGAAGGGGGGGGCGTGAATCTTCGTCGACCAGCTTCGCGAATAGCGCCGTGTTGATTTCGGCGGGGAAGCCGTAGCGCGAGCGGCGCAGGCGGTTGATTTCGCCCCAGTGGACGAGCACGTGCGTGTAGTTCCTTTCGTGGAGCCAAGCTGCGACGTCTTCCGGGCCTCGGGCCGCGCGTATCGCCTCCGCGAACGGATTTCGGTTGAACACGACGTGGTAGTCCACGCGCCGGTCGATGTAGAAAGCCCGCGCATCCCCCAGCATCAGAATCTTCGCATCATCGGGTAATGCGTTATTGACAACGCCGAGGTATTCGAATTCCGGCAACCGGCCTTCGTACAACGCCGATGCGGGCCAACCGAGCGGGCGTTCATCCCGCATGAGGGGGTAGGCGAAGTAGAGGTTCCAGGAGGCGCCGGCGGTCAGGAGCGTTCCGATCATCGCCAGACGCGCGCGGCCTGCCGATAGCACGCTACGACCTGCGAGCAACGCCAGCGGCACCAGCACAATGATGGCAAACCGGGCGTACAAATGCGTCAACGTGGACCAGGCGATCCATTGAAACAGCAACAACCCGAGCAATACGCGGTCGGTGGTGTCGCGTGGCCGGCCCGCCAGACCGAGCACACCCAGGATCAGCAGGATCGGCCCGAAACGCTGGTAGTGGTCGGCGACGATGTGATCCCATGCCGCTTTGAGCCTTGCGGCCGGCGCGCGTTGGTTCGGCGCGGGTTCGTGTCCGCGTTGCCATCGCGCCGCCGACGCATCGTCCCAACCGGCCGGTCGGGCGTGGAACAGCGAATCGGCCAGGGGAAACACCGGGTTGCCGGTTGCGACGGTGTTCTTGATGATCCACGGAGAGAAGGCAACCCCGGCTGCCAGGGCAAAGAGGGCCCCGGATTGAAGCCGTTGCATGGCGGTACCGCGGTCCAGCAGGAGGCATGCCGTCGCCAAGGGGATGGCCATCAGCAACACGGCCGGGTACTTGCAGCCGCAGGCGAACCCGCAGATCACACCGGCCACGATCAGTGCGGTGCGTGGGTGCTTCGATTGAGGGAAGCGGAGCAGCAGCCCGGTGGCGGTCAGGGCGTAAAAGATCATGCCGAGTTCGACGTAGGCCAGGCCGCTGAGGTACCAGAGCCAGTTGGCCGTTCCCATGGCCAAGGCTGCGATCAGCCCCGATCGGGCGGACCAGTCCCGCGCGATGCACCAAGCGGCGAATACGGTTAACACACCGAAGAGTGCGTGGATGAAATTCGCCACGGCGGCCGTGTCGAGATCGTTCTCGAGGACGATCATGGCGAGCAGGTAGTGCATTTCGATCGCCGCGGGAAAACTCGCGTAGACGTTGTGCGGCGCGTAGGCGATAGCGCCCTGGTGCCAATACTCCTTGGGCATCTCCAGGTGGTATCCCAGCACGTCGTACCCGAAACCCTCCTCGCTCCAAATCGTTCCCGGTGCGCTGGCGGCGCTGAGCACGCCCATGGCGGCAAAGGGCACCAGCAACAGCCACAACCATCGCCATACGGGGTAGGTCGGTGACCGACCGGGATCGATCCGCTCGTCATCCTCGCGCGGTTGGGCAAGCCAGCTCTTCAGCCGCAACACACCGACAGCCGTGGCGACGATCAGCACGCCGAGCCAGATCGGCCGGTTCAACATGCCGGCAAGGCCAAGCAGGAATACCAGCAGTGAGCCGGCTCCCGTCCCCAGGGCAAACCCCAAGAGCAAACGCCAGCGGAGGGGGAGTTCGTGCGCCCATCGCCCCGGCAGCAAGCCAAGCCCCCCCCCAGCCAACGCCCCGACGATCAACAGCGCGGGCAGCCCGTCGAGCAGAAGCGAAACCAACGCATAGCGGGAAACCAGGCCGACCACGGCAAGCGTCGCCGCCGCCGACAGCAGCGCGATCACGGCATGGGGTGAAGCGGCGCGGGTTCGGTGGGGTGGGTTGGTCGGCGTCACGCAGCAAACCTGTGCTTGGGCTCTGACAAAGGTTTCTCGATAGGTGCCATGGTTACGGCGTTTACGGATCCGTGGCCCAGGACGTGACGCATGGGCCGACAGGCCGGGTCGCGCCGCTTTTCGGCCCAACGGTAACGATGCGCTGGTGCTGCGTCAACGCTGACTTGATGCACTCTTTCGTGTGGCACAGCGGCCCTCCGCTGTGTCCGGGCATCCGCCCAGCCGAGGGCGGCTGGGCTACATCAGGGCGGCCGGGCTGCAGGTGGCTGAGTCAACCCTTCAAGACGAGCGTGACGCGGCACTAGTCCGGATACAAGACGTCGCGCGTCTTCATCAATGCCATCAGCGCGTGTTGGCAATGGCTGATGCGCAAGAGGTTCAGCGTCAAGGTGCGTCGAATGCCGCCGATGGCGTCGCGGCGGCTGCGGACGAAGTAGGCCTCTTCGGGCTTTACTTCAAGCTGGAGAACGAAGCGGGCGGCGCGACGCGCCACGCTCCGGTATCGCGCCGCGCGGTCGGAGTCGCCGGTGTTCTGTGCCAGACTTATGGCATCACAAATCCCTTCGAGGTAGCTGGCCGTACCCACATCCGCCCGGCCGGGTTGATAGGCCGCGATGCCGCCCCCCAGTTCCGGCCAGGGATTGTTGGATTGGGTGATTTGCCTGTCGGCGAGCCAGTCGGCCAGTTCGAAGACGAAGTCCCGGTAGTCGGGTCGCCGCGTCGCTTGAGCCATCAGGGCGTAGGCCTGCATTTGCCAGGGGATCATGGCGGGCCGCCGCCGATCGCGGAACATGCGGCGGTAGTAGTCGATCGATCGTGCGAAGGCTTCGAGGATGCGCGCCGATGGTTGCCTCTTATATTCATACGCGAGTGCCAGCATGGCTTCACCTGGATAGTATTCCTGACCGCCGACCGATTCGGCCGGCGGGAACGCCGTGATGAACATGCCGGACGGCCGTTGCAGCCAGAGGATGCCGTTGATCAGCTTGCGGCGCGGAGTCGTCATCCGTGGGGCGTCTGGATGCAACGCCATCGCGATCGCGAGCATGGCCGTGACGCCGAGGGGGTGCTTGCCGTCGGCGGTGGCGATGAAGGCCGCCTCGGAAACGTCGGGGATGTCCGTGAAACCCTGCAGATGGTACCGCAGGGCCATGTCCGCCGCCGCCTTGGATGCGCCCTTGCCGGTTCGCGCCGCATGACGCGCCATCGCGGCCGCGGCGCCGATCTGGCGGACCAGGCTGTCCTCCTCGCTGTACCGATCCAAGCCCGCTTCGAACTGGTAGCTGAACAGCCCCGTGGGCAACTGCCGGTAGGCCATGTAATCCGCCAACCGCGCGATCGCACGATCCAGATTGGCCGGCGTGACTTCGGCAAGGGGAACCACCTTCAGCCCTCGCTGAAGGGTCACGATCTCGGCACGATCGGGGTCTTCGTACCAGTGCGTTGTGCGGAATCTCAGCAGCGTGGCGTTGGCGTACGCGGACGAGTCGCCGACGGTGTGCCGTGCCAGCCGAGACAACGCTTCGGGTAAGACCAGATCGCTGGTAAACACTTCCGATGGCGTGAACCGATGCCGGCCGCGCGGGCCGAGGATCACCATGCCGTGGACGCCCGGTTCCACAAAAGGCGCCGCCACACGCGGTCGGGTCCAGTCGCCCTCAACCGCAAACGGCACGGCGGCACCGATGACCTCGATTTCGATAAGCAGTCGGCCGATTTGATCGGCGGCGATCAGGCCGGCGTCGATCATGCTTCGTGCCGCGGTCAGGGCGGCATCGCGCGTGGCCCTGACGATCGGCTCGGGGCCGGCTACGCCGGTGCCAAGCAGGTAACCGCCGAAGCGAGCCTGAACCAACACCTCCAACTCCAACTGGCTCAATCCGGCCGGTACGTACGCCGGTTGATAGGTGCCTTGATGGTGAACCTCGTCGAGCATGGTTCGTCGTGCGACACGCGAGAGATACGCCTTGTGCCGGTCACTGATCTCAGGCGCTTCAGGCTCGGGGAAGGGGCCGCCTGCTGCCGAAACCGCGCATCCCAAGGCACACCATGCGAGTAGAATCACCGCGGCTTGGGAGAGTCTGGTAGGGTACATACCGATGAGTATACTGGTGCTGTGTGGCCGCTCAAGCGACGAGGCGTGTGGTCCGCAGGCTTGCGCCAGCGGATCTGAGTCGGCGCGGTTTGGGAAGCCATAGTGAAAGGACGCATCCCACGGATTATGGGCAAGAGCCAGGAGACTTTTTCCGGATCCATGTGCAAGGCGGCCGTCAGCGTCGCGGCCTCCGTTTCGGCGCGCGCCCTGTTTGCCTACGTCAGCGCGGTGGACGGGCTAGCCGCGCTGCATGCTTCGATCAAAAAGCCTACGCGGCTGGTGTTGGTTTGTCGGGATCTACGCGACGAGGAACGCGCCCGGACCGTCGACGCCGACGTGCTTTCCGTGCCTGCGTTTGATCTGACGCGCATGGGGCAGATCAAAATGGCCACGCTGCTGGCGTTTTCCCGGCAGCTTCTCAAGGCTGGCGACGTCTTCGTTTTTCTGACCGGCGTGATCGGGCATGAGATTGATACGCTCGTGACCATGCGCGTTGGTGAGGAATACGAATTGTTCCAATCCGTCGGTCAACCCAAGCTGACCGAGCACATTCGCCCGCCCGTCTTTCAGCGTGTGCTCACGCTCGCGCTGGAGTTGGCTCATGAAGGTCGCGAGGGGAAGTCGGTCGGCGCGCTGTTTGTGATTGGAGATTATCGCGAGGTTAGGAGGTATTGCCTCGAAGGGCGCATCAATCCGTTTAGAGGGTACACCGAGAAAGAGCGTAACATCATGGACGATTCCATGAGTGAAAGCGTGAAGGAAATCTCCAAGATCGACGGCGCGTTCGTCATCAAGGGCAACGGGGTCATCGTCTCCGGCGGCACGACGCTTCGCCCGGCGCTGGCGGGAGAGACGCTCCCGCAGGGGCTCGGTTCGCGTCACGCCGCTGCCGCCGCCATCACCGCCAGCACGAAGTGCGTTTCCATATCCCTTTCCGAATCCACGGGCACGGTACGCGTCTGGCGGCGCGGTTCCATGATTACCGAAATCGAACGATCCTCACGCGGCGGCGTCGACGGACAAGCTCCGCCGCCGGCGTCTTGAGCCGCGGGCATGAAGCCCGTGTGGCACAGCGGCCCTCCGCTGTGTCAGGGCAGTCGCCCCGCCTAGGGCGGCGGGAGCATGACCCAATCGGCGGCTGTGATGGCACGCTGAGGGCGTGCTCTAAAGTAGCCGGGGGCAAGCGCAGCGCCGCCCCCGGATCGCGCCGCCACCGGATCGCCCGACCCTGAATGGGTCGTCTTTTTCCGTGAGATGCGCGCGGCCTAGCGCCTAGCCGACCCCTTCTGGGTCGAATGAGATGGGTTGTGCGGTGACCGTGGGGCCGCCCCCG
>JBHHUB010000127.1:0-11840 GCA_046753625.1 Phycisphaerae bacterium | reverse complement strand
ACTTGCGCCGAGCGGCCGTCCTGCGATGAAGCGTTCCCTTGGCGGCGGTCTGGTCGAGCCGCTTGCTTAGACCGCGGTAAAGCTCCTGGGCGTCCTCGATTTTTCCGTCGTGAATGGCGTCGAGAAGTTTTCTCGTTTCCGTCTTAATCACGGCCTTACGGGCGCGATTCCGCAGGCGATTTCGCTCGTTCTGCTTGATGCGTTTCTTCGCCGAAAAAAGGTTCGCCACGATCCGTTACTCCGTACGTCCGTTTCCAAGTCTCTTGCGTGCTAGCCCACACCTCAACCCCGCACCACCCTCGGGCACTAGGCGGCCGGCAGACCATCTAGTCTAGCACGAACGTCGCGAAAGTTGTAGTCCATCTGGAGAATCTTGCCGTAAGTTTTCCGGGCCTCCACGGACTGCCCGCCTTCCTCGTAGGACCTCCCGAGCCAGTAGTACAAATCCTTGGCCAATTGGTCATCAGCCGCACCGTGGGCCTCAATGGCCTCGTTCAATGCGATCACAGCCTGGGAATGGTAGCCCTTCCGGTAGAAGCAGCGTCCCAGATACAGCCCGCAGGCAATCCGATTCTTCGGATTGACCCTGGCTGTCTGAAACAAGGGGATGGCATCGTCAAACCGGCCCGCACGAAAGCATCGCACGCCGTATTCATATTTCATCTGGTTGTCGGTGGGATAGCGCTCGACGCGCTCCTTGTACACGGAGAGCTCAAAGCGAAGCTGGGCAACCTGGTGCTTCTTGATCGCCTCCGCATCCCCTTTTTGGACCGCCTCGCGCACTTTCCGGCCAAGCTGCTTCATACGGATATCATCCGCTCGCTGCTTCCAGCGATAGTTATCGGTCCTCTTGAATTGGTTGACGAGGTACCCGATCGCTTTGACCTCCTCGGATTCCTGCTCGCGGCGGCACAGCAGGTCAACGAGGTTCCGCAAGGCGTTGGGATGATCCGGATCGTCCCGGTAGGCCTGTTCGGCCGACGCCACGAGCTGATCGACCCGGTCGTCGCTCTGCACGGAGCGATCCCGATCGTGCAACTCCTGAGCTTGGTCGGCATCGACGATGCTGTCCCGGTAGGAATCGCCGTCTTGATACTTGCCTTTGAGAATGGTCAGCTTGGTGGATAGGTTCTTGAGGGCCACGGCGATATTCTGGTCCTTGGGTGCTCGTCGCCGCCAGATATTCAGCACATCGATCCCGGCCTGAAACGATTCAACGCCGAATCCGGTTTCACCTCGATCGGTCGCCCGGTCGCCCAATGCTTCCATGAACGAGATCGCCTGCTGAAACTGCTTGGGGGAAACCTTGGGGGCCGTTTCCAACGCACGCGTGAGCACCCCGCCGGCCCACTTGGCCGCATCCTCCGCGCGAAGCTTGCTGGCGTTGCGCAGGATGCCCTCGATGTACGAAAGGTTGTCTGGATCGTGCCCGAACAGCCAGAGGGCATTGAGGAACCCCTTGCGCGCGTCCTTGTCCGACATGGAGCGGCGCATCGTGTCCTTCAGGCCCGGTTTCTTGCCGCCGGTCGACCTTCTGGCCACGGCGCAGCCGTGAAGCGCCTTGAGCGCTTCTTCGACGGCATCAGGCCAGAACTCCAGCCCGTTGACGTAGTACTCGATCGCGTAGTCAAACTGACGCTTTTCGCCAAGCTCGCGCGCCCGACTGAACCACTTTTCAGCCTTGATCCGGTTTTCGCGCGGGGTTACAAGCCGTTGGGATGAATTCCCCTCTGAATTGGCATCACCGTTTTCTTTGCCCATGGATCACTATTCGTCTTCGGGGTGACGATCCGGATTCTCGAGAGGTCTTCTCGTACGTGGGTTTCGCAACCGATTGGGTACCCATGTCGCCGCTCGCCGCAGGGTCCGAAAAAACGTAGCTCGAATGCCAAGGGTGGGGAATCGTTAACCAAGCATTCACAACCCTTTACAGCAGCGAAGCATCGGATATTATCCCGCAAGGGATCAATGTCAAGTAAACCCGTGCCGGGCGCCTAGCAATGCGTAACGGGATCGCATTATCCATGGATTATCCGAAAATCGACAAGCTCAAGATTGTGTTCTATCCCGATCCGGTGCTGAAGCAGACCTGCGCCGAGGTCACCCGGTTCGATGCCGGCCTCAAGGCGTTAGTGGAGAAAATGGTCACGCTGATGAAGGAGGCAAACGGGGTAGGTTTGGCAGCCCCACAGGTCGGAATCCCGATTCGCATGTTCGTGTGCAACCCGACCGGCGAGGAGGACGACCTGCTCATTTGTGTCAATCCGAGATTTGTGGACCTGCAGGGAGCCGCGGAAGACGAAGAGGGCTGTCTGTCGCTGCCGGGTATCAATGTCACGATGCGGCGTGCAACCGACGCAACCATGCTGATCCAGGATGCCACGGGCAAAGCCCTGGAACTTAAAGGATCGGGGCTGGCGGCGCGCATCTGGCAACATGAAGCCGATCATCTCGACGGCAAGCTCATCATCGACAACATGTCCACGTCCGACGAGATCACCAATCGCCGCGCGATCAAGCAACTCAAGACCGATTACATCAAACTCGGGGCCAAGCCCGGGTAAATGGGACCAACACCGATGCGTATCGTCTTTATGGCCTCCGGCGTATTTGCGGTGCCCACGCTGAAGTTCCTCGCCAGCGAGCATCACGAAATCCCCCTGCTGGTGACGCAACCGGCGCGGGCGGCCGGCCGTGGTCGACGCACCACGCGAACGCCCGTGGCCGCGGTGGCCGAGCAATTGGGCTTACCGGTAGTTGAGGTCGACAACGTTAACGAACCGGATTTCGTGCAGCGCGTTCGCGAGGTTCGCGCCGAAATCGGGCTCGCGATCGCCTTCGGCCAAATGCTCCGCTCCGATCTGCTTGATGCGATACCCGGCGGATTCATCAACCTCCACGCCTCGCTGCTGCCCAAGTACCGTGGAGCCGCACCCATCAACTGGGCCATCCTCGGCGGCGAGGAGCGAACCGGATGTACGGTGTTTAGAATCGACAAACGCATGGATGCCGGACCAATCCTGATGTCCCGTTGGACCCAGATCAAGCCGGACGAAACCGCCGGCGAATTGCATGACCGACTCGCGGGCATCGGCGTGGACGCCGTCTCGGCGGCACTCGAATTGTTCGATGGCGGGCGATTGCCTGCGGGCACACCGCAGGATGACGCGCTGTCGTGCCCCGCCCCCAAGCTCAAGAAGTCGGACGGCATCCCATCCTTCGATCGCCCTGCCAAGATCTTGGCACGGCACATTTGCGGCATGACCCCCTGGCCGGGCGTCCCCGCCAGATTCGAATCGCAGACAGGCCGCTGGGAAAACGTCCAGCTCGTCAGAGCCCGTGCGGTCGAAGCGATCCCCAGCGACCGGCACACCGAGTTCGCCATCATGGAGCCCGGATCGATCGACGAACGCCGCTACCTCGTGACGGCAGAGGGATTCCTTGAATTGCTTGAGATCAAACCGTCATCGGGAAGAATCATGGCCTGGCGGGACTTCGTCAACGGCCGGCAGGTGGGCGTCGGAGATCGCTTCATGGCCCCCGAGGCAAAAAATAAGGATTGAAGCGCTGTCAGCCGCCAGCCATGGAAGGGCCAACAGAGGTTTCTTTTCAGAGCACCTAGCGCCAGCCTGGTGAACTCCTACCGCGTCTGATCCTCAGGTCGCCGATCTTCCGACGGCATGCACGATAAGGAAGTGAAACGTCCCGATCGGGAGGGAGATGGGCGGTCACAGGGTCCGCAGGCCGGTGCCTGCGATTCTGATCGGGTGCACACATCCATGGAATGAGGGATCAAGGGCAGTCGCCGGTTGCACCGGGCAAGGCCGTACCATTCCATACATCAAACGACCCCGCACCGTTGAGCAAGTCGATCAGGCGGAGGATGTCCGGAGGCGCACACTGGCCGCTGTGGTCCATGTCGCAGCTCAACAATCCCCATGGGCAGGTGTCCAAGCCGTTGAGGCAATCGATCAGCGACAGCACGTCGGGCGGACCTGCTTTGGGATCGGCATCGACGTTGGCCGGATGCGCAGTAAACGAAGCCGACGCCCCCGATCCCACGTAGGTCAACGCGGTGACACTACCAGGTGTGATCGGCCTGCTCAATACCACGGAAAAGGTGCCGTCCGCATTGTGCTCGACATGATCGATGGCGTTGGGCGCCGCGCCTCCGGCAGTTTCGCAAAGGGACCAGCAGCAAGCCTGCCCCGCACTCGCCGGCCCCGAAACCGTGATGCGATCAATACCTTGCAGCAGGCTGGGCTCATCCAGTGCAAACGGCTGGCGCGCGTCGACGGCCCCCGATGGCGGATCCACCCATCCAATCGTCCCAAACGCACAGAAAATGTTGCAGAGTGACTCAGCCTCGTCACCGCAAAAGCGATCCCACTCCACCTGGCAACACCACGGGTCGATCCGGCAAACCGCGTCGCAACAGCTCTCGTCGCCGCAGCCGGTCTCCGATGGGCGGTCACCGCAACAATCCCCCTGTCCGTCCAGGCACGCAAAGAACGGACACGACTGTCCATTTTGGCCGCAACCCACAGTCCCATCCCACATGCCGCCGGCCGCCAGGCAATCCGCCTCTGTAAGATTGGCGCACGTATCGTCCGGCAGACAGCAGGCCGCAGTACCGCACGGTGGATCGAACGGCGCATTCTCACACGTGGTGCCCTCCAGCCAACGCCCCGAACCACAGGCGAACTCCGACGTAACCGTGCATGCCGTTCCATCTTGCGGAGGTGGAATCTGGCAGCACGCCCCGACGGGCGGCTGGCCCTGACAAAAGATATTGATCGAAAACCCAGCGACGGGATTCCCGCCGAAGAAGAAAAAATTGCACGCGCTCGGGTTGGTGGGCTGATCCCAAACGGCGAACAAGTCCTGTGTGGTACCCAAGACCGGCTCCCCCGAAACGATGGGCCCGACGCCGGCCCGGTCGGGCGTGATCGCGACCCAGAGCACGTTATTGGCCAGCGCAATCGGCGGATCGAGCGTCACCCGGGCCACCTCTACCGATCCATCCCCAACGCCGGTGAACGTGAATTGGGTGCCGGGTAGGGCGCTGGCTGCGTTGCAATCGCCCCAGAGCTCCACCACGGCCGAATACGCTCCGCCTCCGCCGGTAAGACCCACGTCATAACCGGTGACCTGGCACTCATCAACAATCAACTCGACATCATCGGCCACCGTAATGCCGGCGCCTTGGGCGGTGCTGTTGCCCGGCCCGTTGTTCAAGTACGCCAGGAACTGAGTATCCACCACGCCGGCACACGTCACCTTGACGTTGAAACCCGCATAGAGCCCGCCGCTGAACACGGCCGCGCAAGGAAAACTGGGGTGATGGTAAACGTCTTCGGTGAACCCCACGTCCGCCTGCATCCCGACGGCCCAGCCGGCACCGTTGCGCGAAAACGACGTGCCGACCCAAAAGGTCGACTCAATCGGAACCGGCGAACCGGAAAGATCGACCGTCACCAGATGTGTGCCGTTGTCGTCAAAAGTGATGGTGCCCTCGGTCCCAGGCACCGGCTGGCCGCCGGTCCCCGGACATCGATCGTAGATGGCAAAGTCTACCGTAAATCCGTTGGATCCGGTTCCATCACCGCCGCCGCCAACGAGCAATTCATATTGACTTACGTTGCAACCGCCCAAGGCCGTCGAGAAAACGTCGTCGGCAATCAGGCGATTGGCGCCCGGCGGAAAGATCAACATGCTGCGGGTGTTGGCGTACACGACGGTATCGGGCAGGGCGGCAAGCGGGCCTCCCGCCGCGCCGGCCGATTCGAACGAAACCTCGCCGCGCCCGGGAACGTAATAGTGTCTCTGAATGGGCGCTTCCGGGTCAAGCGGCACCAGAGCCTCCGGCGCGACCCCATCGACCAACGTCACCTCAGCCGCCGGCTCGGCATCGCGCCGGATGTCAACAGCCGCCACCGGCGTCTGTGCCAACGCCGTGAGCGGCGCGTGACCAACCACCAACATGAACCAAGCCAGATTTCTTCGCATGCCGAATGCCTGCTCCTTAGATCCGTTGCGGGTACGGTCCGTAGCGTCACAACGTCGGCGCCCAACCCGCGCGATGCCATACAGCATCCGCACCCGGCCAGAGCCGACCGACGTTCCAATACAACCCATCAACGCAAGGATGACACGGCGCAAGGCGTCCAATCCACCTCGACTTGCCTCAAGATAGGTACGGGGAAATCACGACTTTCCCGTCCGGCCGTGTGCCACCATTCTCCACGACGGCGGATCGCACCAAAACCTCTTCGGGCAAGAAGCTCCGTTGGTATCCGCACACCCCCCAATGCGTTTGTTCCGCCCATCTTACCAGCCCACCGCCCGGACAAGGCACCGCATTGTTCCTACCAGGGTACCGATTCGCCCCCCAGAAGTCAATAATTGCCCAACGAATCGCGCATGCCACAAGCCCATGATTGGCGAGCAGGTCCAGCCCGTTGCAAGTCGCCCATCCTGATGCCGGCGACACAAACCGACGGTTCGAATCGTGCTCCTGAAAATGTCGAAAGTCGTAACACGGAAACGCCCCAGCCCCCGCCATTGTGCTGGGTCAAACGGAATCAACGGCGTGTCACTCGCCGCTTCGTTTTGTCCAGCGCAGTTTGTCGCCCGCTTGGGGCTAGGCATTCGAGCGCCCCATCGTTGCCCCTCGGCCACAGGCTTGCGCCGGGAGCCTTCGGCCTGCAATGCCCCATTCCGAGCCTCGGGTCGGCCCCTGAATGCATGCCGGACGCGTGGCATACTACCCGGTGTGGGTGGGTCTGTGCGGAGTGAAGTCGGTCATAGCGGGCGGCCAAAACCCAGTAACCCGGTGCCCAACCGTCGCCACAAAAAAAGAGAAACCGGACAGCCTTAACTGTCCGGTATCTCTCGGAGGGGAAAGAAGCTCTTGTGAAAAAAGCGTTTTTCTACAATACTCAACGGCGACCCTTCGAGCCGCTGCCCGGCCACCTCATTGACGACCTGCCGGACGCCTTACATATCAATTATCGGAGCCTCAACCACCAAAGGCAATAAGGACTTATCCCTAATTACATTATATTACGTTTGCCACCCAGGATCCAGGACGAAAACGCCACCGGAAATCAGCTATACTTTACTTTTGCCATTATCGCAGCAGTTCTACGACATGACAAAGCATGCCGAAGCCGCCGAAATCCAGCGTTGGCGCGGAATGGTCCGCAGGTGGCCTCATTCGACGCACCCCTCCATACCTGACCTCGGATTCAGATCTGCCGGTCCATGCTCCCCCGATTCGCCCATCTCGGGCTCACCTGAACGGGCGGCGCCCGCCACCCCTCGCGTGCTCTCACCATTAAGAAACGCAAAAACCCGCTTCGCGGAGGCGCCGTGGGCGTGCTCGCGCAGATGTTCCACGGCCTTGGAGAAGTCCCCCTGCCGTCCGAACAGACGCCGAAAAACCTCGCGAAGCTCCCGTACTTCCTCCTGCGGAACTCCGGCACGCCGCAATCCGACGCGGTTCAAGCCCAATACCCGACCCTCCCGGTCCACCAAGGCGTAGGGTGGAACGTCACGAGCGACGGCAGCATGGCCCGCGATCATCGCCCGTTCACCGATCCGGCAGAACTGATGGACGGCCGCACCACCGCCGACGTTGGTATGGTCGCCGATGCTTACGTGACCAGCCAGCAGCACATTGTTCGTGAGGATGACGTGGTCGCCCAACGTACCATTGTGGGCGACGTGACTGCCGACCATGAGGTAGCAATGCTTTCCGATCACCGTTTCAGATTCCGGCAGCGTACCGCGGTGCACCGTTACATTTTCACGGAGCACGGTGTCGCTACCGATGCGGCAGTAGGAGCGCTCGCCGGAATACTTCAAATCCTGGGGTTCGTGGCCGACAACGACGTTGGGATGCAAGATGCAGCCCGGCCCGATCTGCGTCCAACCGGTTACGTAAACATGGCTGTAGAGCTTGCACCCGGCCTCAATCCGTACGTGGCCGTCGATCACACAGCGCGGACCGATGTCCACGGACGAATCCAGCTCGACGTTCGGATCGATGATGGCGGTCGGGTGAACGGACAAGAGGGTAATCCCTTTCAGGTTGTAGCATCACAGCCGGGGGCGGCTGTGCTAGCGGGGCTCTTTCAAGCCTAGCTTCGCCAGAACCATTTTGATGTCTTCCCAGGTTTTCGCCTTTTCCGAAGGCGTGCGTAAGAGGTACGCGGGATGGTAGGTCGGCATCAACGCGACGCACGGACCCACGCCGGTGGTCCCCGAGAAGTAGTATTCGTGAAACCGCCCACGGAGCTTGCCTATGCTTTGCGTCGTGTTCAGAAGCGTCTTGGCGGCCGGAGCTCCGAGGGCGACGACGACTTCCGGTTGAATGATCGTAAGCTGCTGTCTGAGGTAGGGGCTGCACGAAAGAATCTCATCAGCGCGGGGGTCCCGGTTGCCCGGCGGCCGACATTTGACGGTATTGCAGATATAGACATCGTCTCGGGATAGCCCCATGGCTTTTTCAATGATCCGGGTGAGTAAATCGCCGGCGCGTCCCACGAACGCCAATCCGCTACGATCCTCCTCAAACCCCGGCGCTTCGCCCACAAACACGATGCGCGCGTCGGGATTGCCCTGACCAAACACCGTTTTGGTTCTCGTCTCATGCAACCGGCATTGCGTGCATGCTTGCACGCTGCGTTCGTTGATCTCCGCCAACAACTGCTGCTTGGACGCGGCGGATCGCCCGGCGTCGCCGGCCTTTGGAAGCGGTTGCGTCGCCGCACCGGTTGCGCCACGGCCTGCCCGTGGGGGCGGCTTCGGTGGGCGGATCGGCACGCTGACGACGCCGAGCATCGCGTCGGTGAGCAACTGCTGGCGCAGCGCCGCCCGAATGGTATCCGAGGTCCACTCCATGAGCACATGGTAGCGCGTCGGAGGTAACCTGGCCAGTATCGAATTGCCGGTGGGCGCTCTTAGAGCGCCGGGGGCAATGCAGCGACATCCAGCCGGGCGGCCCTCTGATCGCCGATATCCTGATCGACCAGGACGGTGTGACGGCGAAACGTGCCATTCACAAGGTTGGCGATCCCTGGCTCCGCGGGCTCGCGCCCGCGGACCTGGTTTGGCGGTCCGATCCCCGGCCACCTGACGCGCAAGAAATGCGTGGACGGGCGGTGGAATCGGACTACGATGGCCGCCATGGCTGAGTTTGAAGAACTCTCGGTGGCGATTTCGGGGGGGTATCCGGCCTACGCACGCTATTGGGAACCTGAGGCGCCGCGCGGCGCCGTGCTCTATCACCATGGCATCCAATCTCATTGCGGCTGGTACGAAACCTCAGCCTGGCGCCTGGCCCAGGCGGGATTCGCGGTGCTGCAGATTGATCGCCGGGGGAGCGGGCAAAACCGGGCCGATCGAGGGCACGCCGAATCGGCGGATCAGCTTATCGAGGATTCCCACCGAGCCGGCTCGTTTCTTATGCATCGGTCCGGCTTTGACGGATTTCATCTGGTCGGCGTCAGTTGGGGCGGGAAGCTGGCGGTTGTCCACCACGTCGTCCAGCCTGAGCCCGTGCGGAGCTTGTCTCTCGTTACGCCCGGACTGTTTCCCAAGATCGGCGTTTCGCGCGGCCAGATGGCCAAGATCGGTTTTGCGATGCTCTACGAGCCCCGAACCCATTTCGACATCCCGCTCAACGACGCCAACCTGTTCACCACGTCGCCGAAATGGCAGGCGTTTTTTCGCGCGGATGAGCCGACGCTGCGGCAGTGCACGGCCGGCTTCTATCTGGCGTCACGGCGCATGGACAAGTTGGTTGCCAAGCTCAAGGACAGCCCACCTGTTCCCGTACACCTATTCCTGGCCGGCGACGAGCGCATCGTCGACAACGACAAAACCGCGTCCTTCGTTGAATCGCTGAATTGGCCCGAAACGAAGATCACGCGTTACGCTGAAGCGCGGCATTCGGTGGAATTCGAGCAGGATCCCGAGATTTACTTCCGCGATCTGGTCGGGTTCATCGCCCAACACACCTGACGCCTGGCGGCGCCGAGGTCGCGGCACCTGGTCACTCGGATTACGGGCAGGGCACGGGACAGGACAAGCCCGCGTAAATCTCCCCACCGAAGGCGAATACGGCAGCTTGGACATCGGTGAAATTCACGATCATGTCCGGGAAGCAGGGCACCAGGTCGACGTTCTGAAGGGTGAAGCCGCTGAACACCCCTTGGAACCCGAGGACGATACGCTGGATGTCGCTGAAATTGACTACGCCGTCGTTGTCCGTGTCGCTCCACGCCCACGTTTTGGCCTCGGCCGACGCCCCACCCCCGGTGCTGAGAACGGCCTGCACCGCGTAGAAACTCTCCGGAATGATGACCACGTCACGGACAAAGACCTCACCCCATTGGGCCGGCGTCAGGGATACGGAGATCGCGCCAACCGTACCGTCGGCGGCCACGAACCCATCTACGCAATGCCAATCCGCGGACGTCAGGCGCAACGCCACCGGCGCACTCGAGCAGGACGGAACCGGCGTTACGGAAAGATACCTTCCGCCGACGGCCGTAACGAGAGGCGCCTGGCAGCCGTCCGGCACGCCGTCGCCGTCGCAATCCGAGTCACATTCATCGGGTATGTCGTTCATGTTGCAATCGAGCGAAACACCGCTTGCCAGATCACACTCATCCGGAACGGCATTGGTATTGCAATCAGCACTCGCTCCCCCGGCCACGTCACAATCATCCGGCACGCCGTTGCCGTTGCAGTCTGTTGACTCGCATTCATCGAGGACGCCGTTGCCGTTGCAATCGGTCGCCCCGCCGGCGATGTCACACTCATCGGGCACGCCGTTCGCATCGCAATCGCTACTCACTCCAGTGGCGATGTCACAATCGTCGGGCGTGGTGTTGCCGTTGCAGTCCGCCTCGCATTCGTCGGGAACGCCGTTGGCGTTGCAATCGGTCGAACTGCCGCCGGGCAGCACATCGCATTCGTCCGGAACAGCGTTGGCGTTGCAATCGAGCGAAACACCGCTTGCCAGATCGCACTCATCCGGTACGGCATTGGTATTGCAATCGGCGCTCGTTCCCCCGGCCACGTCGCAGTCGTCCGGAACGCCGTTGCCGTTGCAGTCGGCGGTTTCGCATTCATCGAGGATGCCGTTGCCGTTGCAATCGGTCGCCCCGCCGGCGATGTCACACTCATCGGGCACGCCGTTCGCATCGCAATCGCTACTCACTCCAGTGGCGATGTCACAATCGTCGGGCGTGGTGTTGCCGTTGCAGTCCGCCTCGCATTCGTCGGGAACGCCGTTGGCGTTGCAATCCGTCGAACTGCCGCAGGGCAGCACATCGCATTCGTCCGGAATGGCGTTGTCGTTGCAATCCGCACTGGAACCGGCACTCAGATCACACTGATCGGGAACGGTGTTGGCGTTGCAGTCGGTGGCCGTACCGCCGGCGATGTCGCATTCATCGGGCACACCGTTTACGTCGCAATCGTTGCTGACCCCTTCGGCGATGTCACAATCGTCGGGGGTCGTGTTGCCGTTGCAGTCCGGCTCGCATTCGTCGGGAACGCCGTTGGCGTTGCAATCCGTCGAACTGCCACCGGACAGCACATCGCATTCATCCGGAACGGTGTTGTCGTTGCAATCCGCACTGGAACCGGCACTCAGATCACACTGATCGGGAACGGTGTTGGCGTTGCAATCGGTGGCCGTACCGCCGGCGAGGTCACACTCATCGGGCACACCGTTGACGTCGCAATCGTTGCTAACGCCGTTGGCGATGTCGCAGCCGTCGGGAATGCCGTTGCCGTTGCAATCCGGCTCGCACTCGTCGGGG
>JBHHUB010000126.1:0-12111 GCA_046753625.1 Phycisphaerae bacterium | reverse complement strand
GTTGCCGGTTCTGCTCGTCGGTTGCATGCCGAAGATGACGATCGAGCAGATGAGAGAGGATCGCCCCAAGCGTCCGGACGAGTTGGACATGCTCAACAAGTTCGTGGGCCATTGAGAGGGAACCGGAACCGGCCGGATGGCGATGCTCGAAGAAGAGTTGAATTCCCAGGGCACGGAAGAAATGAAATGGGAGGGTGACGGCTGGTATCTTGTCCAACGCGGCAGCTACACCATGGGCGGCTTGGGAGAAATGAAGGGGATCGGTATCTGGTACTGGGATTTCGCCGACAAGAAGATCAAGAATATCTGGGTCGACACCATGGGAACCATGGCCATGGGATCCTCCAAGTACAACGAGATGACCGGTGTCTGGCATATGAAGAGCAAAGGCCGTGGCCCCTGGGGAAGCAGCACCGGAGCGGGCACCATGAAGTTCACCGACGACGATACGATGGAGTGGACCTGGACGGAGTGGGATGGTCTCAAACTCGTGAAGACGATGGAAATGATGGGCGTTAGCCATAGGAAGGCGGCGCCGTAGCCAAATGAGTTTGCCATGCGAGGGGTGGGCGGCAGTCGTGAGGCCGCGCGGGCTGAAGCCCGCGGCTCGGAATTGTCCGGCAAGCCGGCGTCGATCGATGACCGCGCTGCGCGTTTGCGCGGTGGTCATGGTGCATCTTTGTTCATGCCAAGAGGACGCCGGCAGGCCCGCAAGCCGTAGGCCGGCGACGACCGAGCCGGCACGACCCGATGCAGTCAGGAAACCGGCCGCCAAGGCGGAAGCCGGGCTCACCGACGTCACCAACCAAGTCGGCCTCGCGTTCGTGCATCATTCCGGCGCAACCGGTTCGCGCCACATGCCGGAAATCATGTGCGGCGGCGCGGCGCTGTTCGACATGGACGGCGACGGCGACCTCGACGCCTACCTGATCAACGGCAACGAGCGGCTCCCCGAAACCGGCGTATCCCTGGCCCACACCAACCGACTCTTCCGGCAGGGGTCCGACGGACGCTTTCGGGATGTGACCGACGGGTCCGGGCTGGGCGACGGCGGATACGGCATGGGTGTCGCCATCGGCGACATCGACAACGACGGGCTCGCGGACGTATACGTTTCGAACTACGGCCCCGATCGCCTATACCGAAATCGTGGGGACGGCCGGTTCCAGGACGTGACGGAGGCGGCGGGCGTCCGCGTACCCGGTTGGTCCGCGTCAGCCGCATTTTTCGATTTCGATCGCGATGGGTTTCTCGATCTCTACGTCACGCAGTACCTCCAATACGATCGATTCAAGCAATGTACGGATCGCGCCGGGCGCCCGGATTATTGTAGTCCGCAGGCGTATTTGCCGGTTGATGACGTGCTCCTGCGCAATCTTGGCGGCGGTCGTTTCGCTGACGTGTCCGAGAATGCCGGTATCCACGCCGGCGCCCCTTGTGCGGGGCTGGGCGTGGTCTGTGCCGATTTCAACGAAGACGGATGGCAGGACATCTACGTCGCCAACGACGGCTACCCCAATCAACTCTGGATCAACAACCAAGATGGCACGTTCTCTGACCGGGCCGTTGCGATGGGGGCGGCCTTCAACGGCCAGGGCATGAGCGAAGCCGGCATGGGGGTTACCTGCGGCGATTTTGACAATGACGGCCACCTCGACCTGTTCCTGACCCACTTGGCCAACGAGACCAACACGCTGTACCGGAACCTCGGGCGGTCAGAAGGGTTCGTCGATGGCACCGTCGCGTTCGGGCTGGGGCGACCGAGTTTCTCGAACACCGGCTTCGGCGCGATCGCGGTCGACCTGGAGTTGGACGGAGACTGCGATTTGCTCGTCGCCAACGGTCGCGTTTCGCACGCGATCGGATTGAAATCAGCGACCTGCCCAAGCGCGTTGCAATGCTACGCGGAGCGGAATCGCATATATGTCAGCGACGGGCGGAGATTCCATGAAGCCGCGATGGATGGCCGGGCCGCGAGGAACCCGGCGGCGTTTGGCTATCCGGTTGAGATTTCCCGAGGTCTGGCCGCCGGGGATGTGGATGGGGACGGCGATTCGGATTTTCTCGTGGTCAATATGGATGGCCCGGCGCGGCTCTACCGAAACGATACAGGGCCGAGCGGGCATTGGCTGGCCGTGCGTGCGGTGGACCCGCGGGTTCATCGCAATGCGATTGGTTCGGTCGTCCGCGTGGTTGCCGGTGGTCGGACGCTGGTGCGCACGATCGCCCGGGCGTCGAGTTACTTATCGAGTAGCGAACCAATGGCTCGCTTCGGTCTGGGCGTTGTCGCTCAAGTCGATAGAATCACGGTCACGTGGCCGGATGGCAAGCAGGAGACCTTTCGCACGCGGATCGTCGACCGAGTGCTGACGCTGTCGCGCGGGTCTGGAGAGTAATGTGCCACAGACAATAGAATCCGGCGACGGTGCGCCGGCGCGCCGCATCGCGGTCCGAGTACGGAGCGGCCCCACCGGCGCGGGTGGCTTAATCGGTTGCGCGCCCATCCTACTGTTATTTCTTCTGGGCGGATGTCCGGCGGATGAGGCGGGTGACGCTAGGACCAAGGGGGCTCCCGTCTCAGCCGACGCCCGCAGCGATCCCGGCGATTCAAAAGAGCCACGCGCCCGCGATGCCATCCCCCAGCCCGACACAAGTGGGATGGAGTTTCGCGTGGCTCGGCGCATCAAGGAAGCTCGCGCTCGTGTCGTAAAGCAGCCGGATTCCGCCGAGGCGTGGGGGGTGTTCGCATCCGTGCTCGATGCCCATCGCCTGTTCGATCCCGCGATCCGTTCGTACCGCCAAGCCGTCAGCCTGGCACCTGATGAGTTCCGATGGGCCTACAACCTGGCGGTGGCGCTGGTGGAAGGTGGCGCCGAGCCGGCAGCGACCTTGGCGGCGTTCGATGCCGCCGCCCGACTCAATCCCGACTACGCCCCGTTGCACTGGCGGCGCGGCCGGCAGTTGGCATCGGAAGGGCGGACTTCAGATGCGGCGGCCGCTTTTCGCGCGGCGCTGTCGATCGAACCCGATCTGGCGGCCGCTCATCGTGACCTCGGGTTGGCCCTGCTCGCGCAGAACGACGCGACCAGCGCGGTCGATCACCTTCAACGGGCTCATAAACTGGCACCCCATGATGCCGCCACCTTGGGCGCGCTGGCTCGCGTCTACCGTGAGATTGGCGATAACCAAAGTGCAGATGCGGTGGCATCAAGATCGGCTTCGTCGAATGAACGTCCAGGCCTGCCTGATCCACTTCGCGCGGAAATCGACGCACTGGGCATCAGCAGCGCGGCATGCTCACAACGTGCGGCCGCACTGATGGAAGCGGGGCGCTACCGCGACGCCATAGGCGACTGGTTGATCGTGGCGGAAGTGCGTCCCGATGATCCGTACGTCCAGCTCGGTTTGGGGCGAGCCTATCTGTTTACCGGGGCGGTGGACAAGGCCATGCTCCACCTCAAAAACGCGATCAACATCCGCGAAGACATGGATGCCGCGCACGCCGGGATGGGACAGCTTTACATGGCCCGCCACGATGTCGCTGAGGCCATCGCCCATTTCCGCCGTGCTGTGGCTTTGGCACCGGACGAAGGGATGGCTCGGGTGCACCTCGGCGGCGCGCTTCTGGCGCAGGGCAGCTACGCCGAGTCCGCGCGTGCGTTTGAAGCGGCGTCCGGTCTGATGACGTTGGATGCCGAGGCGCGGTGCAATTGGGGCGCGGCGTTGGCGATTCAAGGGTTGGGGGACGCAGCCATCGCGCAATATGAGGAGGCCATGCAGGCCAATCCCGATCATGCTCCGGCTTACTTCGGGGTCGGCTATGTCTTGCAAACTGAGGGGCGCTATCAGGAAGCGATTCCTTATCTTGCGGTTGCCGTGCAAATCGACGCCGACTATGGCGATGCCTTGCTCTACCTCGGGCTTTGCTACCAGAAACTCGGGCGACTCGGCGATGCCCTGGCGGTCTACGCCCGCGCGCTGGCGATCAACCCGCAGTATCCCGTCGCGTCGGCGATGCCGTCGATCCAGGCGCAGCGTGAGCAGCGAATGTTGGCCGGCATCGCCGAGCCCGAACTCGCCCAGCGGCCGATGTTCGCGTTGATCGCGCGCAAGCTCTACCGATCGGAGCCGAAGTACCTGGGCAACGCTCAGGCGGAGCAGCTCAAAAAGGATGTGGCCTCCAAGGCGCACACGCTGCCCGAACGGGTAACGCTTCAAGCCGATCTCGCCAAGGAACTCATCGAAATCGGGCAGCCCGATGACGGCGCCGCGGCCATCGAAGAGGCGATTAGGCTGGTGGAATCCATGCCGCAGGGGCAGCCGAGCCCGGGCCTGTTTCGCCTGAGGGCTTTGGTGTATCTGCGCCAGGCCGAGGTCCGCAATTGCATCCAGCGGCACAACCAGGATTGTTGCATCTTTCCATTGGCCGGCGGCGGCGTTCATCAGGAGAAAATGCCTGCGGCCCGTGCGGCGGAGAATTACCTGCGCTATCTGTCCGCCGTGCCCGACGATCTGGGCGCTCGGCTTTTGTACAACATCGCGGCCATGGCGTTGGGCGATTACCCCGACCGCGTCATCCCGGAACTGCTGATTCCGCCGACAGCGTTTGCGTCCGATTACGACATCAAGCGATTCGCAGACATTGCGCCAGGACTGGGAGTGGATACGTTCAATCTTTGCGGCGGCGCGATCGTCGATGATTTCGACGGCGATGGTTTGTTGGACATCGTCAGCTCCACGTATGACCCGGGTGGTCGGCTCAACTTCTTTCACAACGACGGCGAGGGAGGCTTCGAAGATCGTTCCGATGCGTCCCATGCGGCCGACCAACTCGGCGGACTCAACTGCAACAGCGCCGATTACGACAACGACGGCGATCTCGACATTCTGATCGTGCGCGGTGCATGGATGTACGACGCCGGAAAAATACGGAATTCGCTCTTGGCCAACGACGGCCACGGCCGCTTCACGGACGTTACCGTATCGGCCGGTCTGGCGTTTCCGGCCTATCCCACGCAGGCCGCGGCCTGGGCCGATTTCGACAACGACGGCGACCTGGATCTGTTCGTCGGCAACGAATCCCGCGTGGCGTTCGAGCCGGGAGCGCAAGGATTTCCGTGTCATCTCCTTGTCAATCAAGGGGATGGGACGTTCGTCGATCGGGCGCGGGCCGCCGGCGTCACCAACGATCGATACTGCAAAGGCGTGGCCGCCGGTGACTACGACAACGACGGTGACGTGGATTTGTACGTCTCCAACAACGGGCCGAACCGACTCTACCGCAACGAGGGCAACCTCGTCTTTACCGACGTGACCGAAGCGACCCATACGGCCGAGCCGGCGGGTCGGAGCTTCGCAAGCTGGTTTTTCGACTACGACAACGACGGTTGGCTCGACCTGTTCGTCGGTGCATTCGACGGCAGCATCAGCGACGTCGCCGCCGACTTTCTAAACCTGCCATTCGCCGCACACGTACCCCGGCTCTACCACAACAATCACGACGGCACGTTTACCGATGTCGCCAAGGAATCCGGGCTCAATCACGTCTATCTGCCCATGGGCGCCAACTTCGGCGACCTCGACAACGACGGCTTTCTCGACATCTATCTTTCGACCGGCGATCCATCCTACGAAACCCTCACGCCCAACGTCATGCTGCGCAACGACGGCGGCAAGCGGTTTCAAGACGTCACCCGGTCGGGCGGGTTCGGTCACCTGCAAAAGGGGCACGGCGTGGCGTTCGCGGACATCGATCAGGACGGCGACCAGGACATCTTCAACCAGCTCGGCGGGTTTTTCCCGGGCGACAAGTTCCAAAACGCCCTCTACGAGAACCCCGGCCACGGAAACCATTTCCTGATTCTGGAGCTCATCGGCACGCGCACCAACCGCATGGCATTCGGCGCGCGAATCAAGGTTACGGTCGATGGACCGGACGGTTCGCATGCCATTCATCGGGCGATCGGGTCGGTTTCCAGCTTCGGCGGCTCGCCTCATCGCCAGGAGATCGGCTTGGGCGACGCCGCGCGCGTGGCATCGGTGGAGGTGTTCTGGCCCGTTTCGGGCACAACGCAACGGTTTGCCGATGTGTCGCTGGACAGCTACTTTCGAATCACAGAGGGCGAGGACGTGCTGAAGCCTGTTGCGTACCGCCCGATCCCGTTCAAGCTGCGCCCGGTTGCGAGAAAGCCCGCGAGCGATCCGTGAGCCAACGCATCCGCGTCGCCGCGGCTCAGGATGCGTCACATCAAAAGCATGATCAGCGCGAGGCTGGTCAGGCCCAGTGTGACCGTGGCAAGCAGGCCGGAAATCACGGCGGTCCGGCCGACACCGCCCAGCGCCCTCAGATTGACCTCAAGCCCGATGGCCGCCATCGCCAGCGTCAAGACGAGCTTGCCCGCCGTGGTCATGATGGTGGAAAGCGGCAGGTCGACCAGGTTCGTCGCGCCGCCGGCGGCAAACAGGCCGTTCGGGGGAAAGACCAACGTCGGCAACAAGCCGAACGAGTTGAGCAGCGCAAAAGCCACAAATCCCCAAACGAACCAGGGCACAAGCCGGGCGTAGCGAACCGTCAGCCGCGCGCTTCCTTGCGCATCTCCGGCATGATGCTTGGCGTAAAGAATTGCCAGGACGAACACCAGAGGTGCCAGCATAGTGACACGGACCAGCTTGACCAGCGTGGCCAGGGTGCCCGCGTCCGGGCTGAACGAGAAACCGGCCGCCACGACCTGCGGGACCGCATGAATCGACGTCCCCGCCCATACGCCGAACATCTCATCGCTGATCCCGACGAGCTTGCCAATCACGGGCCAGGCCAGCATGGCCAGAATCCCGAACAGATTCACCGCGCCGATCGAAAGCACCAGATCGTCGTCATCGGCGTCGATCAGCGGCGCCACGGCCACGATGGCGCTGTTGCCGCAGATTCCCGTGCCCGTCCCGAGCAACAATGCCGTCTTCCAACCGAGCCCCAGCGCCTTACCGATGTAGTACGAAGCCCCCATCGCCACGCCGATGCAACAGACGGTGATGAACAGCGCGATGAACCCCAGCGACGCGATGTTGACCAGGTTCAGCCCCGCCCCCATCAAGACGATGGCCACGGGAATGCCCTTCTTCACCGCATGACGGCATCCGGCCGTTATTGCGGCCGGCAGCGAAAACAGGTTGCGCAGCGCCAAACCCAGCAGGATCGCCAGAATCGCGCCACTGATCGGGTGCCGCACGCCCGACGCGCCCACCACGGTAAACGGTGCGAACGGCAGTTGATGGACCACGTAGGCGGTCAGCGCGACACCGGCCGCAAAGGCGTAACCGGCCGGAAGCGGCGGGCCTTTCGCGACGACCTTGGCCGGCGCAGCTTGCTCGGCGACGATGGGTCCGTAGACCCCTTCCATAGAGCCGAGGGAGCCAAATGCATCGGCGCTGAGCGCGGCCGCGTAGGAGCTGCGCTGGCCCGGTCCGGAACCACCATAGCTGACTTGGGGGCGTTGCGTTGTCACAAATTCAGATTCCCGCGCCTTGCGATTGCTCCAGGACCATCGGCCGGAATTCGCCGACCCGAGCGTTGGTCAGGGAGAAGGTGTCCATTCGAAGCAGCGGGGGGGAGTAAACGTGCAGCGTCACGAGGTCGTCGCCGGCTACCTGCAGGTTGGAGACCTGGTGCGTATCGTCATCGGCCGATGCGATGACCTCGCCGGCGTGCAGATCGCTCGACGCGACGGCCTTGAGCAGCCCGCCGGGGGCTCGCTCGAAGCGCGTCTCCGTGGCCGTGCCTTTCAAGACGCGAACGCCGCAGGTGGATTGGGCGTGGTTGTGGATCGGACTGCGCTGTCCGCTTCGCCAGCAGATGGCCAGCGCGTGATACGTCGGCCCACCATGGATCAGATTACGAAGATACTGGGTTGCGGAGAAACGAACCCAAGGCTTCACGTCGTCCAAGGTGATCTCCAATGTGTTGAGCCGGTCGACCAGCTCCTCAACGGTCGCGCGGCGATTCAGTTTGTCGAGAAAAGACAATAGCGAACCAAGGCTCGGCGAGAACAGGGACGTTGTGTTCATCCAGACAGGCTCGATCGCGCGTTCCATCACGCTCTTGCGGCCGGCACGCCCGCATACAGTGCCGGAACATTCCCGCAGGGTGCCGCACCGACGTCGCGCAGAGGCCGGGCGGACACCTTCCGTCCGGTGGCATTACGCCGCGGACAGGCCCGGCTGTCAAGCAGGCTTGCGGGTCGGATCACAGAATACGTTCCGCGCTGGACGGTCCCGGTACGCCCAGGACGCCGTCTTCACATCGAGCGCGGCGGCCCGCCGACCTTTGACTTTCAACTTTCGGCCTTACCCTCTCGATCGACGCCGACTTCGGCCCGAGTATAATGGCTCGGCCCAACTGGAAGATTGGGATCAGGGAGAACGGCCGAGGTTCGACGGAGCCTCCCAAGACAAGAGGACGATCACATGCCCCAACGCATATTCCCGACTTTGCTGGCGGCGATAGCGCTCGCCGGATCCGCTTACGCCCAGCGAGATTTTTCCGACGTAACGATTAAAGCCACGAAGGTGGCGGGGTCGGTGTACATGCTCGAAGGCAGCGGCGGCAACATCGGCGTCTGCGCCGGACCGGACGGTATTCTGGTTGTCGACGATCAATTTGCGCCCTTGGCCGACAAGATCCTCGCCGCGATCAAGGAGATTGATCCCGGCCCGATCAAGTTCATCCTCAACACCCATTGGCACGGCGATCACACCGGCGGCAACGTCGTCTTCGGACCGCTCGCCCCGATCATCGCGCAAACCAACGTCCGGCAGCGGCTCACCACACCCCAGCATCTCAACGAGCGAACCATAGACCCGTTGCCGGCGAAGGGGCTTCCGGTCATCACGTTCGACAATTCGATCACGCTCCACTTCAATGGCGAGGAGATCGACGTCATCCATTTTCCCCACGGCCACACCGACGGCGACAGCGTCGTGTTCTTCAAGAAATCCAACGTCGTGCACATGGGCGACCTCATGTTCTCCGGCATGTTTCCCTTCGTGGACCTCGACCACGGCGGCGACATTGTGGGCCTGGCCGTCAACGTCGCGGCCATCATCGAGCGGCTGCCCGCCGATGTGAAGCTGATCCCCGGCCACGGCCCGATCTCCACGCTCGACGATCTCAAGGCCTTCCATGCCATGCTTGAGAAGACGACCAACTTCGTGCGCAAGCGAATCAAGGCCGGGCGGACCCTGGACGCGTTGAAGGAGGCCGGCCTGCCCGAGAAATGGAAACCCTGGGGCACCGGCTTCATCAAGACCGACCGGTGGATCGAAACGATCTACAAGAGCCTCACGCGGGAATAGCACGCGGCGTCAATGGTAGCCAAGTCATGTGTAGCCTGGCCGCCATCGGCTGGGTGCTTGCCCACACACGGCGGCGGGCCGCTGTGCTACACCGCCTGCACTACATGATTCGATGAACGAGGGCCACCCCATCCAATCAGCGGCGACGGCGCCTCCGATACGACCACTTCATCAGCCGGAAAACCAGCCAACACGACAGCCACTCGCAACCGCACGACGGACCCAAGCGGCAGCGCCGCGTCCGCCCAAACCGCCTCATCGGAGCCGTCGGCGACAGCCGGGAGGCGGCGGCGCACGCGACGCGGCGGCAACGTCCGCGGCGTGGCCACCCGATCGACCGGTTCGCATTTCGGCGAAGCCATGCCGGTTACGCTTACGGACTATACCCGGCACCCCGGCACGGAAATCTCGGCCGGTACGTTCGTCGATGGCCATCTGCTTGCCTACGTGGATCAACAGGACGGCGGAACCAAACCCGAAATCGCCCGGTTCGAGGTTCCCGACGACAAGCGGCTGTTGCACCTGAACACGGAGCAACTCCAAGGCCGCAGTGGCCTCGGGAAAATCATCTCCCAAACCGTGCAAACGCTTCAAAACTACTTCGTCACCGACGACAACGGGAATCGCTACAAAGTCGTGGGCAAGTATGCCGAGGCCGATGTCAACGGACGGCGCGTTTGGGAATTCCAGTATTTCAGCAGTCCGGCAGGCTCGATCGGGGGATTGGGCAAGTTTGATAAGATTCAGTCCCGTCACCTGACCGGCGACTATCGATTCTCCCTATTGTTTCTTGTCGATCCCGGGGTGCGGATCGTTTCATTCAGCACCGGCGGCTCCGCCACGCGACAGGAAGACCTGGAAAGCGAAAACCTCATCGCCCCCGAGTAGCCAGCCCCATCCGCAACTACCCCGAGGCGCGGGCTTCAGCCCGCGTACTTCGACAGGCTTCGATTCCGGTATGTGACGGTGCCCACGCTCACAATCAGCAGCGCCAGCACGGCCACGCCCCAATCGGAGACGGCGGGGATGGGCGAAGGGCATTGCGTGAACACGGCATCCGCCGGGTCGCCCGTGTAGATGGCGGCGAAGGCGGCCGCGTCGGTGCAGTCCACCGTGTTGTCGGCGTTGAAGTCCGCCCATTGGCAACTCGGGTCGGCCGCTTCACCGGCCAGGCTTCGGTCGATGCATTCGGAAAAATAGAACAGGTCGAAGACATCCGCGGCGCCGCTGCCGTCGAAATCGCCGCTGCCGTCATCCGGCGTACGGCCGTAACGAATAAATGTCCAGCGGCTCTGATTATCGTGGAACCATGCGCCCGATGCCCATGTCATTGTCGGAGTGGACGATGGATATGCGCCTTCGGCGATGCCGTCATCAATCAGTTGCCCGTCTATGTATGTCTCATAACGCGGTTCCACAGCGTCGTTGTCGAGGTCGACGCGATAGGTGTGTACCATCTTAGGGGCGATCTCGATAAACAGGATCGGAAGCAGGTTGTCCCGAATGATTCTGACGAGGTCGCGCGATATCGTAAAGTGATACTTGACGGCTCCGAGGCTGCCGGCGACCAGCACGGCGGGTGCCGACAAGTCGACCTCGGATTGTGGTCCAGTGGCTTCCATGCACCATTCAATGAAGAAGCGATCAACACCTTGAAAAACCGCCAATGGTCGAGTGTACCAGTCCATATCACCGACATCGCCCTTGCCACACGCGCTTGCATCCTCCTCTACGAACTGATAGAAGCAGCCGTCATCAAGCCATCGTTCGGGCGTGCAAAAGAAACCTCGTGTCCAGCCTTGGGTTTCTGGAAAGGCGCTAGCTTCGTATGTCACCACTTGTGAGTGCACGGGGACCGCCGGAATCGCAAACATTCCAAGGATCAGAAGTCGGTACATGTGGACGCCCTCCTACTTGATAGTACGGGGCAAAGAGCACTGGCGGACAAGCCGCCAGTGGCACGGGAGGCGGCAACGGTACCGCCAGTCAAGTCATTCTAGCAAGGAGTAACAGAAATGAAAACGAATCTGTTGTTTGTGAGCGTGGGAATCCTGCTGGCCATGGCCGCGAGTGCGTACGGGGAAACGTGCGTGACCAATGAGGGTCTGCACCTCTGCGTCGACTGGGATGGCGACCCTAATGATCCGGAACTCGGGCTGGATGTCGACGTTGATTTCGGCTGCACGGGTTGCGAACTGGCGCCGGCGGTAGAGCTCACGACCTCTCGGACGACCTGGCGCGTCTGGTCTTTCTGGGGGATCCAAAGCAATGCACCGGCCGATATTGGTGCGATAACCACGACCGGAAGCGGCGATTAGGAGGTGACAATCGCTACGCCGAGCGGCACAGTCGGGGCCGTCAACGTCGGTTCGGCTACGCTCAAGCCGCCGAACGATCACTACTCGACCATCAAGTCGGGCTCGGCCGTCAATCTTAACTTTGATGATACCTCGCGGACTGCGGGGGATCTGATCCTGGGCAACGGACTGCCAACCGGTTCAGCGGTGACCATACACGATCTTACAAGAACCGGATCGGTGAATTTCACCGGTGACGATCTCGTGGGGCAAATGGTCATTTTTGACGACATGGCCGGCGACATCGTGAACGTGAACGATATCACAACCGGGTGGATCGAGGTTCAGGGAACCCTCAAGAGCACGGGGAGAGTCCTCGTCGATGGGATCTGTGCCGGGGCGCACATGGGTAGCGACATTACGATCTTCGAAGCCACGGAGTCTCTGTCGCTGATCCGCATCACGG
>JBHHUB010000125.1:0-12153 GCA_046753625.1 Phycisphaerae bacterium | reverse complement strand
TTAGACCGGCTGAGGGGCCGGTGCGATGATGCCCTCCATCGGGGATGACGCGCTGGCAAAGCGCTTGCGCGGGATTCGCCCGGACTGGAAGGCCAGGCGGCCCGCACGGAGGCCGTGGGCCATGGCCTTGGCCATGGCGACGGGGTCGGCCGCCTGCGCGATTCCGGTGTTCAGCAGGACGCCGTCCGCTCCGAGTTCCATGGCGATGGTGACGTCGGAGGCCGTTCCCACGCCTGCGTCTACAATGACAGGGTAGTCGGGGTCACCCTCCTTGAGGTATTCGACGCAGGTGCGGAGACTGGCGGGGTTGAGGATTCCCAGGCCGCTGCCGATGGGAGAGCCCAGCGGCATGACGCTGACGGCGCCGGCGCGTTTGATGTGTTTGGCGAGAATCGGGTCGTCGCTGGTATAGGCCAGGACTTCGAAGCCGGCGTCGACCAGCTCTTGGGTGGCCTCGAGCGTGCCGACCGGGTCGGGCAGGAGCGTTTTTTTGTCCGCAAGCACCTCCAGCTTGACCCACTTGGCGCCACGGTTGTTCAGGCCTTCGAGCAACTCCCGGCTGAGCTTGGCGGAGCGGACGGCGTCTTTGGCTGTGAAACACCCGGCGGTGTTGGGTAAAACCGTGTATTTGGACAGATCGAGGTGGTCGAGGATGTTGTCGGGTTTCGTGCCGCCCTCGGCGGCGAGGACATCCCGCCGGACCGCCACCGTTACGACCTCGCAGGCGCACGCGGCCAGCGCCTTGTTCATGGTGTCATAATCGGCGTATTTTCCCGTGCCCGCAAAGAGCCGGGAGGAAAACTCGAACGAGCCGACGCGATAGGTATCGTGATTCATTAGCCGCCTCCTACAAACGTGACGATTTCGATGCGATCGCCGTCGCGTAACGTGGTTTCGCGAAACCGCTTGCGCGATACGATGGATTCGTTGATTTCGACTGCTACGCGGATTGGGGCGAGGTCCAGCGATTGGAGCAACTCGTTGATGGTTTGCGGCGCGTCGAGCGTCGTTGGGTTGCCGTTGATGGTGACGCGCATGGTGGGTCGCACAAGTCCTGGTTTTCGTCCCCGGTACAGGCCGGGACGCATTATAATTGGGCGCGGCCGTTTGTTCAATCGGTTCCAGCTTTTGGGATCGGATAATCAGCATGTAGACGATGGCGGCAGCCGCGACGGCGAGAATGATGGCGATCCGGGCCTGGAGTCGTTGGGCGAGGATCGCCTGTTCCGGGTTCGTCTCCTTTCGGAAGCTGAAGAGTACGAGCCCCGCGAAACAGAGCGCCCCCGGAGAGGCGAAATAGAGCACCAGGACGACGGTTCCGTCGGTGAAGGCCGGGCGATAGAGGAGCATGGTTGTCGCGATGAGCAGGGAGGCGAGGCTGATCCAAACGCTGAGCAAAGCGAGCATGGGCGGTTTTCCGTTTCCTTCGTGCCTTCGTTGTTGCGGTCGCAGGGTAGCGATTCAGGCGTGATGTTGGCAAGGGGCGTCGATGAGGATCGTCGGGGATGCGTGCACCCCGTTTCGGGTTGCCCAATCGCAGGCGGTCATGAATCCTCTGGCCATAGGGATTGGGAGCCACAAAGGCCGCCGAGAACACAGAGGGCGGAGAGAATCGCGGGGAGGTACGTGGGTTGTCGGTTGCGACGATGATTGATGTTGATGAGGCGCGGCGGATCGTGCTTTCGCGGGTGGCTCCGCTTGGGACGCAGGAGGTGCCGCTTGCCGATGGGCGCGGGCGGACACTGGCGCGGGCCGTTCGGAGTGATGTCGATGATCCGCCGTTCGATCGATCCGTGATGGATGGGTTTGCGGTTCGAGCCGCGGACGTCGAAGACGTGCCCACGCGGCTAAGGGTGGTGGGGCAGATTGGTGCGGGTAGCGAGGCCAACCGTGCTATCGAAGCAAAGCAGGCCATGCAGATCAATACGGGGGCGCCGATTCCGGCCGGCGCGGATGCCGTGGTGCGCGTCGAGCACACGCATCCGGTCGACGGCGGGGCCGAGGTCGAAATCAGGCAGTCGGCTGAGGCGGGCAAGTTCATCACGCGTCGGGCCGCCCACATTTCCGCTGGAGGCGTGGTGATCGAGCCGGGAACGGTTTTGGGTCCGGCGGAAATCGGCGCGGCCGCCGGAGCGGGCGCGAGCCGCGTGGTCGTACACCGGAGGCCGCGCGCGGCGGTGCTGGTGACCGGCAACGAGTTAGTGGGCGTGGATCAGGTGCCGCGGGGTCCGCAGATTCGGAACTCCAACGCCTACGTGCTTTCGGCCCTGTTGTCGTCGGCGGGTGTGGCGAGCGTGGACCTGGGCATCGCGGGCGACGCGCTCGATGAGCTGGAGGACCGAATCAGAATTGGATTGCAAGAACCGGTGCTTTGCATCACGGGTGGGATTTCGATGGGGGCGTTTGATTTTGTCCCGGAGGTGCTTGAGCGGTGCGGCGTGACGTTTCATATTCGCAAGATGCGCATCAAGCCCGGTCGGCCTGTGATTTTCGGGATGAGCGCGGAGGGATCGGCCGTCTTTGCGCTGCCCGGCAATCCGGTGAGCGCGATGGTGGCTTTTGTGCTTCTGGTGGAGCCGGCGCTGACGGCGTTGCAGGGGCGAAAAGATGTGCCGCTGGCCAGGGTCCGCGCGGTTTTGGGCGGGGTGCTCGGGCCGACCACGGATCGTCGGACGTTTCGTCCCGGCAAGCTGACGGTGGGCGAGGATGGCCTGTACCGCGTAATGCCGGTATCCTGGAGGGGGTCCGGCGATTTGTTCGGCATGGTTGGTTCGAACGCGCTGATCGAGCAGGCACCGGATTCCGATGGGTGCCAGGCGGGCGACGAGGTTCGCGTCATCCCCATGGGAGGCGGCGCCGCCAAAGTGTAGCCCGGCCGCCCTCGGCTGGGCCGGCGCATGGACGTAGCGGTGCCTGGGGAGACAGCGGAGGACCGCTGTGCTACATCGAGTGGCCAACCTGTCGGCGGCGGGCTGGCGGAGCATTTGTACCATGGATGGTCAGCCGCATTGAGCAAGCACCGAAAACGCAGACGCGGCCAGGAACGCGCCGCTGGCGCCCCTGCGCATGATCCCGGAGACCGTTCGGGCTTTTTGCCGGCCCAAAGCCACCGTCGGTTGCTTGCGCTGGTACTGCTGAGTGCTGGGCTCAAGACCCTGATTTTTGCACCGATCGAGTTGTGGCTGCTGGCGTTTGCTTGTCTGGTGCCTTGGCTGGTGTTGATCGGGCGGACCGACAGCGCGCCTCGGGTCTACTTTCACAGCTATTTGTTCGGGGTTGTATTTTTCTTCTTCAACACGCGCTGGATGATGCCGGCAACCACCGAGGGGTATGTCGCGATCTGTTTCTATCAGGCGGCGTACTTTCCGCTCGTGGCGTGTCCGGTGCGCCATGCGATCCGCCGCCGGCGATGGCGACTCGCGGTCGTGTTCCCGATTGTTTGGGTGGGTAGCGAGATGCTGCGCGCGGTCGTTATCTCCGGTTTCCCCTGGTTTTTCCTTTCGCACAGCTTGTACAAAGTGCTACCGTTGATTCAGATCAGCGACGTGTTCGGGGCGTACGGGGTTAGTTTCGTGGTGGCCGCGGTCAACGGCGCGGTGGCGGACGTCGTATTGTGGCGCCTTTGGGAGCGGGGTGGCTTGTCGTCGGCACCGGCGGGACGCAAACCGATCGCGAGTGTGGCGTGGGTTGTGGTTTTGCTGGTGGCGACGGTTGCGTACGGTCGAATTCAGTTGGGCAGGCACACTTCGAGTCCCGGGCCGCGCATCGCCATTATTCAGGGCGACTACCTGAATTTGATCGATCCGGAACAAGCCTCCGGTCACGACCGAATCAGCAATCGCGAGAAAATGCAGGCCTACCTGGGCTTGATCGAGGAGGCCGGGGCGGATCGGCCGGATTTGTATCTGCTGCCGGAGTCGCCCTGGCCGATGTACTTGAACGATGAGGCACGCGGTATGTTTCCGCTGTCTCGTGAGAGTTTTTCCGCATTGCAGCAACTGTCCACGCGGTCGGGTGGCTACATTGTGACGGGCAGCGGATCGCTGGAGCGCAGCCTGCTCGACTTGCTCGCGAAGAATCGCTCGTACAATTCGGCTACGGTGTTTTACCCGGACGGTCGGGCGCCGGATCGGTACGACAAGATCCACCTGGTCTATTTCGGCGAGATCGTTCCGTTTCGCTTCACGCGGCTGCATTTCGTGTACCGCTGGTTGAATTCGATGATGCCGTTCAGCGGTCCGGATGGATCGTATGAGTACTCGCTGTTCCGTGGCCGTGAGTTCAAGGCATTTGAAATGCACCCGCAATCGCAGCCGGACAAGGTGTACCGGTTTGGTATTCCGATTTGCTATGAAGATGTTATGCCCTATGTGAGTCGCGAATTCGTCAGCGGCGCAAGCGACCGGAAACGCGTCGACATGCTGTTGAACATCAGCAACGATGGTTGGTTCGGGCGGGGCGTGCAGCAGCCCCAGCATCTGGCGATTTGCGTTTTTCGCGCCGTCGAGAATCGTGTCGGGATCGCCCGTGCGGTGAACACGGGGGTCAGCGCTTTCATCAAGCCGAGCGGACGTATCCACGATTTCGCAAGCGATCCGGGCGACCGCTGGCCGGGCCAGGTCGGTTACTCGGTCGCTCGGATCGAAGTGGATTCCCGGTACACGGTTTATTCGCGTTGCGGCGATTTTCTTGCGTGGACGTGTGCGGCATTGTGGCTTGTCATCTTCGTTGATTACTGGGTGATCCGTATCCGGTTCCGAAGGGAACATGACGGCGAGGAGTAGCGGCCATGCGGTTGTCAGTGGTGTTGTTCGTTCCACTTGTAGCGATGACGGTCGGTGGGTGCGCGAGCACACGCGCGCATCGGGCCGATCTTGCGAGTCGACGCGAGCTGCGGCGCGCCGCGATGGAATGCCTCAAAGCCGCGGTGCATTACGAAGCCAATCCGGCGGTACGCGTCGCCGGCGTTGAGGCGTTGGAATCCAGCGCGCCGCAATCGGGGCTCGCCTGGATTCGACTTGCCTTGCGCGACAAACACCCGGCCGTGCTGTTCGCCGCGTGCGTAGCGGTGGGGCGATTGCGCGACGACGCTTCTCGGGATCGCGTGTACGCTCTACTCGCCCATGACGACGCCAACGTCCGCGTCGCATCTTTGTTTGCGCTGCACCGGTTGGGCGACGCGACACGCACGGGCAAACTGGCGACCTACCTGCTCGAGCATGAGGATGTGTCGGTTCGTCGCAACACGGCGATGGTCCTCGGGTTCCTCGGTGAACCCGGGGCGATCAAGCTGTTGGCGCGGGCGATGCGGGACGGCAAGACGGGGGCCGACCATTACGTGCTGGAAGCGATGGCGGTTCTGGGTAACACCGAGGCTTGTCAGGAATTGACGTTCATGACCAACCGGGGTGTGGGATCGGAGGAGGTTTTTGCGGTGCTTGCGCTCGCCAGGACTTTGGATCCGCGTTACCGGGATACGTTCCGGTACAAGCTGTCGACGGGAACTCATCTTGAGACCAAAATAGCTGCGGCACAGGGGCTGGGCATGCTCGGGGAAGCAGATGGGTTTGATTTGGCGATGCGCGCGCTTCGTGCCGCGCGACCGCGGAAGGGTGACCCCCATGACCCTCCGGAGGTGCAGGTGCTTCGCGTGAAGGTCATGGCGCTGGCCGCGTTGGGAGCGATCGGTCGGATGGAAGCGCTCCCCGCGCTGGCCAAGTTGCTTGCGGACGGGCGGGATCCGCGTTTGCAGGTGGCGGCAGCTCGCGCCGTGCTGGATGTGCTTCGGGCCAATCCGGTGGGCGCGTTTCCTTTGGACGCGGCGGGCGAAGCGTGGAGGCGTTAGGGTTTCGTATGCACTGGTTGCCCTGTTCCATCCTGATGGGTGCCGTCCTGGCTCTTCAGTCGGCACTGGCGCCTCATCTTGAGGTGCTCGGGCAGCGTCCCGATTGGCTGTTGGCGTTCGTTGTCTTCTTGGCGCTGTACGGGCGTCCCAAAGACGCTGTGCTTACGAGTTGGCTGGTGGGATTTGCAGCGGATTTGATGTCGATCGAGCGGCTGGGGTTCTTGACGATGTCTTACACCGTGGCCGCCTTGCTCGTCGTTGGCGTACGTGAGTACGTGTTTTGCCATCGCGCGTCGACGCACTTCGTGACGACGGTGGTTGTTGGGCTGTTGATTCGGACGGGATGGGCGGTTTATGGATACCTGGTGTACGGCGTACAGTCCACATGGCCGGGCGAGATCGTTCTGGGTGTTGTGTTCGGTGCGATCTATACGGCCGGTTGGGCGCCCCCGCTGCACGGGGGGCTGCTGATGATGGGCAGGACGTTGGGTTTGTCTCAACCCCGGTATTCACACCAAGGCCTGTCGAGGATGATGGGGACCGGTGTTTGATCAAAGGCTGAAGCTGTTGTTGGTGTTGACCGGTCTGGCGACCTTGGTTGTCGGCGCCAGGCTCTTCCAGCTTCAAGTTGTGGATGCATCCTATTATCGTGCGCGGGCGGAGCAGTCCCTTCTATCGCGACCGCGGGTGCTTCCGTTTGTCCGAGGTCGCCTGCTTGATCGGACCGGGGCTTTGCTCGTCGGCGATCAGGCGTGCTGGGATGTGACGCTCGATTTCGGTGCCATCGCCGCTGTTATGGGCGACCAACGCCGCTCGTTTCTTCGGCGGCTTCGTCGTTGGTACGGCGGCGGGAAGAATTCCGAACCGATCGGTGATGCCGATTTGCTGCGCCGATTCCAGGAGGACGTTGCGCGCATGTGGCCGGATCTGGCCGCGCTGGATCCGGCCGGTGAGCCGGTAGCGACGCTGCGCCGGCGGGCGGCGCGTATCTATCGGCGCATCACGCGCATTCGCGAGCTGGTCGCCAAGCGGCGCGGGTTCGACAGTCCGGTGGCCGAAGAAAGGACCGCGCACGCCATCGTCAAGCGGCTGGACAACATCGCCCAGATTGCGGCGCGCGAGCGTCTGGCACGGTATCCGTGGCTTCATGTTGCCGCGTCGAGCGTGCGGCGTTTCGCCGCGTCGAGCGATGCACTGGTCCACGTATTGGGGCGGACCGGGGCGGTGACGGCGGAGGTGGTGGCGGCCGATCCCAATGCGGACGATCCGTTGGTTCGGTACCTGGCGAACGATCGCGTGGGGATCAGCGGAGCCGAATACGCCGCGGAATCGTTGCTGCGCGGTCGGCGCGGGCAGATTCGGACGGATCGCCATGGGCGTGTCGTCGCGGGAGAATTGATCGAGCCGCTTAACGGCGCGGATGTTCGGCTGGCGGTGCACGCCGGGCTGCAGCGCCGCTTGTATGACCTGCTCGGGCGCACGGTGACACAGCTTCCGGATTCCAGCGGCGGGGCGATCGTGGTCGTAGACGTTGAGACGCGCGAAGTGTTGGCCTTGGTGTCGTTTCCGGGATACGACCCCAATGGTTTTGATGAGCTGTACGAGCAACTGCGTGATGATACGGTTACCCTTCCCCTGCGATTCCGGGCGGTGGGCAATGGATACGCCCCGGGGTCGACCGTCAAGCCGCTGGTGTGTCTCACCGGATTGGCGAGTGGCGCTATTACGCTTGAAACGCGGGAGACTTGCACCGGATATTTGTTTCCCGATGTGCGCAATGCGTGGCGATGCTGGCCGGTACGCGGTACGGGGATGCGCATGCAACATGGCACAATTGACGTGGTCGAGGCGCTGAAGGGAAGCTGCAATATCTTCATGTATCGCCTCGGAGAGAAACTCGGCGTCGATCGCCTGTGCGGCGCGTTTCACAGTGTGGGCATCGGTCAAAGCAGTGGCACGGGGCTGAAGGAAGAGGCGACCGGCATTAACCCGCTGCCAAGCTGGTTGATGCAGCATCGTGGAGTCGGGGTTACGCCTGGAACGGCGCGACTGTTTGCGGTGGGGCAGGGAGAACTGCTCATGACCCCGTTGCAGGTGGCGAACCTGATGGCGACGTACGCCAGCGGTCGCTATCGGCAGGTGTCTCTCTTTTCGGACGGGGCGTCCAAGCCGGAGTGGATTCTGCCGGGGCGGCCGGAGCATTTCCTCGCCGTACGACGCGGGATGTACGGGGTCGTCAACGATCGCAGCGGAACGGCCTATCAGTCAGCGCATTTCGTGCACCGGCATTATGCGATCTGTGGCAAGACGGGCAGTGCGACGGTTCGCCAGCGACCGACGTCGTACCGGGTCGCCTACGTCGATGCGGATGGGACCGCGTCGGTTGAGGATGTCCCCGCCGGGTCGCGATCGGAGGCCATCGGTCGTTTTGAGCGGATGCATCCCGACGCCACGTTTGATCCGGATCGAATAGGGGTGTCCGGACGGTGGCCCAGGTCGGAGCATCCGGCGGAAGGTGGCGGATACTCGCACGCGTGGTTCGGCGGGTTTTTGCAGCGGCTTGGTCGCGATGGCGGGCCGGACTGGACGGTAGCGCCGCGCGTGGCCTTTGCCGTTCTGGTAGAGTTCGGTGGCAGTGGAGGCCGTACGTCGGGTCCGCTGGCGCGCGAAGTGGCGGCGACGCTCTTGGATCTGTTCGGCGATGATCTGAACTGGGACGCCGGGGCGGTGCGGGAGTGGGGATCGTGAACACGTCGCGCGTGGAGCTAACCCAAACCGGCAAGGTCATTTTGGCCGCTGTGATGGTTCTCGTCGTTGTGGGGGTTGCGTGTATTTACGTGACGAACACGCACTACAGCGCAGGCCACGACGGGCCGCGCAACGCGGCCAAGCAGATCTTCAGGGTGCTGCTCAGCTTGGTGGCTGGTCTGGCGGTGCTTCGCGTGGGATACCGCTGGATAGCGCGCTATTCCTATTTCTTTTTCATGGCCTCGTTGCTGCTCTTGGTGCCGCCCTTTCTTGCGAAGGTGTTTCACACGAGTATGGGCGGCGTGGTGGCTCCGCGTAACGGCGCGTACCGCTGGATCCATCTGCCCGGCTTTCCGCTTCAACCTTCTGAGTTCATGAAGGTGGCGTTTGTGATCGCGCTGGCGTGGTACCTGCGCTACCGCCGCAACTACCGCCGTTTTGGGGGGTTGTTGATTCCGCTGATGATTTCAACGATTCCGCTGACGTTGATATTGCTTGAGCCGGACCTGGGTACGTGCGTGCTGTTGGTGTTCGTGCTGATGACCATGCTCTTCCTGGCGGGCGCCAAGATCAGCCATCTTTGCGTCATTGCGCTGATGGGCGTGGCCATGGTGCCGCTGGCGTGGACGCAGATAGAAGGCTACCAGCGGCTGCGCGTGGCTTCCGTCCTGCTGCAATCGGACGGACTGCGGAAGGCCATTCGGGAGCGGCCCGACGCTTACTCCTATCTAGCGACCCGACGCCAGGCCATCGAGTGGCCGGTCAGCAGCGGGTACCAACTGGTTCATTCCAAGAACGCGATCGGCAGCGGCGGCGTGCTCGGCTACGGCTGGGGCAGCGGTATGTACGTTACAGGCAGCCTGCTTCCGGATCGCCACAATGATTTTATTTTTTCGTTGATTGCGCATCAGTGGGGATTCATCGGATGTTGTCTGGTTCTGGCTTGCTACGGGGTGATTGTGTTGTGCGGCGTGCTCATTGCGCAGGCGACGACGGAGCCCTTTGCCCGCTTGCTGTCGATCGGGTTAACGTCGTTGATTGTGACGCAGGTATTGGTGAACGTCGGCATGACGTTGGGCCTCATGCCGATTACGGGGATGACGCTGCCGTTCGTGTCGTACGGCGGGAGCAGCATGGTGACCAACTTCGTGTGTATCGCCTTGCTGATCAGTGTGTCGCGGCACCGGCCCTTCCTGCTGGCGGAAAAACCTTTTGAATTCGGAGCCAAACGGCGCAAGACGCTCTATCTTTCCGAGCCAGGTGAGGAAGTATCCGCGGCGTCGCCGTAAGGCTCATGCTGCTTGGTTTGGCGGGTCGTGTTCCCACGCGCTGACGACCGGCGAAAGGATCTATGTTCCAAGTGCTATCTTGCAGTCACTTTCCTTCGTGCAGCGGATGCACGGCCATCGGTACGCCGTACGAGCGCCAATTGGAGCAAAAGCTCACGGCGGTGCGTGAGGCGTTTGCCGAGGCGGCGCTGCCGGAATTCGATGTCCGCTCGATTCGCCGCATAGCGCCAAGCCCGTCGCCGGGCGGCTACCGCAATCGGGTAAAGCTCGTACCCGCTTGCTCGCCAACGGATGCGCCGCCGCCGGGCATCCATTTGGGATTGTTTCAAGCGGGCTCGCATCATGTGGTCGACATACCCGACTGTCCGGTCCACGCGGATGGATTGAACGTGGCGGTGGAGGCGGTGCGCGGGGCCATCGGCGGCGCCGGCCTGCGGCTGTACGATGAAGTCGCCGTCAGCGGGGATTTGCGATTCGTTTCCATCCGCCAAGGCATGCGCACCGCGCAATTGCTGGTCGGCGTGGTCACGCGCGATGAGCGATGCGCCGGGCTCGAGCGGTTTGTCGAGCTCGTGCGGCGGGACCGCGACGCGGTGGTCGGCGTGGTTCAGAACATCAATGCGCAACCGGGCAACGTGATCTTCGGCCCGCGCAGCAGGGTGCTGGCCGGTCGGGCGTACCTCGAAGACGAGGTTTGTGGGTTGAAGATTAGACTGGGGTTGACCAGTTTTTTTCAGGTCAACACGGAAGTGGCGGAGCTGGCGTACCGGGCGATTTTGGCCCAACTCGAATTGGATCGGCGCACCACGCTGCTCGACCTTTACTCGGGCATCGGCTCGATCGGTCTGGTGGCGTCGAGCGCGGTACACCGCGTGATCGGCATCGAGACTTCGGACGAGGCGGTCGAGTACGCCCAGCAAGCCGCGGCCGCCAACGGTGTGGGCAACTGTGAATTCAGGACCGGCCGCGTTGAGGACAAGCTCCACCCGGTGATCGGCGAACTCGGTCGGATTGGGTTGAGCCGCGCGCAGTTGGCGGTGATTGTAAACCCGCCGCGGAAGGGGATCGATCCGGTCGTCGTCGACATGCTCGGCAAAGTCGGGCCGGGGGGCATCGCCTATCTGTCTTGCTGCGTCCCGACGTTGCTGAGGGACCTGGCGTTGTTCATTCAGCGCGGGTACCGGATTCGTCACGTGGAGCTGTTTGATATGTTTCCTCAAACTGAGCAGGTGGAAGCGCTGGCGATTCTTAAGTTGCGCGGTCCCACGATTCCGAGAAAGAGCCAGCGAAGCCGAAAGCATGCGCGGCGCGGTGCGTGATGCCGTATTTGTGGCAGTCTATGTCGTGGCAGGTGTAAGGCATTGGAAACGCAGACATGTGATGCGGTCGAATGAGGAGGAGCGTTGAGCAGAGCGGAGCTGATCAGCGAATCGATCGATCCGGTGGGCGGTGCGTTGGATACGGCCGCGATGGGGCGAGGCGAGCCGGGCGTGCCACGCGCGTTTCAATGGCGCGGCGTGGTGCGAACGATTGCGAAAACGCGCGCAGTTTGGAAGCATGCATCACGCGAAGGCGCGCAGGCACAGGGTGAGCTTTATCTGAGGCGGCATTATTATCGGTTTGAGATGGACGACGGCAGCGAGTGGGTTGTGTATTTTCTCCGGCAGACGCCGCCATCGGGCAGTGCGAAGAAACGATGGTTTCTGTACACGCGCGATGGATCGGCACGCCGTGGCATGGAGGGTTCGGGAGGATCATGATGTTGCGTGCGACGTATTCCTATTACCTGGCGAATCGGCCGGTCGCGGCCAATGCCGCGCTGGACGTGACCGACAAGTACAGCGGCGAGGTCGTCTCGCGCGTGGCACTGGCCGACGAAACCGCCATCGACAAGGCGATCGGCGCGGCGGTGGAGGCGATGACGTCCATGCGGCGGATGCCGGGCTATGCGCGGCAGGCCGTGCTTGAATATGTCGTGCGCCGCGTCGAGGAGCGGCGGGAGGAACTGGCCGAGATCCTTTGCATCGAAGCCGGCAAGCCGATCCGGGATGCCCGCGGGGAGGTGACCCGCCTGGCCGACACGTTTCGGGTCGCGGCGGCGGAAGCGGTGCGGATGACCGGTGAATTCCTACCGTTGGATATCAGCGCCCGGGCCGAGGGGGTGTCGTCGATGTGGCGGCGGTTTCCAATCGGACCGTGCAGCTTCATCTGTCCGTTCAACTTCCCGCTGAATCTGGTCGCGCACAAAGTGGCCCCGGCGATCGCGGTTGG
>JBHHUB010000124.1:0-12216 GCA_046753625.1 Phycisphaerae bacterium | reverse complement strand
GCCCGGCGCTACCCGGCGAACGAACTGGCCGCTGTGACCCTCCATCCGGGCGTCGTCCTCGGCGCCGACGGATTCGGATTCGCAACCACGAAGGAAGGCGAGCACCTGAAGGTGCCGCAGCTCGGAACCGTGATCGTCGAGGACGACGTCGAGATCGGCGCCAACACATGCATCGACCGTGGCAAGGTAGGTCCGACCCGCATCGGCCGCGGCACGAAGATCGACAATCTCGTGCAGATCGCGCACAACGTTCGCATCGGGCCGAATGTAATTGTCGTCTCCTTAACGGGAATCTCGGGAAGCGCAAAGATCGGAGCCGGCGTGATCCTGGCTGGGCAGGCCGGCATTTCAGACGGTGTCAGCATCGGCGAGGGTGCCATCGTTGCCGGCAATGCCGTTGTGGCCCACGACATCGGGGCGAACGCCCGCGTGTGGGGGGCACCCGCCCGCGATTTCACCGAGGCGATGCGCGACTTGGCCCGAATCCGAAAGCTGCCCAAGCTCATCGCGCGCGTGGCCCAACTCGAAAAGCGCCTCGGCGAACTTGAGTCAGCCGATCCCCCCACATCGAAACCGTAGCTTGGAGCGCGTCCGATAACGCCCATCGTCCTCAGTGGTCCACAGCCACCGATTCTGCGCCAGTCCGTGCAAAACGTCCCGATCCTCCCGCCAATCCGACCGAACCAGCGTACGATCGCCGGACGAAGCCGGAAATCGGGCAAGCAAGCTGTTCAGGAGTCCCTGATTAGAGGGATTTAAGGAAGGCAAATACTTGAATTGCTCTAATATCGGGAATGGAATCCTAGGAATCCGCCAGCTCCAAACCGCTTCCCAATCCGGCGTTCACTCCTAACTACCCGTCCGATAGGCAGTTACGTCTAAACGACCACAATAGCACATCCTCTGGCACGCAACATGCAACGTCTGTTTTTCGGCAGTGGGAAGCGATTGACGATCGGTCAACAGGACCGAATCACACCACGCCTTGGGAAACATTGGCAGAAAACGAAGCACGCAGCCCCGATTCCAGTGGGGCGAGCGGCTCACAACAAAGAATGCTTTGGGAATTAAGCCTGAGCCGGCCGGACGTATTGGAAGCACGCGACCGACCCAGGGTTTTGCAAACGCACCCCAAACAAGTCCGGGGCGCACCCACCGCCTGAATGGTAGGCGGCGATTCGCGCCTGGACAACGACTGGGATTGCAGAAACTTGACGAATGAAATGGAGGAATCGCCGTGGAGCAGGTAGAAGGTAACGCTAAGCACTCGGCCTCAATGGAGCGAACGAACCGCTCCAGCGGGCAAGGAACGCAGGAGGCTGGTTTGTCCAGTCTCAATCTTGGCCTGGTATTGCTGGCTGTCGTGTTTGTCGCCATTCCGATTGCGGTGGCGACGGGCATATTCGACCCATCTTTGCCAACCGGGCCGTACATCGGGGATCTGCCGCCAGGCCTTCCCGATGCCAATTTGGGCGCATTCGAGGGTGGCCTGACAGGCACGCATGAGGACGCGGGCGCCAACAACGCTGTGCCCTTTGACCAGCAGCAACCCGGTGACGGATACAACATTCCGACCAATTCGTTGCCAAGCCCGCTCTTTGGTGCGGAGCCGTTTACACAGCAAATGCTTCGATTCGAGGAGTTCGGAACTGAGCCGATGCCCTCTACGTATACCGCCGGCGACCCGTTCCCGGGGCCCAAAGACGCACAGAGGGGACCGCGAGGAAACGATCTCGACGCCTTCCTCGCGCAGGCCATTTACCCCGAGCCCACCCGCCTCGCCAACACAACCGACGAAAATCCCTGGAAGGCTGATATCGAAAACTTTCTGGGTCGAACGCTCGATACGCCGCCGGCGGAAGGGCGTCCCTCCGGTGAAGGTTGGGCTCATCAGCGTTGGGACGAGTTCCCGCCTCAGGTGTACTTCAAGACGTGCCTGGCGGGTGCCCGTGTCAACGGGGGTCTGCGCGATTCGAAGCAGGATCACGGGTACGCCCTCGGAGAGTTTGGTCCCGGCGGACTCTACCACAACACCGTGGGGGTTCCCGGGTTTGAAGGCACGACGGCCGGCATTCCAATCGCGTTGCATCCGAACATGCCTGTCCAGGAGCCCGAAGCGCTCTGGACCTTTGACGGAACCCTACCGCCGAAGCTGCTCAAGGCTCGCTACGGCGAGACCATCCTGCTGCGTAACTACAACGCGCTGCCGATCGACCCGGCGGCCAATATGGGCTTCGGCATCCATACGATTTCGACCCACGAACACAATGGGCATTCCCCGGCGGAGAGTGACGGTTACACCAACGCGTTCTTCTTCCCGGGACAGTATTACGATTACCGCTGGCCGCTCCAGCTCGCCAGTCGCGACACCGTCAACACGGATGCGACCGATCCCCGCGCCGGGTCTCCGGACGGTAACGGCGGCATCATCCAGATCCCCGGCGACTACCGCGAAACGATGAGCACGCACTGGTTCCATGACCACATGCTCGATTTCACGGCCCAGAACGTCTACAAGGGCAACGCCGTGATGATGAACTACTACAGCGCGATCGATCGCGGCAACGAAGCGCTCGATGACGGCGTCAACCTGCGGCTTCCGAGCGGCACGGCCTTGGACTGGGGTAACCGTGACTACGACGTCCAGCTTCTGGTCGCCGACAAGGCGTGGGATCAGGATGGCCAGCTCTGGTTCAACATCTTCAACCTGAACGGCTTCCTGGGCGACCGCATGACGGTCAACTGGCTCTGGAAGCCGACCCTTGAGGTGCGTGCGCGGCGCTACCGCTTCCGCATCCTAAACGGTGCGGTCTCGCGGTACTTCAAGATCGCGCTGGTCAAGGAGGTCGCGGGCAACGGCGGCGCGATGCCCGGTCTCCCCGGTTCCGGCGTCTCCTATGACCGCGTGCCCTTCCATTTGATCGCCAACGACGGCAACATCATGGAACACGCGGTGGCTTTTGACGGCACGCTGGGAACCGAGATGGGCGTGCTCCCGACGCAATCCATCGCAGAACGCTACGACATCATCGTAGATTTCGCAAACTTCCAACCCGGCGACAAGCTCTACTTTGTCAACACGCTGGACCACAAAACGGGCAGGGGCGTCAACGACATCGTCGCGCTCGAGGACGTGCTCTCCGGCGCGTATGAGGCGGTTATGGAAGATACCGATGGCGATGGTGTGGCCGACCGTTGGGCGGGTGGTGACCCGTGTGTCGGCAAGTTCCTGGAGCTTCACGTTCGCGAATACAACGGAACGGACTTGAGCATGGACCCGGCCGACTACGTCGCCGGCGGCCAGACCATGATCGAGTTGCCCGCGCGCAGCGACGCCGAGTTGGCCAACGCATTGCACCGTACCTTCACGTTCGGTCTGTCCAACGGTACGGACAGCAAGCCGTGGACCATCAAGACGGACGGCGGCATCGGACTCAACATGGATCCCCGCCGGCTCAGTGCGGCCCCGAACATCGGCGATCTGACCGCCGAAGGCCTGGGCCACCTGGAAATCTGGCACATCGTCAATGGCGGTAATGGTTGGAGCCACCCGGTCCACATTCACTTTGAGGAGGGCACCATTCTGGCACGAGATGGTCAGGCACCGCCGGAATGGGAGAAGTGGGCCCGCAAGGACATGTACCGGATCGGGCCCGAGCCAGAAAGCGGCGGAAGCGTAGACGTGGCGATCCGATTCAGGGAGTTCGCAGGCACCTACATGGAGCACTGCCACAACACCCAGCACGAGGACAACGCCATGCTCATGCGGTACGACATCGAGCATCCCGGACAGTTCCAGATCATGCCGGCCCCGATTCCCACATGGGAAGGCGTTGGCTACGTCGACACCGTTGCACTCCCGACGTTTAGGACCGGCGACAACGGCGGTGGCGGTGGCGGCGGCGGCAACGGCGGCGGCGGCAACGGCGGCGGCGGCGTTGGTGCCGGTAGTGGTACCGGTGGCGGACCCTGCCTGCCCGAAGGCGAAGCATGCACCACGGATGCAGAGTGCTGCTTCGGTCGCTGCCGGCTGCGGCAGGGCGCCATGATTTGCGCCCAGTAGGAAGCGGTTGGATGCAGCGAGCCAATCACGGCACGCCTGCGGAGGAAAAGCGAGCCGGATTCAGGGGTCGCGGTGAACCACCGCGGCCCCTGAGGCCTCGCACAGCTAAGGGGCTTGAGCCACGACCTCGAAACAGCAGGAAAGAGGGAGAAGAGTCTGATGAACAAGTGTAGCACTTCACGATTGGCGTTGATCGCCACGTTGTTCCTGGGTAGCGGCCTGGCATTCGCAAGTGCCAACAGCACGTCGCACCAAGGCCGCGGCAGTCGCTGGGGCAGGAGTTACTTCCCGAACGTCCCCCTGATCACCCACGAGGGCAAACAGGTCCGTTTCTTTGACGACCTGATCAAGGACAAGGTGGTGATGATCAACTTCATCTACACCAGTTGCCCGGACACGTGCCCGCTAGAAACGGCACGGCTCGGCGAGGTGCAGCGGATTCTGGGCGACCGCGTCGGCAAGGACGTGTTCATGTACTCGATCACCATCGACCCCGAAGTCGATACCCCCGAGGTGCTCAAGGCGTACACCGAAAAGTACAAGATCGGACCGGGGTGGACCTTCCTGACCGGCGATGAAGCGGACATCACGATCCTGCGCAAACGATTGGGCTTGTACATCGCGGAGATTCAAAACGGGTCCAACGATCACAACTTGAGCCTGATCATAGGGAATCAGGCTACGGGACGATGGAAGAAGAGTTCGCCCTTCGAGAATCCCTACGTGCTGGCGGCCCAGGTCGGCGACTGGCTGACCAACTTCAAGCTGCCCAGCCGCAATGCCTCCAGCTACCAGGACGCCCCGGAGCTGCGGCAGATTTCCAAAGGCGAACGCTTGTTTCGTACGCGCTGTACGGCCTGCCACAACATCGGAAAAGGTGACGGTCAAACAAAAGTAGGGCCGAATCTGGCGGGTGTAGTCAAACGGCGGGATCCGACGTGGCTCATTCGCTGGCTGAAGGAGCCGGAAAAAATGCTCGCCGAACAGGATCCCATCGCCACGGGGCTGTTCATTGCGTACAACTACGTGCCCATGCCCAACATGCGGCTGAGCAGGACGGAGGTGCATCGCCTGATTGAATACATCGATACCGAGAGTCAAAGAGTCGAGCGGGAGGAACAAGTGGCCGCGGCCTCGAAAGAGACTTCCGGTGCTCCCAAACCCTGCTGCAAGAAACGAAAGAGCCTGACGCTGAGCGCCGGCAAGACTCCGGAACCGAAGCCAGAGCCCAAGGCAACCAAGCCCTGCTGCAAGAAAATGCAAGCGCTCATGGCGGAAGAGCGCGATGCGCCCGATTCCGACGACGCGACGTCCATCGTCGCGAGCGATGAACCGGAAAAGAAGAGCGAGGCGCCGAATCTGGTGGCGACCAGCGTCCTCGACGTCAACACAAACGACCGTCCCGAGTCGAACGTGCGGACCGGCCAAGTGGCTGCGCCACCGAGCCAACGAACCGGGCTCTTTAGAATGTCCATGATTTTCTCCTTCGGACTGGGGTGTGCGTTGTTCGTGCTGGCGGCGGTGCTTCGGCGCTCGCCGCTTGTGGAACACTAAACCTGCTCGAGGCGGCACACCCTCTCCCTCGTGCCGTTGGTGACAGCATCAGTCCGCAGGTATTCGGCTTGGGCGCGCATTGCGGGCCTGAGCCGAATTTCTTTGTACGCAAACCGGATCCCCGGCCCGACTCCGCTCCGCCACGCGCAGGGTGTCCGGATACCGATCACCCCATCGCTCCATAGCCACCGCGGTCGGCCGGCGGTGCGGACGTCAGGCCGATAACCCCCGAACGAAAGCACCGGCATGCGGAGGCGGACTGGCGTCCCAACCACATACCCATAACTTTGTTTGTATTTGCGACGAATGGGTTGCCAATACGCCACCCCAAGGTGTACCATACAGGTAGGAACCCGCGGCATGCCGGGCCGCAGGTTTCGATGTGCGTGGCCGCCTCGCATGGTATCTGGAGGGAAGATGCCTACCCGACACCCGTCGCCGAGCGATCGGTGGCAGCAGCCCATCACGACGGCGCATTCCGTTCCCGCCGTCGGGCGCGTTGCCCCACCATCGTCCGACCGGCATGCCGGCGCCCCATCGCCTCCTCTTTTCCATGCAGTCTCACTGAGGACGTGAACAATGCATCACCATATTTCGAAATGGACCATGGCCCGACCGATTGTTCTGATCATGATGATCGCGAGCGGGTTGTTGGGTTCCGGGGAATCGCTACGCGCCGGCGTTGAGCACCGTAACCTGATGAACCACGGCGCGAACCCCGTGGCCGTCAAAGGATGGGAGAAGAACCCGCGCGTTGCCGCCGCGCTGAATGCGGTCGATGACGGCTGCATCTCTTGCCATCAGGACATCGAAAACATCACCGTCAACATGGGCTTTACGTTTGCGTGTACGTTTTGCCATGGCGGTGACCCGGCCGCATTGACCAAAGAGCTCGCTCACGTCCAGCCCGAGGCGCCGCCCATCATGGACAACACGACGCCGCCGCTGGACTACAATCTTGAGTACCAGCAGTTCGTCAACCCGTCCAACTTGCGCGTGGTGGAAAACACCTGCGGCATGTGCCATCCGTTCAAGGTTGAAACGCTGCTCAAGAGCATGATGGCCACAACCGCGGGACACTACGCGGGGGGTCTCTACCTTGCGGGAGTGGTCGATACGCAAGTGCCCATCTACAGCACGTTCGCGATCGAGGATCTGGATGGAATCGTCCCGACGGAGCAAGGCGCCGTCGCGTCGCTGATCGACCTGCTCACCTACGACCCTTCGGGCGATCCGCAGGACTACGCGACCCACTATCCGGCCGTACCCGCTCAGGCGTGCGCGCGTTGCCACCTCTGGTCGCGGGGCAAGGGCTACCGTGGGGCGGTTGGAGCCGATGGAACCTACCGCGCGGACGGCTGCGCAGCGTGCCACATTCTCTACGCCAACGACGGCCGATCGCAGAGCGCCGACATGATGATCGACCATGTCGAGCAAGGGCACGCCAAAGTCCACGTCGTCACCCGAGCCGTCCCCACCGAGCAATGCCTCCATTGCCACCACCGCGGTGCTCGGATTGGCTTGAGCTTCACCGGTCGCGCGCAGATGCCCCCTCGATTGCCTTCCGGACCGGGCGTGGTAGGCACGACGAACGAAATATTCAACGGGAATTATCATTACACCGACAGCGCCACCAACCCACGCGACATCCACGATGAGCGCGGGCTTCATTGCATCGACTGCCACACCAAAGCGGCCATTATGGGCGACGGGAACATTTACGGACACATGGATCAGGCCACCAACATCGAATGCCGCCATTGTCACGGCACCCCTTATGCGGAGGCATCGCTGATCGACCACGACGGCTTACCGTTGGTGAAGGTCGTGCGAGACGAACAAGGAATGGTCACGCTCACGTCCAAAGTGGATCAATCGCAGCACATCATCCGACAGGCGATGGACATCGTGGATCCGACGTCGCCTTCTTACAACCCGAGGGCGTCGTGCGCGATGAACGGCAATCACATCAAAGTCGACGGTGGGCTTGAGTGCTACGCCTGCCACGCCGCTTGGGTACCGAACTGTTTCGGTTGCCATTTCGAACGCGACGAGCGGCTGGTGGGCCAAAACCTGGTAACGCGGCAGTGGGAAGTCGGCAAAGTAACGACCAACAACAAAGTCTATGAATCGCTCAAGCATTTTTCCATCGGCCCGAACTCCGAAGGCCGAATCGCGCCCTACATCGTCGGCTGCCAACCGATTGCCGACGTCACCGCCCCCGACGGCAGCAAGATTCTTGACATGGTGATGCCCACGACCGCCAACGGCCGCTCCGGCCTCGGCCTGCAGCCGGTCAACCCGCACACAACGAGAGGCCGGGGCGAAGTACGCACCTGCGCCGAATGCCATCGCTCGCCGCCGTCACTCGGGTTCGGGTCCGGTAACTACGCGCTGGCCCGCGACTATGCCTATGCCACGGCCGACGATGGCCTGCGTGTCTTCGACCGGAAGACCGATCCGACGGGCCCGACCCTGATCGGGACGATTCCTGTCGCAACGCCCCGGGCCGTCGCTTCAACCGCGGAGATGGTCGAAGGCACCGCACGCTGGGTGTTCGTAGCGTCCGGAGCGGCCGGCGTTGCCATCTTCGACCTTTCCGGCACCATCCCCAGCACGCCGTCCGCGACCATCCCGGACATCACCGCATTGGATGTCAGTGAGTCGGCCGGGCATCTGTATGTGGTCGTCGAGAGCCTGGGCGTACAGGTTTACGACACGCAGACCCCGACGAATCCCGTGCTGGTCGCCACGGTGCCGCTCCCCAACGCGTTGCGGGCCGTCCCCTGGGGCATTCATCTGTTTGTCGCAGCGGGGGATTCGGGCCTGAGCATCGTCGACATCGCCGACCACACCGCACCGGCCGTTGTGGCAAGCGTCGACGGCATCCGCGCCGTCGATGTACATCTCTACGCCCACATGCAAATGGGGTCCGATTTCGCCGCACGCGCCTATGTGGCCGATCCCGACTTCGGCGTGCGCATCGTGCATTTGCTGCCCGATTTCGATGAGCCGCGTCTGGTCGGCGGATTGGTATTGCCGGGCGCATCCGGCTTGGATACCTATACAAGATACGTCGAGGCCGATGCCACCATGCCGTCACGAGAGCACGACTACCTCTACGTCGCGGCCGGCGCCGCCGGGCTGCACATTTACGACATCACCAACCCGGATGCCGTATACGAAGCCGCGGCCGTCCCCGACCTGGGCGGCAACGCGCTGGATGTCGACGTGGCAAGCCACATCCATCCGCCGGGTGTGGACGATTACGCCCTGATCGCCAACAGCGTGCTCGGCGTTCAATACGTCGACGTTACGGACCCGCGGAATCCGTCCTTGCTGACGACGTTGGCCGCACCGGGTGCCACGCGCGCGTTCTTCGAAGTGCAACAATTGGATCGCTTCATCGACGAGCAGGGCCGGCAACTCAAGGAAAACTCGCACCCCAACGTGGCCACGCTCACGCGCGAGGACATCGTCCGCATACTCAGCGCCTCCATCGACACATGCGTGGTCGGCGGGTGCTGTCTGCCGGACGGCTGCCAGGCAATGAACAACGAAGACTGCAACACCTTGGGCGGTACATTCGTCGCAGACGCCGCGCTCTGCGACGTCGATCAAGATGCCGACGGCGTGGCAGACGGGTGCGACAACTGCCCGACCGAACCGAACCCAAACCAGCTCGACGACGACGGCGACGGTGTGGGCAATAGTTGCGATGCGTGCCCCCAGGACGCCGCCAACGACCCCGACGCCGACGGCGTATGCACGGCCGTGGACAACTGTCCGGATGTCTTCAACCCCGACCAGGCGGACTTCGATGAAAACGGTATCGGCGATGCCTGCGACGCCGCCGGCGCGGTCCCCACGATCTCGTCCTGGGGCATGGTCGTCCTGGCCTTGCTGCTCCTGACGGCCGCAAAGATTCGTCATCGACGCCGGCCTCATCCAGCAACGCCGTAATCGGAGCGAGGCTGCCGGCACTGGTGGACCATGGGGATGCGTCCGCTGGCGTCGGGGGCTTCAAGCCCGCACACCGAACCCGAGCCGGCCCCCGCGGCGGTGGGCGCGCTTCGGAACGCCGGTCTCGGCGCACCAGGCTTTGCAGCCTGTTCGAAAGACCGGGCTACCGGCGTCTTGCCGGTGATTCTGCCAGCGCCGGCCCACTTCGACTTGTGGTGCCGCCTGCACTCGCTGGCCGGAAGCCGGCACCACACCCGAGAATCAGTTGTTCAGCGGGCGGTTAAGGCAGGTGACCTCCCGCCATGGGTCGTTCTCACACCGCCGATCCCCGGATCGGCGCGAACGACCGGCCATCAACCGTCGCCGGCGAGGGAGGGGCGAGCCCGGGCCGGCGGCTTGGTCCCCACGGGCGGCTGAGTCGGCGTGCACTCCCCCTCGCAGCCACAACCGGCCCCATCGTACGGGCGTGTTGACAATCGGGGCCGGCCCGCTACATTGTCGTCCCGCAGTCTGCCGCGAGAACCACCCTGCCCACACGGGTTTCAGAGGGATGTGATTCGGATCGGACGGCGCGGTAGGGGCTCATAGCTCAGTTGGCTAGAGCGCGTCGCTGATAACGACGAGGTCCCAGGTTCGAGTCCTGGTGGGCCCACTGCCATTCTTTCGTCATATTCGGGAGAAATCGCAGAACGGCGCAACTCGCGGCCACGGCGAAGGTTGCCCGCGGCAGGAGCCGGCCGCCGGTTGCGATTCCCGGCGCCCGCACGGCCGTTGGCTGTAGCCCAACCGTTGGCTGCGGCCCAACATGAGCCCTGCACCCGGGCTGGACCGCCCACGGAACTGTTCTTGGCAATCGCCCACCAGACGACATCAACCGGGCCAGGTGGAAGACCAACATCCGCACCAGGTGGGAGACCGACGCCGGTTATGGTTGGGGCGCCGGCAAGCCGATGGTACTAAACACTACAGCGCAGAGTTGCTTGTGGCTGCGCTTGTAAGTGCGGAACTCGAAAGGGGTTACGAGCTGCGCCATCGTTTCCGGAACGATTCGCTCGGTTCGACTCGTAACGCGGCGTCTTGGTCCGCATGCGTAGTGTTCGCTGTATTTGACGTCAGACTCCGGTGGGACGACCTTGCGCTGTAGTGGTAACCAGGCCGAGGTACCGTCATCCGGGCGATACCGGACCTTCGGATTCTCCAAGGAGATGCGACCATGCCAAAGACCAAAATCGTCGCGACGGTCGGCCCGGCCAGCAGTTCGAAAGACACGCTCGACCGCTTTGTCAAAGCCGGCGTCAACGTCATTCGCTTGAACATGTCTCACGGAATGCTCGACGACCATGCCGAGGTTCTTGAGCACCTCGCCGCCGTACTCCCCGGGCCGAACACGTCTGTGGCCGTCATGGCGGACCTGTGCGGCCCCAAGGTCCGGACATGCGTGATGGACGAGCACGCTTCGTCGATCGGTGCCGGGGACCAATGCGTTGTCGTTCGGACATGCGACCTCGGCAACGCCTCGCGCTTCGCCACCAGCTACCCGCGACTCGTCGATGAAGTCAACGTATCGGATCGCATCCTCATCGACGACGGAACGATACGCCTTCGAGTTACGGAAAAGAACGCCGACGAGCTGACCTGCCGCTGTGAGATCGGCGGGACCATCGGCACGAGAAAGGGCGTCAATGTCCCCGACTCTGATCTATCGCAACCATCGCTGACCCAGAAGGATCGCACCGACTTGCAGTGGGCCATCGAGCATGACGTCGATTTCGTGGCTCTGTCGTTTGTCCGGCGGGTCGATGATGTAACAGAGCTTCGCGAGGCCATTCGTGAGTTGGACGGCCGGACGCCGATCGTATCCAAAATCGAAACCCCCCAGGCCGTGGCCGCCTTGGATGACATCATCGACGTGTCCGACGCCATTCTCGTAGCGCGAGGCGACCTGGGCGTCGAGATGGACGTGTCCCGCATCCCCATGCTCCAGAAGCAGATGGTCCGGCAATGTCAATCCGCCGGCAAGCCGGTTATCGTCGCGACGCAGATGCTCCACAGCATGGTGACCCAGGCGTCGCCCACCCGAGCGGAAGTCAGCGACGTGGCCAACGCCGTCCTCGACGGGGCCGACGCGGTCATGCTGTCGGCCGAATCCGCTGCGGGGCGCTATCCCGTCGAATCGGTCTCGATGATGGCCCGGATCATCGGCCATGCGCACGCCTATCAATCCGGGGTCGCCCACCGGCGAACCGAGGACGTCGCGGGGCACTTGCACGTCGGACTTCAGCGGGATCGAACGACTTCCGCCGTGGCAAGAAGCGCCGTCATCGTGGCCCATGATCTCGGGGCCAGCCTGATCGCCGTCTGGTCCAACTCGGGCCGAACGGCTCGCTGGATCAGCAAGTATCAACCCGAACAACCGGTCGCCGTCATCTCCGCATCGGCGGCCGTATGCCGGCGCTGCGCCATGAGTTACGGCATTCGGTCCTTGCTGGTTCCGGAGGAATTCACACAGCAAGGCGTGGCCTTCAGCGAGTTGCAGCGGCGGTTGCTGCAATCTACGCCAGCCAACCCTTTGGACATCGTCGTGCTCGTCGGCGACCCATCTGCCGCATCCCGCGCGCCAACCCTCTCCATTCGCG
>JBHHUB010000123.1:0-12325 GCA_046753625.1 Phycisphaerae bacterium | reverse complement strand
CTGAAAATCCGTGTGTCGGCGGTTCAAGTCCGCCTCTGCCCATTCGCGTAAACATCCGTCAATGCAATATTTATGGCGACCTTAGCCTATTCGGCGCGCCGTTCGAGAGTCGAAGTCTACGCCCGGATTCTCTCGCCACAGATCCCAAGAACGATTCCTACGGCATCCCAACAGGAGATCGTCACACCTTATCGCGGTGCATCATGTCGCGGCCTGACCGAGCGGACCGCTTCAGTCGCGGATTCCGATCTACGCCCGTCACTGTTGCCGATGCCTTTCGAACCTGACGCACGCCAAATACAAGATTGCCGGCCTGGTCGCCGGTTGCCGAGTGGGGTGGGTTTGCTACAGTCCGCCTGTTTCCTGAGTGGACGGAACGTGCAGCTATGACCGCGCCCGAATGCCCCACCGTGCCCATCATCGGTCTTGAAATCCACGTGCAACTACGCACCGAAACCAAGATGTTCTGCGGCTGCCCGGTTCGATTCGAGGCACCGCCCAACTCCTGCGTCTGTCCGGTATGCTTGGGCCACCCCGGCGCCTTACCTGTTGTCAATGAGCACGCGGTAACCCTTGGCATTCGAACCGGGCTCGCGTTGAACTGCGCTATTGCCTCGTTTACCAAGTGGGATCGCAAGAGTTATTACTATCCGGACATGCCCAAGAACTACCAGATCAGCCAGTACGATCTGCCCATTTGCGGCCCCGGCCACTTTGATATTGACGTGGCCGGGCGCGTGCAACGGATTCGCATTCGCCGCGCCCACCTGGAAGAGGACGCCGGCAAGAGCATTCACGCCGGCCCCGGCGGGACGCTCGTAGACTTGAACCGCGCCGGAACGCCGCTCTTGGAGATCGTCACGGAGCCGGACTTCCACTCCGCCGAGGAGGCCTACGTCTTTTGCGTCGAGCTACATCGGCTGGTTGTTCACCTTGGTGTCAGCGAAGCCGTGATGAAGAAGGGGCAAATGCGGTTTGAGCCCAACGTCAACGTACGCATTTGTGCTGACGGCGGGGACGTGGCGACGCCCATCGCCGAAATCAAGAACCTCAACAGCTTCAAGGCCGTGCGCCGCGCCATCGAGTTTGACGTGGATCGCCAGATCGCTGCATGGCGCAACGACCCGGGCTACGTTCGGTCCAAGGCACCCAACGAGAACCGTGGCTACAACGACGAGCGTGGGATCACGGAGTTCCAGCGCCCCAAAGAGGACGCCCACGACTACCGCTACTTCCCGGATCCGGACCTGCTCCCGCTCAACATCTCCGAATCAAGGCTCGTGCGAATTCGCGCGGACCTGCCCGAACTGCCGATCGCCCGAGAGAAGCGACTGGTTCAACAGTACGGTCTGGCTCCCGGTGACGCGCGGACGCTGCTGGGCGATCGGGCGACCGCGGACCTCTTTGAGCAAGTGGTCGGCCTGGGCGCGCCGCCTCTCATCACCGCCAAGCAGTTTGTGAACATCTGGGCGCAACTCGCCCATGATCGGGCGACGTCGCTGGCTGCGCTTCCCGTCAGTCCGCAACACCTGGCCGCCCTGGGCGTCCTGGTGGACTCCGGGGCCGTCAACAAGACGGCCGCCAACCGAATCGCCGAGGCGGTCCTCGATCGCGACGAACCGCCCGACCAACTGGCCGTGACCTTGGGATTGCTCCAGGTTCAAGACGCCGATGCGACCCAGGCGTGGGTGGATCAAGCCCTGGCCGCCAACACCGACGCCATCGAGGACATCCGAAAGCATCCCAAGAAGATCAAGGCCGTCACCGGTTTTCTCCGAGGCCAGGTAATGAAGCAATCCGGTGGAAAAGCCGACCCCCAACTCGTCGACCGATTGCTTCAAGAGCGGATCAGCGAACTGCTGTAGTCATCGCGGGACAACGCGCGCCCCTGCCGGACTCGCCACCCTCATACGCCCGGCGCATCGGGCGCCGCCCCTTCGGCTCAGGGCGCACATGCGCTCTGCTCACAGGTGAACAGGAACGGCGGCACCCCCTGAAATGCCAGGACGCCGAAGAACACATCTGCGATGTTGATGATCTGGTCGGTGGTACACGGGGCCAGATCGACCAGCGCCCGGGTTGTATCCGTGAAATCGTTCTGAAAGCCGAGCACGATCAGTAGGACATCGCCCAAGTTGGCCGTGCCGTCAAGATCGATATCACCGTACAATGACGGGACCACGTCCACGGGTGACGTCAGGTCGGCAGCCCCCGGTTGACCACAATCGGCCTGCACGCTCAGCACCGCTTTGGGGGTGATAAATTCGCCGGTCACAAATACGGACCCACCCCATTGGTCCGGTGCCAGCCACAAAGCATTCGCCGGATCGTCGACCAGAACGCCCAGCGTGCTTTCCGACACGCCGTCCCCGTCTTGATCGAATCCCGAAAGCCCGGTCGTGCCGGTCAGAGGGCCGACGTATTGGGGGTTGGTTCCGCCGCACGATGTCACGACGAACGCCGTCACGATCGCCGTTCCCGGCGGCTGCGGTGTGATGCGCAGATACCGGTTCCCCATGACCTCCACCAGAGGCGGATCGCAGGTGCATCCGGACAGCTCGTTGCAATTGTCGCAGGGCGGACCGGAATGTGCGCAACCCGAAACGGGGTCGCCGCCCAGGCCGAGGCAAAACTCCACGCCGGTACAGAAAAGACCATCGTCCGGACACAGCGCATCGTTGGCGGTCGACACGCAAGTGCCTCCGACGCACGCATCGTCCGTGCACGCTAGGCCGTCGCTGCAATCGCCATCAACCTGACATTCGTCGCACGCCTGCGCCGTCTCATTGCAAAAGGAACCAAGCGGGCAGGGGTTCGTGCCCGGTTGACAGATTCCGGCCACGCAGAATTCCGCACCGTTGCAGAATACGGCGTCGTCGCAGTCAGCGCTGGTTTGGCATTGATCACAAGCGTCCGTCGCCTCGTTGCAAAACGTGCCCGGCGCGCAGGGGTCACCGGTGGCAACACAATCGTTGACCGCATCGCAACGCTCAACGCCGTTGCAGAACATCCCGTCATCGGGACAGTGCACATCGTTGGCCGCAAACACGCATTGGTTCGCCACGCAGGCATCGTCCGTACAGGCCACGCCGTCGTCGCAGTCGGCGTCGACCTGGCAATTGCCGTCGATCACCTCAATGACGGCCGGCGGACCGAGGCTTCCCGTAACGACCAGCCCAGCGGTCTTGCCGTCCCACACCTGCGTATGGGTTGCTTGCCCCGATGTTGCCGGCATCTCCAACTGTGTGATGCCCCCGCTTGTTGCCGTAAACCGAAACGTCGTAACCAGAAGACCATCCACCGTCGCGGCCGCCGGCGCATTCGGCGGAAAAAGGGAAACGGCGTTGTACCAGCCGTCGCCGTCGTTGGCGGGAATCCCGGCAAACGGGGCATTGAGCCCGTCCTGATTGGAATCGTCAGGAAACGCGGACAGAAACCAGGTGTACGGACCGTTGTCCAGGTGATCGAGCAACGTCAATTGCGCGGGGTCCCAAACCAAAATGGCCTCAATAATACTGACCGACTGCTCCGGTCCGTTCTCGGAGACGGCGTACAAGCCGACCTCCACCGTGTCCCCAATCAGCACCGTCTGCCATCCCGGCCGCCACTCCAAACCCACATCCGCCCGAAGCGAAGCCACCGACGTCGCGCCCACCGTGACGCTCAGCAAAACCCGAATTCCAGCGCGCTTCGTCATGGCTATCTTCCTTCCCGTTTTCCGCGCCACCCAAGTGGCCAAACATTGACATTCAAGGCTCAAACGCAAACCATATTCGCTGCAGGGGCGACTCAACCCGCCGAGACGCCCCATCCCCCTTGTCGTACTACCGCGGCCGCCGAGCCAAGAGCCACCGCACGATCAACCTCGCATCCGGCGAGACGGTGCGTGGCCTTGGTCGAGGCGGCCAAAGCCGCGCTCGCAACGATGCGTTCCGTCCCGCTAGGATCAAGATCCGCCCATCGGCCTACCGACCGTCGCCCTGCTCCATTCGATCGCCCGAAAACCGGGATCCAAGACTCTGCTCTTGTCCACCGTCGTGACCGACCGGTCGCCGCCGCGGACGAACACCGGCCATAAAGGCCGCGATGTCTTCCTGATCGAGCCAGCCGTCCCCGTTCAGATCACCCGCGGCCAGATCGCCCCGCCCGGATTGCCGAAGCGCCTTGACGGAGACAGCAGCAACCGGCCCCTGGCCCGACGCACTCGCCCCTTCCGCGCCACAGCAATTGGCCTCGTTGGGTTGAAGGAAATTAATCTGGATAAACGAGAGCTCCGCGTTGTTGACCACGCCATCCCCGTTCACGTCCGCATGAGGGAACGACGTCGCGCACGTAACATCCCCGGAGCCGTAGTTGATCAGCCACTGCGCGCTGAAGACACCGAAATCGAGTATGTCGATGAAGAAATCGTCGTTGAGATTGCCGCTGACCAGCGCATCGTTGTCGCCGCCAACAGCGGATTGATCCGTGAAATCGGCCACATATTGCCCCGAAGCCACGCTGAAGTGATCGATGTCGGTCGTTCTCAAAGTGTGCAGGGCGTCCCGCGCAGTGACACACGCATAGACGCCGCACGCCGGCGTGATCGTACCGACCGCAACCCCGCCGGTAAACGTAAGCATCTCGGAAGCCACCGCCGCCGGACCGCCGCCGGAACAATCCCAAAGCTCAAACGTAATGCACCGCGTAAACGAGGCGGGAAAAATGACGCCCCCACCGATTTCCACGGCGACCACCATCTCGTTGGTCGGCGCAACTGTTACTTGAAACGTGCACGGCACGGCGTTGGCGCACGCATCCGTCGCGTTGCAGGTAACGACGGTCGTCCCAACCGGGAACGTCGCGCCGCTCGTCCAGTCGCACGCCACCAACGGCGCGCCGTCGCAATTGTCGGTGAGCGTCGGCAAGTCAAAGGTCGCGGCGGCGCCGCCGCAGCCCGGAGCCTCGGCGCTGACCGTGATGTCCGCCGGACAGACCACCTCGGGCGGCGTTGAATCCTGTATGGTGATCACCTGATTCGCCGAGGCGGTGTTGCCGCACGCATCCACGGTGGTCCAGGTACGAACGATGGTCCCGGTTCCGTTGCAGCCCGTCAGCCCCGATGTGTCGTCTGAGAATTCAAGCTCGGGGAAGGAGTCGCAGTTATCGTCCACCACGGGTACGCCCAGAGCGGCGTTGGGCGAATTCGCCAGGACGGTCAAGCTGCCCGCATAGAAATTGATCAAGTCCGTCCCGTCATCGCCCGTGCTATCGTAGGTCAGCGTGCCATGGAAATAGAATTCACCGTTAAGGCCGAAATCGAGCATGGGCGAATCGGGCGTCGACGGCGTAAACCAGTGGTGGTTGCCGTCGGACTGCAGCTTGCCGGCGATCTCCATCGTGAACACCGGACCGGCGCCGGTGACGTCGAGCCGGGTGATCTCCAGGTCCGTGAGCGGATCGGCGGGGGATTGACTTCTAATCAGGCTGTTGATTACGTCGCCGGCGGAAATATCCGGCAAATGGGGCTTGTAGTCGTTCAACGCCCAGGTGACCGGACCCACCAAACTCCGGTTGGCCACCGTCCCATCTACGTTGTCGAAGGCATGGAGCAAGGGTGTGGGCACCGAGCCGTCGGCGGTCGGCAACGTCGTGACCAGATCCAAGCCGAATTGCGACTCCGGCCAGATCAGCCCACTGTACAGAATCTGCCAGCTAAAGAGGCTGCCACCGCTCAGTGGCGTATTCGAAAACAGATAAGGGGCGCCGACCACGGCGCCCAGCAGGCTCTTCGTGCCGTCGAACTGAGCCTTGAGAAACGCCCGATTCGCCGGATGTTCCCCGTTGCCCCCCATACCCTGGTTGTCGTTGTCGTTGTAGTAGACGGCGATGCCGCCGCCGGCCGTCCCGTATTCAATGGCCGGGACGAGGGACTCATCGCATTCAATCGTGGTATCCGGCGGGAACGACACAAATGCGGGCGGCGTCGTGTCATCCACATTGATGACTTGATCCGCACTGGTACTGTTGCCGCATAAGTCCGTGGCGGTCCAGGTTCGTGTAAACACGACCGGACAAACCCCCGCCGGTGCGGCGTCACTGAAGCTCACGACGGGGGCAACGTCGCAGTTGTCCGTCGCGGTGGCCTGCCCGGTATTCGCAGGATCTGTCGGAAGCGAGCATTCGATCGTCGCAACCGGGGGCACGACGAGCACCGGCGCCGTCGCGTCGTTCACATCGCCGAAAACCGTCGCCGCCGCCGAAAGATTGGCGCAGCAGTCCGAGGCGACAATGGCGACCTCGACGGTCGCCGGGCAACTCGAAAGCGCCGAGACGAGCACATCTCCCGTAATCGTTACCGTCTGATCGTCCGTTTGCACCTTGACGACGTTGGGCACACCTAGCTGAGCGTTTCCGGTAGTCAACGCCACGGCCAGACTCACGTCGTCGGCCAGCACACAGCAGTTATCCGTTACAATCGCTGAGAAGGTTACGAGCGCCTCGCAGCCGCCATCGACAGCCCCCCCGGCTAACGCGAGCGCATTCACCGCGGGCGGCGCCACATCGATCCTGACCGCACTCAAATCGTGCAACACAGGCAAGACGGCCGCGCCGCCGAGCGCACTGAGCTGAGTCGGCGGATCGGCCATCGGCCGGAACGAGACCAGCGCCGCAGCGTCGACACACGCTTGGCTCAACGTCGTAAAGGTCAGCACCGCCATCGTGACGTCGGCACTGGTCCCCGGATCACCGGGCGGCGCCGTGACCACGTAGTCGATGGTCCCGGCCACCTCATCGACGAACTCGGAAAACTCGGCAAACAAAGGATCGCCCGGATCGGCGCTGACAAACGCGAGCGCGGTGTTGTCGTAGCTCAGGAAAAACTGACCCCCGACGACATTGGACGTCAAGAACGTGGCATCGATCGTAACGGTGAGCGTTTGTCCGATGGTGGTCAAACAGCTCGTATCGGGATTGAGTGACAACGTCACAGGGCCGCGCAGCCACGGGCAGTAATCGACGTTGAGATCGCTCACACTGTTGCCGCCGCCGTCGGCGTTGACCATGGTAGCTGGATCGAAGCACAACGGCGCGTCCGCCTCGTCGACGCCTGACGCGTCCAGCGGACCACTCGCCGCGCCCCACCAGTTGCGTTGGGCGTTAAGCGGTAACCCGGTCGCTGCGGCGTCAACCAGGAGTCCGAAGTCCGCGTTGCCCAAGATCGTGTTGAATTCAACCATGCCACCCGGAATGGCGAAAGGACCTCCGAACACCACGCCGCCACCAAAGACGAACAGACCCTGGGCGTTGTCGATAAAGGCGTTGCTGGTGATCTCAACCGTGCCGACGTCCCAAACCTGCAGGGCCTGCCCTTCCCCGAAAATGCCCGGCACCACATTCGATACGACATTGCCGGTGACATGGAGCACGTCGGCGTGGTTGACCTCCAACGCCGCCCAATGCTGCCCCGTCTGCAGAAAACGGCCGCCGATGTTCTGCCAGGTGTTCCCATGAACGTCGACGATCGGTGTACGGGCGTCGTGGCGACCCCGCAGGACCACCGTCCCGTTGTTGTCGTGGATTGAATTGTCGGCCAACGTAATCGCAGTGAAGGGCAACTCGCCCCCTCCGATCGGCGGACCGACGAAACTGAAATCCGTATTCAACACCGACCATCCCCCAATGTTGCGGAACTCGCTGTCCACCACCGTCAACGCCCCCGTCAACAGGTTGCCGTTGAAGCCGAACCGGCCGTTGGCGCCCTCCGCGCCAACCACCACGCCTTCACCATCAAAGACGCAGTTGTCGATCGTCAGGTCGCTCACCGGCGCCAGGTTGTCCATGCTCACGATGGTCTCAAGAGACACGTCGGGATCGGCGTTCCCTTTGAGCAGCAGATTCCTCAGCGTGACACCGTTTTGCGCCACGGTATCGTTGTCGAACAAAACCCCGCCGAGCAATTCGGCGCGATCGACCGCGTCGATGCCTTGTAGGACGAGGCCATCGGGTGTGGCGTCGCCGATCACCACCGTCGGTCCATACACGCCCGGCGCAACGTTGACCGTGCTGCCGGTCACCGACTCAAGCCCTTCCCCAATGCGCCCGACCAACCCCACCTGTGTGCTGTCATCATCCACGAAGAGCGTTGAGAAACTGCCCTGGAACCCGGGAGACGGGCTGATGTCCGTACCGATCCCCAGCCACGGCGTATAGTCCACCGCCCCCAACACCATCATCGCCACCACCGCGGGGTCGCTCCCGCCCCACCAGTTCCCTGAAGCATTGAGAACGTGCAACACGTCTTTGTTCAACACGCCGAGCGGAACGCCCTCAAAGGCATTGCCGGCGACGGTCACCTGGCTTGCATCGCCGTCAGCGGCCCCGGGAGTCGTTTCATCGAGGCTGAGTCCTACGCCGGGAAACGGCGCGGCCTGCGGATCGAGCAGCACGTCGACGCCATGGACAATCCCAAGATTGACCGTGCTGATGCTGTTCTCGCCAACCCATACGTTCTGCGGGGATCCGGAGGGTACGCCGGCGGTCGGCGTTACCTCCACGCCGAACGCCCAACCCGCCGACTGAACATTCTGCACGCTATTGCCGACGACTTGGACGCCGTCGAGCACGCCTTGCACCGAGATGCCGTCGGCTCCGGAAAACCCGCCCAGAAGCGACGGGGGATTGTCGATGTTCGTGATGATGTTGTCCGTCACCGCGATGTCGGTCAACAAGCTGCCACCAAAGACGTGGATGCCTTTGATCGTACCCGTGCCGTCGCCGACGAGGCCGTCGACGATAGCATTGGTGACCGCAGTTTGGCTCGCGTTGATCAGAATACCCGCACCACCGCCGACCACGGAACCGGGATTCACCTTGAGGCCGTTGATCGCCGCGCCATCGGCCAGCACCTGTATGGTGCCGCTCACGACCGCCGCCGCGGCGCCGTCGGGGGGATTCATGCCCGCCAGCGTCACGCCCACCGTGACGGCTACGTCTTCGATGTAGCTGCCCGTCGCGATGCCGATCGTTCCGCCCGCAACGGCCGCGTCGACCGCTTCCTGTACGTAGGTGTGGTGGTTGCCCGAAAGGTCCCATTCAACAGGTACCTGCCAGATGTTGCCGGCGATTTCCGTGCCCGGCGCGCCCGGTTTGCGCTCGGACGTATAGAACAGGTAGGTATCGCCAAGGTTATCGGTGAACCCGATGGGCCACATGTCAATCCACGTGTCCATCCCGAACTTGCCCTCCGTCACCAGCTTGGAACCGCCGCTGAAAAAGCTTGCATCCAGCACCGAGTTCGACCACTGAATGACCCACTGGCGACCGCCACCGTCGGCCGAAAACGGCGCCTGAGCGAAGACAAACGCGCCGCCCACCTTGAACAGCGTGGGATCCCAACCGGCGGAAGCCGTTTCCGCGACCTTGAGCCATGCATCCGCAACCGCGTCGTACTCAAAGATGAAATTCATGCGCGGAACCGAACTCCGCAGCACCGCCATGTAGAGCTTCCCGGCGTCGATGAAGAAGTGTGCCAGCCCGCCGCCGGCGTCCGCCCCCACTCCCACCGGCACCTCGGGGCTCCAGCCGCCCGTCTTCGGCGTGGCAGTATGGGTCGTCATGAAATTGCTGCGTCGCAATAGCATGAACAGCTCGCCGTTGAACACGATTTCGTCGTGGTGCGCGGAACCGTTTGACAGACCGGTGGCCATCGAGGCCACCTCATTCCAGTTGACCCCGTCAAAAAACCAGCCATAAACGTCCGCAGACGCCCCAAGATCAATGGACGCAAACGCCCAAACCTCCCCGCTCCAAACGGCGGAACCGGTCTCCCCGAGGTAGCTGTTGGCGTTGGACAAGACGCCCGCGCCGGCGATGGGTGCCGGTGGCGCGGCCGCCAGACCGGCAACCGAGGACGCGGTCTTGTAGTACACCGCGTAGTCGTTGATGTCAGGGTTGCCGGCCTGAAAACCCGCCGTGACCGTGGCCGATCGCCCGTAGAAAAGCCAGTACTTGGCACCGTCGAACACGATGGATTGTCCGCGCTCGTAGAAACCGCTCGAGGTGACTTGGACCGGCAGGCTGACGTCACTCGCTTCCATGCGCCCGGCCCCAAACAGCAGGCAGCCGGCAACTACCCATGGAGTCACCCGGCCCCCGTTCCTGCTCCGTACCGCTTTTGGAAACGAGAGAATCGGTTCTGGATCGCGTTTCCCTTCCGTCATCAAGATCAAGAGCCTCTTGCAACGCATATTCTCTTCTCCTTACATCTTGCAGACCCCGAAAAGAACCCGGCTCCGGTGATCCAATGCGGCCCGGCGAACGACCACTACACGCCCACGCGCTGCGAGTCTGCGGGATCGATGCCCGCACCCAACGAGGCGCGTGCGCCCCGCACTTCGGCCTTGGTCACGTCGCGCGCGAAACAACACTTCCACCGATTTGAAATACCCCGCCCTCGCACATCGACCCGTTTCCCTGTTCCCTACCGACTCAGCACAAGCGCCAACCTCGCGCCGTTCCAAACGCCAAACCCTTGACGCTTCCTGGTGCGCCCGATCACGCGATCTACGTATTCGCATTCCGTGCGAAGGGCGGCCAAACCATCCCCCCGCGCAACCATGCAGCGGCACCCGTGATGTGAGCCCGTGGCCATTGGATTTGTGCAACACTCGGTTGCCTGCCAGGCCACTAGAATGAAATGGTGCGACTCTACCCACCGCGTTACCCCGCAACCAACGGAACAGCGCCACAGCCATTCGAGGGAATCTCGAGTTTCCCGACCAAGATCGCATGTGTGGCGGTTTCGCCTCAGGGTCGACTGTACCAATTGATCGAACCAAGAACAACCCCCTCCGGAAGTTTTCCCTAATCAAAAAAAAAGCCGTCTCGCTCCAGCGCGGCAACTCGATCGACCACACGAAGACCACGCACGCGAAGACCGGTCTGCGCGGTGTTCTAAACCGACACAATTCCGCCCGGCGCTTAAGCTCCACTCCGACAGCACGAAGAATGCATGACGAATAGGCCGCGTGCTACTGGGCTATGGGATCGTCGCGGCCATAGTGCTATCCGGCCGCCACTGCGGGATGAATGCCATGCGACAATGAAGCTAAGACCACGCCGCAACGTCACGAAAACGGCACGTGTATGGCGCCGGCCCTACCTGTTCGACAAGAAACGACATCTGCAATCCATCGTGCGACGGCCGTGCGCCCTGACTGCAACACCCATGGCACACCCGCAAAAGCCACCCAAAATACGTCCAAGGTGTTGCCATCAGCGCAGCAGCCCGCTCGCCTTGTCGTGCGCTCGATGAAATCAGCAGCGCCGCGCGCCCCAAAAACGCACGTTGCGCACACGCTACCGACCCAAGCAACAACCGCCGCGCGTGGGGGGCATTGAGGTCAAGTAGTACTGCAATCTGCCCCAAGCCCATCTTGGACCTGCCCACGACCGAGGGTTCCCCTCGAGATTCGCGCGTAGATCGTGGGCGACATTGGAATAAACTGTCCGCCTTGCGGAGCCCGGCGGGCTTGGCGTTTTGATGAACTCCACAGGGTGGTCGCGCAATATGAATGAAAGACACGATGCGGAACTCTTCACATGGGTCGATGGCAAGCGATTCTTTCGCGAGCTACCGATCGTGACGCATACGCTGGAAATCGGAAATACGGGGTTTCTCATTGACGGGATTGCGGATGCGGCCGCGTTGCTGGACTTTCCGGACTACGCCAAGCGATTCGTGGAGGACAACGTAGCCCCCTACGGCATGGAGCTCTGGCCCGCATCCAAGATGCTGGCCGAGTGGGTGATCGCGGAGCGTCCGGGTCGAGGACAGGAGGCCCTGGAGCTGGGTTGTGGGCTCGGGCTCGTGTCCGTCGCGGCGGCACGTTGTGGATGGCAGGTCACGGCCACCGATAACGATCCCACGTCGATCGCCTTTGCCCGCCACAACGCCGAAAAGAACGGCGTACAATTCGCCTCTACGATGTTGCTCGATTGGAACCGGACCCTCCAGGCGGGCCCGTTTGAGCGTATCCTCGCGGCCGATGTACTTTACGAACGCATGGATCACGCACCGCTGCTCGGCTGCATCAGACAACTTCTTGCGCCGTCAGGCATGGCCGCGATTGCGGACCCCAACCGGCGCATAGCGGATTCGTTCCCGGAAACCGCCGAAGGGCTCGGATTTCAGGTCGCGGTTACGCTCGCGGCAACGTGCAATCACGGAGGCGAGCCGGTCCGCGGACGGGTCTTTCGGATATCACCCAAGCCCATGGCGGGGCTCACCTAGTGCTTTGACACACCTAAACTTTCGGGTTCTCTACGGATCAGAGCCGAGGGC
>JBHHUB010000122.1:0-12476 GCA_046753625.1 Phycisphaerae bacterium | reverse complement strand
TCGCTCCGAAGCTCTTCGGGTCGCACGGCCAGAGGCCGTGGGTTTAGTGACTAACAGTACAGCGCAAAGTCGTATCCCTTGGCTTTGCCCAAAGCGGGCCCAGCGGCTTGCCAGTCAGGGTTTCCTGGCTGGAACTCTGCGAAAGGCACCTGACGAACTCGGCGCCGCTGAGAGGCGACGTAATCCTCTGTGCAGCAACAACTTGCGTACGGAACCACAAACGTACCTTGCGCTGTACTGCTAACTAAACTTGCGGCAGGAGGCGTGCATCCCAAGACAGCACAGGCACTCGCACGTCATTCGACGGTTTCCTTGACGATAGACCGCTACTCCCATAGCTACGCGGGCCAGCAATCGGCGGCGCTGGCGGTGCTGCCCAACCTATCGAGACCGTCGCAAGAAGCCGCCCGTGCAACGGGCACCGATGGCGCCGAACCCGATCAACAAAACTTGACGTTCTACTTGGCGCAAAACGGTCAGCGCGAGTCGAGTTCTGTAGGCGCAGGTAGACTATCGGGCTCGACGAATGAAGGAGCGCCAGGGCACAAGAACCACCGCAAACACTACCAAAAAGGCGGTTCTCACGGGAAAAACGGAGAGGGCGGGATTCGAACCCGCGGTACAGGGGTTACCCCGTACGACGGTTTAGCAAACCGTTGGTTTCAGCCACTCACCCACCTCTCCAAGTGGTGCGCAATGCGAATTCTGCTCAACATTCGAGCGTTGTCGCCAGCCAGCGTCCGCATGACCGCGCCCTTGCGGCCGGTACGGTTCGTGGCCGCCGCAACAGCCACGCTGTGGCGATGACCGCTGCCGGCAACGACCATGCACCGCATCGCCTGCCATACTCATCGCCGGAAAACCTACGAGAATCTTCGACGACGGTCAAGGATGCCCTGAGCGAATTCCCAGGCCCCTTCCCCGCTACGACATCTCGTAGACGGCCGGGTCTGGAGGCCATCTTCCGGGCAGACGCCCCCTGGGCAGGCCGGCGGTCTGCAGTTCTGACCGGCATCCGGACCAATCGTCGAGGATGGGTAACCTCCCCGAGCGTTCGTTGTCGGTCCATCCATCGGCGGGTGTTGGCAACCGATGCTCCTTGGACGTCCGCGGAACCGAGCGACACCGAGAGGGAGCATGCCGTACATTGCGTGCCGATCCGATGTCGTACCGAAAGGCCAATCGCTCGGCATCACGACTTCCAACGCCGCATGGATCCCGAGACATGCGGCGTTTTCTCGGAGGTGGTATCGCCCCGTGCACCGAGGCCGGCACCGGCGCGGCTTTGCGTGCCTAAGCGGGCCAGCGTAGCAGATTCACCGGGCAAGATGGGGGTACTACGAGGCTTCAACGGGCTGCTGAAGATAGCAGCGTTCCATTCGCATGGAGAATCCTACGCTTTCTTCATCTTCATGCATCCCTCATGCATCCTGGCGCGACCTTGACTCGCCACCGACGAACGGCTATACTGCACAGTTGATCCAATCTGTGTAGATTCTCTTGACAACTCCAATGATAAGGAGGAAACGATGCGAAAAACGGCTATGGCGGCGCCTGTTGTTGCGCTGGCATTGAATCTCACATTGCCGTCGGCCGCTGCGCAAAAGATTTACTGGGTTAACGGAGGATTTGGTAGCGCAAGCATTCAACGAGCTGATCTGGACGGCAGCCATGTCGAAACCATCCCCGTCCCCGGCGTGACCTTCCTCTTTGGTATTGATATTGATAGCTCAGCAGGCAAAATGTACTGGTCCGACGCAGGAACTGGCAAGGTGCAACGAGCGAACCTGGACGGTTCGGGGCTTGAGGATGTCGCCACCTTGATCAATTTCCCTACAGGCATTGCCGTGGACGCGGATGGTGGCAAGGTCTACTGGGCCAACGAAGACATGCCCGACAAGATTCATCGGGCCGATCTGGATGGTGCCAACGGCGAAGTCCTTATCAGTTCGGGCATACAAGGCCCATCGAGCGTCGCGCTCGATCCGGCCGGTGGCAAGGTCTATTGGGCCGAGTTCGGTGGCCTATTCGGGGGAAACATCAAACGCGCCAATCTCGACGGTACCGGTCTCGAATTCATCGTGAATGGTATGGATACCGGTGCCTGGGGTTTGGCCTTGGATGTGGCCGGCGGCAAAATGTACTGGACGCAGCTTCGAAACGAACAGGATCAGATCATGTCCGTTGTGAACCGGGCCAATCTCGATGGATCCAGCGTTGAAACACTGGTCACCGGAACGCCAAGCAGCAACTACAACGGCATAGCACTCGACCTTTCCGCAGGCAAAATGTAATGGTGTGACGCGGGCACCACCAAGATACAGCGGGCCAATCTTGATGGATCGGCCGTTGAGGATGTTGTGACTTCCGGCTTGACCGGGCCGGTAGGCATCGCCTTCGATCTCAATTCGAGCGACGGCAATCCAGTGCCCGCAGTTTCCGATTGGGGCGTCATCGTCATGGCGCTTTTCCTACTGGTGTCAGCCACGTTGACGTTCGTCCTGCGCCTACATCCGTCGGATGTCGATCGCAGCACGCCGCGTGGATTCCTTTCTTTGTAGCGGTTGTCGAGCGATGCCTGGAAGGCCGCGCGGATCGGGCCCGCGGGCCTTCTTCGTGGATCCCTCAAAAACACAGAATCGGGCCACCGCGAACCTTGCGGCCCACTGGCTCCGGGTCCATGCTGAGTCTATTCCATCTTGGTCGACATGGGCTTATCCTATACGGTCGTGCCGCGGCCTCAGCGCGGTTGCATTTTTCGGGTCGCGGTTTGGAGCGATCCGGCCGAGGCCGCGCAGTCGTCGACTCCCCCGCACAAGATCGAAGCGCGCGCTCTTGATGAAGCAGCGCGATCGATCGGGATGCGGCTCTGTTGTGTACGCAAGACTGGCCAAGTCATGAATGACGACATGCATCGCCCCACGGAGGCATCGCTAAGCTCCCTTAGTCAGGACTTGGTTGCGGCCGAGGCGTCACTTGCCGAAGAGGGCTGGCCCGAAAGGATGATCGCGATCATGCGCCGGGCAGGTTGCTTCGCCATGGTCGTGCCCGACGTCCACGGCGGACTGGGGGCCAGCTCACAACAGCGGCTGATGCAGTACGAGGCGGTAGCCGCCGGCAGCCTGACATCAGCTCTGGTCCTTACCCAGCACGACGCAGCCGGCGAGTTGCTTGCCAACACGACCAATGCCGGGCTGGCCGACCGAATACTACCCGGATGCGCTGCCGGCAAGACGCTGCTTACCGTGGGCATCAGTCAACTAACGACTTCGCGCCGCGGCGGAACCGCCCCGGCACTCGTGGCGATCGACTCGGGCGATGGTTTTGTCCTCGAAGGATGCATGCCCTGGGTAACCAGCGCTGCCCGCGCGGATCAGGTCGTGACCGGTGCCGTACTGGACAACGGTCGGCAGATACTGGCATGCGTGCCACTAAGCGCTGAAGGCATCACGATCGGCCAACCCGCGCGACTGCTGGCCTTGACGGGTAGCGGGACCAGCGAAGTGCGCTGTACCTCGGTTCGGGTAAATACGTCGCAGATTGTTCGAGGGCCGATTCACGATGTCCTGCAACGAAGAGCGCCGGTAAAATCCTTGACGGTTACTTTTGTCGGCCTGGGAGTCGCAAGGGCGTTGCTGGCCTTGATTGATGAATACGGCAACAACGCAAGAGATTGCGCCGATGCGATCGCCACAGCGCGTACGCGGATGGCTGCCGTACGGGAGCGGGCGTACGGTTTTGCTGAACAATCGGATCACTCGGATGCGGGGATCCATCGAGTAGCGCTGCGAGGTGAGGTCAACGATCTTGTGGGTCGCCTGGCCAAAACTTTGATGGTTCTCGCGAAAGGAACGGGGTATCTCGCGGGCCACCGGGCTGAACGGCTGCTACGCGAGGCCATGTTCCTGCTGGTGTGGTCCGCGCCGCCTTCGGTTCAAGCGGAAACGCTCAATCGGATCTGGATGTAGCGGCGAGCCACCGGTGGGAAGATGGGCGATTCTGGTGCCCGCTCCGTTTCGCCAACCGGCGCATTGACCGAATCGAGCGATCCTGAGATAATCAAAGCGTCGCTTTCCCTTCTGTGTGTGAGGTCGCGTCGTGGAACATCTGTACCACTCCCTTTCGCCGACATCGTTGTCCGCTCTGACGGACGCGGCTGCGGCCATCAATTCCTCCCTCGAGTTGGAAGCCGTCTGGCGCAAGATGGCACAACTGGCCTGCAAGGTGACTCGGGCGGAGGCGAGCAACGTGTTTCAGTTGGACACGGATCGGGCGGCGTTGGTGCTCGTCGGCGCGTTGGGGCACCATCGCGATGCACTGGTGGGGCGATCGTTTGCGCTGGATCGCGGCATCGCTGCGCGGGTAGTGCATACACTCGAGCCCCTGCACGTCCCCGACGTGCCCAAGAGCCGCTACTACGAAAAATTCATCGATGACATCAGCAGCATGCGCACGCGCTGCGCCCTGGCGGTCCCCATGGTATGTCGTGGCGAGCTGTTGGGCGTGATTCAAGTCGCCAATCGTCTCGACGAACATGAGTTTACCGACGGAGATTTGAAGATACTGCAGGTCTTCGGCGTGCTCGCGGCCACCGCCGCCCACAACGCGCAACTTCATGAGGACTTGAAAACGCGATTTGCGCGGCTGCAGGATAATGTTGCGCAGGGCCCGACGATTATCGGCAACTCACCGAAACTCAAGGAGATGCTGAACCTGTGTCACCGTGTGGCACCCAGCACCGCCACCGTCCTGGTTCTTGGTGAAACGGGCACAGGCAAGGAATTGACCGCCCGGTACGTGCACAATTGCTCGCGCCGCGCGGCCGCCACCTTTGTGGCGGTCAATTGCGCGGCCATCCCGGAAACGCTCTTGGAAAGCGAGCTGTTCGGCCATGAGAAAGGTGCGTTTACGGGGGCCGTCGCACCGCGAAAAGGATGGTTCGAGCTGGCCAGCGGCGGAACGATCTTCCTGGATGAGATCGGCGAGATCAGCCGGTCGACGCAGGCCAAGCTGCTCCGCGTGCTCCAAGAACGGGAGGTGGTGCGCGTCGGCGGCGCCCGGCCCATCTCGGTCAATGTCCGCATCATCGCGGCCACAAACCGCAACCTCAAGAACATGATGCTCGACGGTCTGTTTCGCGACGATTTGTACTATCGGCTTTGCGTTTTCCCCATCGAGCTCCCCCCTCTTCGTGCGCGGCGTGAGGACATCCCCGACCTGGTCAACCACTTCGTAGAGCGAAGCACGCGCCAATTCGGGATTCCCGCGTTGTCGGTGGGAAAAGCGGCCATGGAGCTACTTGAGACCTACCACTGGCCCGGAAACATTCGCGAACTGCAAAACGTCGCCGAGCGATCGGTCCTGATGGTGGACGGCACCGTGCTGAAACCGAACCACCTGCCACCGGAGATCCAGATGATCGAGAGGGAGGACCATGGATCTCAGGAGAATCCCGCCACCCTGTTGGGGCAGGAGAAGAGCCTGATTCTCAGTGCGCTCAAGGAGCACCGGTGGAACCAATCCAGCGCCGCGCGGGCGCTCGGCATCACGCGTTACCACCTTCGCCACCGGCTCAAGAAATACGGCATTCAAAAGCCCGACGATGTAACGTCTTCGAGGTAACACGGATCGGCCGACATGCCCCGTGCGCCGGCTTCGTTGGATCCGGGCGATCGAGGGCGAACCGCCTCCCCGAGTACCGTTGCCGCAGACTCATCCTACGCCCGCTACCGTCGAACCTGGAAATATGGCTGTGGATCGATGCCCACGACCCTCCCGCCGATCGCAAGGTCCGAGAACGCGCCGCAGTGCTTGGGGGGGACGCGCCGAGCAAAAACCAGGGGACAGACACCCCACTGTTCGCTATAATGGCTTTCGGTGTTTGCGCCGGGGCGGAAAATGACCGCAGCCATGAGGGCGTCCGGGGTGCGGGTTTTCTTCGTTCTCGGCACAAGACAGTGGTTTCTTTACGGGCGGGTTTTGAGCCAGCACATTGTTTGTGAAGGGGTTATGGATGTATCGGAAGAGGCGTATTTCACAGGACGTCAAGGCTGCAGTGGCTTTGACCGTGTTCTCGGTGGCCGCAGCCGCTCTTGATTCGGTCGCCACCGCAAGCTCGGGTGGGACTGCCCCGGCATCTCCGATCCAAGCTCCGCCGGCCAAGGGCGTGGTCGCTGCATCCAACCTCACGCAGCCGGGCCACTGGTGTCAGTACCCGAAGCCCAAAGCCGGGCGTCCGGCGGCCGCTCATGGTGGTGTGGCCGGTGCGCTTTTCGAGGTCGAGCCGAATGACACGCCCGCAGAAGCGCAGTTGCTCCCCCTGGGTGTGGGCGCCGGTTTGGATCGCGATATCGACCTGTTCGGCGCCATTTCGCCCAACGCCGATGTCGATTACTTCCGCTTCGCGGCCATACAAGGCGACGTTATCGGCATGGCCGCTTTGGGGGAAAACGCGCCGGACACGGTCTTGACCATCTCCAACCTGGATGGCACGTTGATCATCGAAAACGACGATCACAGAGGTCAGGCGGAACTTTATCCGCTTGCTTCGCCGTTTATTGGTGGCACATCCTCCTACGATTCGGCGCTGACCTGGGTGGTCCCCGCGGACGGCGAATACCTGGTCAAAATCCGTTCGCTCGCGTCGGCCAGCAGTGGAACGTATGCGCTGGCGATTCGAAGCCGCCGCCCTGGGATTGAGTCCGAGCCTGCCGGTTCGACCCAGATCATCTTTCTTGATTTCGATGGGGCGGTCCTCAGCCCACAAAGCACGTTCGGGCTCGGCCCGCCCATCGCCTCGCTATCCCCCTTGTCCACGTTTCTGGCGGGTTGGGGCTTGACTGCGGCGGATGAGTCTGCCGTTATCGACGCCATCATCGCGGTTGTTGAGGAAAACCTGGAGGACTTGAGGTTGGCGGGCATCAACGGCGATCTTGCATCGGACGGGATCGGCGGCCATTTTGACTACGAGCTGCGCAACAGCCGGGATGACCCAGACCCGTTTCCCGGGCTCAACGTCAGTCGTGTCATCGTTGGCGGCACGATCGACGAGTTCGGCATCGGCACGATCGGCCTGGCGGAATCCATCGACCCGGGCAACTTCGAGACCGAGGAAACGGCCGTCGTGCTCCTTGACTTGCTGAGCGCACCGAGTCCGGACGTGGACTCCATCAACAGCATCCCACGCGACCCGAGCGTGACCATCATCGACGCGATCGGATTGGTGGTCGGCAACATCGTGGATCATGAGATCGGGCATTACCTGGGCAACTGGCACACGGACAATCAAAACGGCGTCCCGTGCCTCATGGATGCCGGCGGCTTCCTTCAGGAAAACATCGCGGGGGTTGGTGATGATGGTGAATTGGGGACCACCGACGACATAGACCCGGATTTCATTGAGGATCAGTATCTGCCGTTCGAAGACTTCGGCGTTGGTAGTGAGCGCACGGATGTCCGCACGGCGTTTGCTCTGGCGACCGGCTCCGAGTGCGTCAACCAGTTCCACCATGAAGATTTCGAGGACGGGACAGGCGGGTACATCATCGAGGGCGGATTGTGGCAACTCACCACTGCGTGTGATGCGAACGAAGGTGGGCATTCGACGCCCACGGCGCTCTACTACGGCAACACCGGTGCGTGCAACTACGACTCAGGATCAAGCAACGGTTCCGTGAGTTCGCCGGTGATCGATCTGTCCGGCGCCACCGGGCCGGCGGAGCTTTCGTTTCGCTACAAGTTGGAAACGGAGGGCCACCCGACCGTTTTCGACTGCCTCTTCGTGACCATGCAGGTGCTCGGCGAGCCGGGCGTGACCCTGCTGGCCTCCAACGCGCCGAACAACGGCGTCTTGTTGGATGATCCCAGCCCCGGTTGGGTGAAGGTCGAAATCGATCTCGGCGACGTGGCCGGTTCGCAGATTCAGTTCACCTGGTACTTCGATACGGGTGACGCGCTTGACAATGCGTTTGCCGGGTTCTACTTGGATGATGTCACGGTGTGCGCGAATTCGGACTGCCCGGTGCCCTTGGGCACGCGCAGGCCCGACCCGCCGGACGGTGCTATAGGTCAACCCTTGGACGTGTTGCTGACGTGGGAAGGCGGCCTGCGGGAAGCCACGGTGATTACCTTCGACGAATTGCCGCTGGGGACCAGAGCGGTCGGGGCGGTGATCGGTCCGGTGGCGTTCGGTTTTACGTCGGACGATGCGACGATCTCCATGGAAGGGCCGGGTGTGACGGACTTGAACGATCCGCCGAACCTCGAAGGGGACGGGCAGGGCACGCTTACCCTTGATTTTTCCGTGCCTGTGTTCGCCGTATCTTACGCCTTTGGGATGAATACGTCCGAACCTGCGGCCGACGCCACGACGCTGACGTTGTTTGACGAAAACGGCCAGGCATTGGCCACGGCCTCGGCGGATGCCATTCCGAGTGGATTCTTTCCGTCCGAGGGACAGAACAGCGCATCGACCATGGTGGCGGCCGCCTCGGCGACAATCACCTTCGCTCATCCGACGGCCCAACGTTTTTCCCTGGACAACCTATCGATCTTTCCGTTCTTCCCGGATCCGTCCTCCGGAGCCTCCTCGGGCACCGCCCTTCCCAACGGCGGGCGGCGGATTGTGGGGCCAGCCCCCATGGCGGTTGCCACGGGCGCATTGCTCTGGCCCAAGCCGGCGGCGAACCGCACAATGGCTCCCCAAGCCTCGGCGCCGGGCACGGACGCCGGAGTAGGCAATGTTCAGCGTTCGGTCGCCCCAGTCGTCAACGGCACGGCGCTCGATGCCACCACGATGACCGATCCGACCGGGGCAACCACCGGTGCAGGCGCATGCGCCTTGACCTTTGATGTCTTTTTCGGTGAAGCCGGCGGCCCGCACGTACGCGTGTGTGCCGATCTGACCGCATCCGACACGAGCTGCAATCCCGGACCGCTGCTGCACGATACCACATACGAATGGTTTGTCGTATCGACGAGCCCCCGCGGAAGCGTGACCGGGCCGACGTGGCGTTTTACGACCAATCCCGGGTGCGCCATCGCGAGCGGCCAGCCAGCCAACTGCGCCATTGACGCCCGGCAGCCCTACGAACCGGACACGCCCTGGCTACCGCTCGGGTGGACCAGCGTAACGCTTGAGATGGACCCCGACTGCGACGCGGCGATTTTCGTGGAATCCGATTTTTCGATTTCCGTGCAAAACGGCCCGGCCCCGCAGATCACCGGTATCACCGCGACTGCCAACGTCGTGACGCTCCAGCTCAGCGATGCGATTCCCGCAGGACAATGGACGTGCATCCTTCAGCAGGACACCGGTCGGCAGGTCTGCCTGGGCTACCTGCCCGGTGACGTCGACGGAAACGGCACCAGTTCACCGGCGGACATCCTCGCTCTGATCGACGCCATCAACGGGGTGGCGCCGCGGCCGGAGTACGCCACAGACACCAATCGAAGCGGCACGTCGGGCCCCGAGGACATTCTTCGGGTCATCGACCTACTCAACGGGGCGAGTGCTTTTGATGCCTGGCTCGACCAATCCCTGGAGGCGTGTCCGAACTGATTTGCTTACGCCCATGCGTATGATCCCCCGCGCGGCCCCGCACGCAGAGCCCGGGCCCGCGGCACAGCGCCCCGCCCGCCGGCGCCGGGCCCCGCGGACCTGCGCACCGCCCCCTCCCCCATCCCCCCCTTGCCGCCTGCTGCTGCGTAGGAATTCGTCGGAAGGACTTGACCATCTCTTCGGTTTGCGCATAACCGGTCTCAACGTGAGCCACCGCATCGGGTCGATGCGCCGGCGCCGGCGTTGCGGCCTGTTGGGCCGACTGAACGTAACCCAGTTATGGGGAAACCTATTGCCCCTCGAACCTGAGACGGAGGAACCATCTTGCGCCTTCACACGACATCCCTTGCTCTGATCATTGTCTGCGCCGTCAGCGCGTGTGTTCAAAACGGCCCCGTGGGACTGACCATGGCCGACACGCCGGCGCTATCCGAACCCACGGCCGCGCCGCCTGCCGGACAGCATCGCCCCCACGCGGGCATGTTGCGTTACCCGGATGTGAGCGCATCACGCGTTGCGTTCGTCTACGCCAACGACATCTGGACCGTCGCACGTACGGGCGGCGTGGCCACACGCCTGGCCAGCCCACCCGGCCAGGAATCGTTTCCCCGCTTCAGCCCGGACGGCCAGCGCATCGCCTTTGTCGGCAACTACGACGGCAATCGCGATCTTTACACGATTCCCGTCGGCGGCGGCATAGCCCACCGGGTAACCTTTCACCCCGCGCGAGAGGTGCTGTGTGATTGGTCCGGCGGGGACCGGCTGCTTTACTTTTCCAACGGCTTGGCTGGACTCAGGCGGCAGCAACAGTTGTTTCAGACAGAGGCCCAAGGTGGACTGCCCGAGCGGTTGCCCGTACCGTACGGCGCCAACGGCGCCGTATCGGCCGATGGCACGTGGTTGGCGTATACGCCGCACTCAAGAGACACGCGTACGTGGAAGCGCTACCGAGGCGGCATGGCCACGGACATCTGGCTGTTCAATCTGAACGACCACACCTCCAAGAAGATCACGGACTGGGAGGGAACCGACACCCTTCCGATGTGGTTCGGCGATACGGTCTACTACCTTTCGGATGCGGGGCCCAAACATCGGCTCAACATCTGGTCGTACGACACCCAGGGAGGGAAGCGAAAGCAGATCACTTTCGCGGCCGCGTACGATGTTAAGTGGCCGTCGATCGGGCCCGGGCCCGCTGGTGGCGGGGAAATCGTATTCCAAAACGGCCCCGAGTTGCAACTGCTCGACCTGACCACCGGTCGGGTTGCCACGGTTGAGGTCGTCATTCCGGGGGATCGCCCGAAGATTCGCCGGAAAATCGTAGACGTCTCCGATCGGATGGTCGGAGCCGATGTGTCTCCGACCGGCAAGCGGGCGGTCGTCGAAGCCCGCGGCGACATTTGGACGCTTCCGGCCAAGAAGGGATCACCCAGAAACCTGACGCGCAGCAGCGGCGTGGCCGAGCGCGATCCGAGCTGGAGCCCCGACGGACAGTGGATCGCCTACTTCAGCGATGAAACCGGCGAATACGAACTCTACATCATGCAATCGGACGGGAAAGAGGCACCGCAACAGCTTACCCGTGACGGCAAAGTGTTCCGCTACAACCCCGTCTGGTCGCCGGATTCCAAGCGGATCGCCTATTCGGACAAGACCGGGGCACTGTACCTGTATGACATTGACGCCCGGCAGAGCCGGCGCCTCGATAGGCATCCCTGGGCCAATCCGGTTCGGGTCAAATGGTCGCACGATTCCAACTGGATTGCGTACACGAAAGCGCTGGACAATCGGGTGTCGTCCATCTGGCTCTACGACGTTGCCGCGGGCGAGAAGCATCAGGTTACGGCCGGGATGTTCAACGATTCGGGGCCGACGTTTGATCGCAAAGGCGCCTACCTTTTCTTCGCCAGCAACCGCAATTTCACAGCGCCCGTTTACGAAGACGTGGGAACAACCTTCGTCTACTCGGATACGGACATGCTGTTTGTCGTTGGGCTCCGTGACGACATCTCGTCACCTTGGGCGCCCAAGAGCGACGTGGAAGATTGGGGCGATGATGCCGACGGGGACATAGACGACGACGCTAAGTAAAAGTATGATGACGCCGGCAAGAAAAACGACGCCGCAAAGGGAAAGGGCGAAGCCCAAGCCCAAGCCGAAGCCAAAAGCAAAGACAAAGACAAAGGCGAGGATGAGTCCGACGACGCCAAGAAGGATGATGGCGAGAAAGACGATGAGATCGAGCCGGTCAATATCGACCTGGACGGTTTCGAGCGGCGTGCGATTCCCCTACCCGTCAAACGGGGGCGTTTTGGTCCGCTGGCGGTCAACAACGACGGCAAACTGATCTACACGCGCCGACCGCGCCGCGGCTCTGAGGGGAAGCCCTCCATCAAACTGTTCGATCTGGACAACGACGAGAAGAAAGAGGAAACGGTCTTGAAAGACGTCGGCAACTTCACGATTTCCGCCGATGGCAAGAAGCTGCTCGTTCGCAAAGGCGGTAAGACGCTGGCGATCATCGATGCCGCCAAAGACCAGAAGCTCGACAAGAAAAAGATATCCCTTTCCGGAATGAATGCCACGATCGACCCCCGCGCCGAATGGCGGCAGGTCTTTACCGAAGCCTGGCGCATCGAACGGGATTTCTTCTACGATCCAAACATGCACGGCGTCGACTGGCCTGCGGTGCGCGAGCAGTACGGCGCCATGCTCGCGGATTGTGCCTCGCGCGAGGATGTCACCTTTGTGATCGGCGAGATGATCGCCGAAATCAACGTCGGCCATACCTACGTCCGCCCCGGCGGTGACCGCGAGAAGCAACCGCGCGTCGGCGTAGGCATGCTCGGCTGTGACTACGCCCGAGAGAACGGCGCCTACCGGATCACCAGAATCCACGAGGGAGCTCCCTGGGATT
>JBHHUB010000121.1:0-12501 GCA_046753625.1 Phycisphaerae bacterium | reverse complement strand
AAGACGGTCCCCAAAAATCAAGAAAAACAGCGCCCGCGGCGCGTTTTTCCCGGACGCGCCCCTCGCGCGAGCGCGACGCGGCAGTCAATTCCGCGCTAACGGTCCAGGCGCCGACGACCCATCCAAAACAGAAGGGTCATCGGGAAGAAAACAATGGCGACGCCGCTGCCACACATGCCGCACGGCGCCACGCGGCCATCGACGGCCGGTACCGGCTGAGGCTCGTTCAGGTCCGTGGGCGAATTCGGAGCAATCGGTGCCTCGCATGCGTCACCGGTTCCGTTTCCATCGGTATCAAGCTGATCGGCGTTGGCCATATCGGGACAATTGTCACACGCATCGCCCCACCCATCTTCGTCGGCGTCTTCCTGAAGCGCGTTCGCCGCGGCCGGGCAGTTGTCGGCTTCATCGCCGATGCCGTCGCCATCATCATCCGCCGGCGGCGGCTCGGGCGTCTGCGGTGCGCACGCGTCTCCGATACCGTCGGCGTCGCGGTCCGCTTGATCCCGGTTGGCCACATCCAGGCAGTTGTCGCACGCGTCGCCCACCCCGTCTTGATCCGTATCGATCTGGCTCCCGTTGCTCTTAGCGGGGCAATTGTCGGCTGGATCACCAACGCCATCGCCGTCGCCGTCCGGCGCTTCGATGACACCGGGCGTATCATCACAGGCATCGCCCAGCCCATCCTGATCCGTATCGGTCTGATCGGCGTTGGTCACGTTCGGGCAGTTGTCGCAAGGATCACCGACGCCGTCGCCATCCGTGTCGATCTGGCTGCAACCGCAACCGTCGGCATCAACCAGATCCTCAGACGGCGTGTTGTCGCATTGATCGTCGCAATCGTTGACTTTGTCCCCGTCGCTGTCCAAGTCCTCACAACTCGGTGGTGTGCTACCGTTGCCGCCTCCGCCACCGCCGCTACCGCCGCCGCTGCCGCCGTTGCCACCACCACCGCCCGGAGGGGGAGGAGGGGGTTGGCAACCACCGTCGCAGTCATCCGGAACGCCGTTGCCGTCGCAATCCGCGCTGGTACCGGAATCAATGTCGCAGGCGTCCGGCACGCCGTTGGCATTGCAATCTTCGCCGGCACCCGAAGCGATGTCGCACGAATCGAGAACGCCGTTGCCGTCGCAATCCGCGGCAGTTCCGTCCGTCGAATCACAACTATCGGGAATAGCGTTGCTGTTGCAGTCTTCGCTGGTACCTGATGCAATATCGTCTGCATCCGAAATGCCGTTGCCATTGCAATCGACAATCTGAATGGCCACTTGCACATCCGGGCCGATCGTACCGGTCACGTCTACGCCGGGAAACGCCGCGTCGGTTACAAATGTCTTGGAAAACAGACCCAGCGCTGTTACGAGTGACAAAGGCGCGGCTCCCGGTTGGATAGCGCGGAATTGAAACGTAGTTATGAGTGATCCGTCGGAAGTCGCCAAGGCTGAAGCATTGCCGGGGTCCACGTACGCCCGGAACAGGGCGGACCCGTCGTTGTCGGGCACAAGCGGCACAACCCCGGTGAACGGCGCGTTCAGCCCGTCCAGGCCCGAGTCGTCCGGGAATCCGATGACGTCCCACGGCAACGCACCACCGTCTACGTGGCCAACCAACTCCAGCCGGCTTGCGTCCCATTGCAGAATTGCGGTCACACTTGAAAACGGCTGGTCGACCGTGCTGGAGGACACCGCATAGAGCGCGACGGCCACTACCTCCCCTACGGTGGCTTCCTGAACAACAGGGCGCCATTCAAGATCGATGGTCGCCAGCGCCTCCCCGGCCGCGCCGGCGAAAACGACCACCAACCAAGAAATCAGGAAACACGTAGGACGCATCAAGCCTCTCCAGGGACACAACGCCAAGAACGGAGCCCCAAGCAGCCAAACCCGGGCGTGTGCAGGGGGCGCTGAGATGAAGTCGCTAGACCACCTCTATCGAACAGGGGAAAATCAATGTCGACAGAACCCACCCCCTGCATGGCTTCCCCTCGTCTCCCTCAATCCTACCGACGTTAGCGTAACGCCTTGGTCTATTGTAGGCAAGAACTAATCGAACGTCTGCGGCAACGTCCGAAAACTACCGACGGTCTTCCGATCCGCACGCCACAGGAACTAACGCAACAGGAGCCCGGCCGGGGACAGCCACCGAACGTATCGGCGCCGGCGCAACGCATCTGCAAAGACGCCGCCGCACGCACCACGCACCACGCAAAAACGCCCGCAGGCGTTGACGCTGCGGGCGTTTGATTTTCCCTGATTGGTGTGCCCGCCTCATTTCGAAACGAGCCGCACTCGTCGAAGCGAAATAGAGTCGGCCGCCGCGGCCACCCCCGCCGACGGCGGCTTGGAACTAGGGCTGGGAATCCTCGTCCAGCAGTTTTCGTAGCTGAGCGTTTTCGCGCCGGGTGGCTTCCAGATCAAACAGAATGTATTTGATGCTCATGCGCACGAAATCGATGTTCTCCTGGAGGCTGCTGACGGTCTCCTTGAGTTGGCGGTGGCGCTGACGCGTCTGCTCGGCCAACATTTCGAGCTTGCCGCGTTCCGACTCCGGAAGCGTTCCGATTTCCGCGATCAGCTCGGCCAGTTTTCTCTGAAACGTTTCTTCATTCATCGTGTTGCTTCCCTCCTTCTAGGTCGTTCTTCCTTCAAGCCCACAATCGGGCGAGAACGCATTTCGAACGGGATCGGTTGCTGAGGACCAACGCCCGTGGAGTAGGTCAGAGCATGCAGCGTGCCAACCGGGAACAAACTGGGTCACGAACCATACCAGAGCCATAATGGCTCGGAAAGCAGGGCCTGCTTGCGGTTTTGACGTTATGGGGCGTGGTCGGCAACAAAGATGGATGTGACGGCATGTTGACGCAATGCAACATCGGGCCGGCCACGATGTCGCGGTGATTCACGACGACCCGAGCAGTGCAACACACCGTCACTGGTTCTCGGACGTTGCGAATTCCTGAAATCCAAGACACCGCAGTACCGCGGGATCACCGCAAGCGCCAGGACTGCCTCCGTCCGCGTAACCGCGCCGAATGCCCTTCGATTCAGCAGCTACCCTGAGCCGCGGGCTTCAGCCCGCGCGGTCTCCCAGTGGCTTGGCGCCACCGGAAACCGAGGCGCCGCGCGGGCTGAAGCCAGCGGCTCGGTTCGTGCTCGACAATCCAGCGCTGTCACACCAGGCGCGCGCGGTGCGCTACTGTTCCAGGCGGCGGATGTGGGCACCGAGCGCGCCGAGCTTTTCCTCGATGCGTTCGTAGCCGCGATCGATGTGGTAGATGCGATGAATTCGGGTTGTACCCTTCGCAATGAGGCCCGCCAAAATCAACGCGGCGGATGCGCGAAGGTCGGAGGCCATCACCGGCGCGCCGATCAGCCGCTTGACGCCCTGCACGATAACGGTCGGCCCTTCCTTGCGAAGCCTGGCGCCCATTCGGTTCAGCTCGGCCACGTGCAGAAATCGGTCGGGGAAGATTTTCTCGGTGATCACGCTGTTGCCATCGGCCAGGGCAAGCAGCGCCATCGCCTGAGCTTGCAGGTCGGTAGGAAAGCCGGGGTAGGGCTGCGTCGTAATCTCGACCGGTTCGAGGCGCCGCGACGAAGCCACGGTAATGCCCTTCTCGCCACGTTCGACAATGATCCCGATGCGTCGCAGCCGATCGACGACGGCCAGCAAATGCTCCATGTTGGCGCGGCGCACCTCGAGATCGCCGTTGGTAATCGCGGCGGCGATGATGAAGGTGCCCGCTTCAATGCGATCGGGAATGACGGTGTGCTCGGCGCCGTTTAAGGCGTCCACCCCTTCGACCACGATCCGCGGCGTGCCCTGCCCCGTGATGCGCGCGCCGCAGGCGTTGAGGAAATCAGCCAGGTCGACGACTTCCGGCTCACACGCGGCGGACGCGATGACGGTGCGGCCGGTCGCCAGCGTCGCGGCCGTGAGCACATTGCAGGTCGCCGTGACGGACGCACCGAAGGGGCCGCCGAGGAAGATTTCCCCGCCGCTTAGTTTCTTGGCCTGCAGAAGCACGTCACCGCCGACCAGATCGAAATCGGCGCCCAGCGCCGTCAATCCGCGGACATGCATGTCGATCGGGCGGTCGCCGATCGCGCAGCCACCGGGCATCGACACTTGCGCGCGTCGGCGTTTGGCGAGTAAGGGGCCCATGACACAGACGCTGGCGCGCATCTTGCTCACGATTTCGTACTCGGCGTGACAGTTCATCTCGTCTTCGACGCACAGACGCATGGTCCCGTCGTCATCACGCTTGGACTTGACGCCGAGCCGGGCGAGCAGCGCCTGCATCTGTCGCACGTCGGCGAGATCGGGCACGTTGCGTAGGACGATTTCGCCGTCGACCAGAATGGTCGCGGCCATGATGGGTAGGGCGGCGTTTTTGGCGCCGCTGATATCGACCACCCCCTTGAGACGATGTCCGCCGACGATTTCAAAAAGCTGCACGCGTTATCCTCCCATCCTTAGCGCGACGCTCCGTCATCTGCAGCCCAGCCGCGCTCGACTTGCGTGTAACCTGGCCGCCCTCGGCGGGACGGCTGCCCGAAAATCATCCCCAGAGTCGTGGCCTGAAAACAGCGGGGGGCCGCTGTGCTACAGGGGATACGCCATCCCATCCGTGTTAACGCAGCACTACGTTGAGCTTGGCCGAAAAACCAGAACCCGCTCCAGTCCTACGACGCGATCCTTCAGCGTCGCCGCATTCTCCCACGACCCGACCGACTCAAAGATACCCCGCACGGGACCGGACCGCGCGTCCGCAACTTCGACCGCCACCATACCGCCGTCCCTGAGGAGCATCGCGCCGCCCTCAGCCAGCGCCCGGTAGAAGGACAGACCGTCGCCCTGGTCGGTCAGCGCGATGTGCGGTTCGTACTTGCGCACGTTCTCGGCGACCTCATCCATCTCACCGGCCGCAATGTACGGCGGATTGGACACGATGCAATCGAACCCGTTGCCGGAATCGACATCCGTAAAACAATTTGTTTGGAGCAACCTCAGCCGATCCGCCACACCATGTCGCTCCGCGTTTTTCCGGGCGACGGCCAGCGCCTGAGGGCTGATGTCCGTAGCGATGGCGGTCGCTTCCGCGCGTTGCGTCAAAATGGCGATCACCACGCACCCGCTGCCCGTGCCCAGATCAAGAATCCGCACGTCATCCCGGTCCGTCTTGGCGAGGAAATCCAAAGCCACTTCCACGAGCGTCTCCGTTTCACTGCGAGGAATCAGCACATCCGGCGTCACGGTAAAGCCAAGCGAAAAGAATTCCTTTTCCCCTACGAGATAGGCAATCGGCTCGTGGTCGGCCGCGCGTTTGACGCATTCCCGATACGTTGCCAGAACCTCGTCGGCGAGGACTTGATCAAACCGCGTGTAGAGTTCGATGCGCTTGTAGCCGGTGGCGTGGGCCAGCAGAAGCTCGCAGGAAAGCCGGGGATCGCCGACGCCCCGTTGATGCAGAAAGTCGGTCGTCCAGGTAAGCAATCGCTGAATGGTCCAGCTCGGTACGCCGGTTTGCGTGGGTGAATCCATAGCGCGCGACTATATCCGCGTTCGTAACCATGCGGAAGATGGGCGGGACCATTGGGGTCCGTGACGGTATCGGTGGAGGATCGATTCGCCCCGAAACGCGAGGCCGGCGGCAATTGGAAAGGGGGTCAATAGAACATGGCCTGGATGAATCGCTCGATCCAATTCGGATGCCCCTCGGCTTGATCCTGGATTGCATCTCGTCTCTTGGCGTGCTCGGAGCGCCAGCGTTCGTTGTCCTGGCGCGCACGCGCCTCGAGCCGCTCCAAGGTGAGTTCAAGCCTTTTCGTGTAAACCGTTTGCAGTTCGTCCGCGGTTTGGCGGAGGCGCTTGAGATTGGCGGATCGGGCGGCTTCGTGCCTGGTACTTCGTGTCCAAAAATCGTGGATCGCCCGCTGCCGGTGGGCCAGCGCGGCCTCGTAGGCGGCTCCGTGGCAGCCGCACACGCTGATCACGAGTACTGTGGTGGTCAGGATGGTTGTCGCGGTTCTCATGGCATTGCCCGATCGCGTCCGGGTCGACGGGCGCCCGCACACTGATACAGGTGCGCACCACACGCTACGGCTTGGACGCCGCCGGTGCCCACCTTCTGCAGCCTTCCAACACAGCGCCAGACGCGTTCGCCCGACGACTGATACACCCGAGCAGCGCTTGGGTTGCCCCCAGGCTCAGCTCACCGCACTGCCCGGCTCTATGTCGCTATCGACGGTCAGCACGATCACCCTTGATTGATCAGGGCTGCTCGCGGCCAGCAACATGCCCTGGCTTTGAATGCCCCGCATCATGCGCGGGGCGAGATTCGCCACGATCACCAGATTCTTGCCGAGCAACGCCTCGGGCGTGTAATGCCCCTTCAACCCCGCGCAAATCTGGCGTTTTTCGTCGCCAAGATCGACGGTAAGCACCAGAAGCTTGTCGGCGTTGGGATGGTCCTCGGCCGCAATCACCTTGCCGATACGCAGCTTCACTTTGACGAAATCGTCAAAGCTCACGAGGTCCGTGGTCCCGGTTTCGTCAGGCATGCGCCAAGCTCCTCGATGACAGCGTGTTGGAGAATTGGCGACGGCCGCCGTGCTCCACCGACCCGAGTCTAGCGGGCACGGCCGACCGGATCAAATCAGAGCCGTGGGCGCTAGCCCACGGACCCCTTCCGGCCGGAAATGCCGCCGGGCGCGCCTGCGGACCTTCCACGGCAGGCTGTCACCGGGCTCGCACCCGGCGCTCCGAGCACGTCAATCCTTCTGCTGAAGCCAGGGCATCAGGGCGCGGACCGCCCGACCCGCCTCCTCGATCGGGGCATCGCGGTCGGATTCGAACAGAGCCCGAAATCGCTTGGCGCCGGACCGGTATTCCTTGATCCATTCCTCGGCGAAGGTTCCATCGCGAACCTCGTCCAAGAGCTTGGTCATGGCGCGCTTGGTGTCTTCGGTAACGATCCGCGGCCCCCGCGACAGATCGCCCCACTCGGCCGTGTTGGAGATGCGCCGCCGCATGGCGCTGATGCCGCCTTCGTAGATCAGATCGACCACCTGCTTGAGCTCGTGCACGCATTCGAGATAGGCGAATTCCGGCGGATACCCTGCTTCCACGAGCGTATCGAAGGCGGCCTTGGTCAGTGCCGTAACGCCGCCGCAGAGCACCGCCTGCTCGCCGAACAAGTCGGTCTCCGTCTCGATCGCAAAGGTGGTCTCGACGACGCCCGCGCGGGTCGCGCCGATTCCGGCCGCCCACGACAGGGTGAGCGATTTCGCCCGGCCACTGGCATCCTGATGCACGGCGATCAGCGCGGGCAGGCCCCGGTCGTCGGCGTAAAGCGAGCGAAGCAGCGTACCCGGACCTTTCGGTGCCACCATCACCACGTCTACCTCGGGCGGTGGTTCAATGAATCCGAAGCGGATGTTGAACCCGTGAACGAAGCCGAGCGTCTTTCCCGCGGTCAGCGCTGGCGCGATACGTTCCGCGTAGACCTCGCCGGCTGATTCGTCCGGCAGGGTCACCAGAATCAGATCCGCCGCGGCGCAAGCCACCGCAACGTCCATCGGTTCGAACCCATCCGCTACCGCCCGATCGAAGCTCCCGCCCGGCCGCTGCCCGACGATGACGTTCACCGCGGAGTCGCGCAGATTCAGCGCGTGCGCTCTGCCCTGATTGCCATAACCGACCAGCGCAACCTGTTTGCTCTGAATCAACGAAAGATCGGCATCCTGTTCTCTATAGATCGTCAAGGGCATGGCATTGTGACTCCGATCTTCCGGTGAGGCGACGTCTCTACCGAAGGGTGCATGGCCCTTGGGGCGGATTGATCGCCAATCTCTTCTGCAGCCTGAAAGGCTGCGCTACAGTAGCCATCGGTCCGCCTCAGGCGGACCCACGGTCACGGCACATTCCATTCGACCCCGGAGGGGTCGGCTAAGCGCCACGTCGCACCCATCGCACGAAAGAGACGACCCTTTCAGGGTTGGGCGGACGCACGATCCGGGGGCGGCGCTGCGCTTGCCCCCGGCCACTATAGAGCAGGCCTTCAGCCTGCCATCACGGCCGCCGATACTCTCATGCACTCTCTACCGAAGGCCCATCAAGCGTCAGATTGCTTTTGCGCAACCCGCGATGATAATACTCCGATGCCCTCCCTATCGGTAGGGGCGGCGGCAACGAGGGCGCTGGTTTCGGGAATGTATGTGTGCAGCAAGGGCTAAGCGATTTACTGGCCTCCGTTCAATCGGCGCTTCAACAGGAAGACGCCGACACCCTGCGCCAAGCGCTCCGGGAGACGCACGCCGCCGACATCGCCGATCTGCTCGAAGAACTCCCGGATGAACAGCGTTCGCAGGTCCTGTTCGGCCTCGATCCCCATACGCTGGCGGAAGTCGTCGTCATGCTCGGCGAAGCCACCCGCGGCGAAGTCGTCGAAGAGCTGGATACGGTTTCCCTCACGGAGATGGTCGCCGAGCTTCCGCCGGACGACGCGGCCGACGTGCTCGGCGAGCTGACCGATGAGGAAAGCGGCGAAATCCTGGAGCAGATGCCGGACGAAAAGTCCGTGCCCATCGAGCAGTTGCTCGTCTATGGTGAGGAGACCGCCGGCGGCATCATGACGCCGGATATCGTCGCGATTCCCGCCACCGCCACCGTCCACGACGCCGTCGACTACGTGCGAGACGCCACGCAAGAGGAAGACCTCAACGAAGTGTTCATTGTGGACACGGAACGCAAACTCCTGGGCACGGTGCCGCTGCGCCGGTTGGTGACGAACCCCTCTTCCACCCGGTTGATCGACATTTGCAATAAGGATGTGGTGGCCGTCCGTGCGACCGACGACCAGGAAACCGTTCTGCAAATCATCCGGAAGTACGACGTGCCCGAGGCGGCCGTCCTCGACGAGGAGAATCGACTCGTAGGCCGAGTCACGCATGACGACCTGCAGGACGTCGCCGAAGAGGAGGCGGCCGAAGACCTCTTCCGCATGGCCGGCACGGACCCGGCCGAGTTCGAGAAGCAGTCCGTCTTCCACGCCACCCGGGTTCGCCTGACCTGGCTATTGCCCTGCATGGTGGGCACGCTGCTTACCGCGACTGTGCTGGGCATCAGCAAAACGCACATCGACGCCGTGATTTTTATCGCCTTGGGGTTTTTCGTGCCGATGCTCGGGGCGATGGGCGGCAACAGCGGGATTCAAATATCGACCGTGATCGTCCGCGGTTTCGCCACGGGCGACCCCGGCGCATCGCGGATTTTTCGCACCTTCTTGCGCGAAGGGCGCATTGCGATGGCTATGTCCGTGCCCTGCGGCGTCTTCGCATTCTCACTCGTCTACCTGTTTCTGCCCCTGTTGCAATCATTGGAAGGTGATGGCGCGGTGGCCGTCGAACCCTTGCGGATCGCCATGGCGGTGGGCAGCGCCATGACTTGTGCGATCCTGGTGGCCGGCTTTCTCGGAATCGCCCTGCCCTTTACTTTCCGCCGCTTCGGCGTGGACCCGGCCATCGCCTCCGGCCCCTTGGTGACGACGCTCAACGATGTGGTGTCCGTGGGCATTTACATGACGCTGGCCAAGTTCATCGCGGGCTGACGCCCGATTTGGCCGTCTGGGGGATTCCGTGGTATGATGTCGGCAATCTCATCGAGGGCGTCCTCTTTCGAGCAACCCGCCTCACCCGGGTCGAGCGGCGCTTAGGGCTGGTGAAGATCAGGAATTCAGTGATGAGTGAAGATTCTCTTCCCATCAAGGGGTACGACCACGTCGAGTTCTACGTCGGCAACGCCAAACAGGCGGCGCATTTTTACGATAAGACGTTCGGATTCAAGCCGGTCGCCAAAATGGGTTTGGAAACGGGCAACCGGGAAGTGGCGAGCTACGTGATGCAGCAGGGCAAAGTTCGCTTTGTCTTGAGCACCGCCTACAGCGCCGACCACGAAATCGCCCGGCACTGCGCGTTGCACGGCGACGGCGTCAAGGCCATGGCGCTCGAAGTGGACGATTGCGCGGCCGCACTGCGGGCGACCAAGCAGCGCGGCGCCACCGTGCTCAAACCGGCGACCGCCCAGGAGGACGATCACGGAACGCTGATCAGCGGATCGGTCAAGTACGCCGGCGACACGATCTTCCGATTCGTTGAGCGGAAAAACTACCGTGGGGCCTTTGCTCCAGGGTATGTACCGATCGAAGCGGTCGGCGGCGAACCGGTCGGGTTCGCGTCCATCGATCACATTGTTACGAATGTCTACCTCGGAGAGATGGAGTTTTGGGCCGACTGGTATGCGCAGGTGCTTGGTTTTACCAATCTGGCGCACTTCACCGATGAGGACATCAGCACCGAATACAGCGCTCTGATGAGCAAGGTGATGGAAAACGGCACAGGCAAATGCAAGTTCCCCATCAACGAGCCGGCCGAGGGCAAGAAGAAGAGCCAGATCGAGGAATACCTCGACTACTACTATGGCCCGGGCGTGCAACACATCGCCATGGCCACGGGCAACATTTACGACACCGTCACCGAGTTGCGCAAGCGGGACATCGATTTTCTCCACGTGCCGGACACCTATTATGACGCCATCAAGGAGCGCGTCGGGGACGTGGATGAGGACTGGAAGCGCCTTCGCGAGCTGGGCATTCTGGTGGACAAGGACGAAGACGGATACCTGCTGCAGGTTTTTACGGCCCCGGTGCAGGACCGGCCCACGCTCTTTTATGAAGTGATCGAGCGGCACGGTAGTCGCGGCTTTGGCATCGGCAATTTCAAGGCGCTGTTCGTGAGCATCGAAGAGGAACAGGCGCTGCGCGGCAACCTGTAAACGCACCGAGCCGCGGGATTCAGCCCGCGCGGCGTCCCGGTTTCCGGTAGCGCGGGGCCGCTTTGAGACTGCACAGGCTGACATCTGGGTCTAGTAAAAGTGGTCCAAGCGCTGTCACACTAAGAAAACCTTGCTTTGCCGGACAGCATAAGACCGGCCCAACGGCACACGATATGGAGCAAAGAACCCCATGATTCATTACCATCGGCTCGGCGACGTGCCGCCGAAACACCATGTAACGCATCACCATGAGGGCAAGCTGCTCATGGAGCAGTGCATGACCCGCGCCGGCTTCGACAGCACCTACAGCACGCTCTATTACAAAATTCCGCCCACCGACGAATGCGCGGTCGGCGAAATGACGCTGCCGGGGTTCTGCCCGATCGCCCCCGTGGCCAGGCAACCGCTGCACCGGCGGCACCTGCGCACGCAAGACCTTGACGTTGCGGGGGATTTTCTCACCGCGCGACGGACGATTTTGATCAACGACGACGTGCGCATCGGCATCTGCAAACCCAACAAACCGGCCGGCGACTTCTTCAGCAACGGCGACGGCGACGAATGCTGGTTTGCCTACGCCGGCGGCGGCACGCTGGAAAGCGTCTACGGCATCCTACCCTTCAAGAAGCACGACTACGTCATCATTCCGAAGGGGACGCCCTACCGATTGCATGGCGAAGGCGATGCCGGCATCTTCCTGGTCTTCGAGTCGAGCAGCTACATTGACGTGCCCAAGCAGTTTCGCAACGCCTCCGGCCAGGTCTCGATGGACGCACCCTACTGCCATCGTGATTTCCGCTTCCCCCAAGAGCTGCTCTCCTTCGACCCGAGTCGGCACGGCACCGGACCCTACCCGCTGATCGTCAAATTCGGCAACGAAATCACAGTGCACAAGTTCGAGCATTTTCCGTGGGACGTGGTCGGCTGGGACGGATTCTCATACCCCGTCGCGTTCAACATCCACGATTACCAGCCCCGCACCGGTGCCATTCATCTGCCACCTACGATCCACGTAACATTTGCGGGCCGCGGCTTCATCATCTGCAGCTTCGTGCCGCGCAAGGTGGATTATTACCACGATGGCAACGGCCATCAGGCGATCCCCTGCCCCTACGGCCACGCGAGCGTGGATTGCGACGAAATCCTCTACTACGTCGAGGGGAATTTCACGTCGCGCAAAGGCATTGAGCCGGAGTCCATCAGCTACCATCCGATGGGCATTCCGCACGGCCCCCACCCGGGCACCTATCAGGGCAGCATCGGACACGAACGCACCAGTGAACTCGCCGTCATGTGTGACACGTTCCTGCCACTAAAGCTCACCGATGTGGCCGATGCCATCGAGGATAAGGAGTACCACTACACCTGGGTCAAACGCATCGACTCCGCCATGAAATAGAAATCCTGGCGCGCCATTCGACTGGCGCGCCGTCTCAATGGCGCGCCCTTTTTCTATCGCGCCCTCACACCCGAGGGCGCGTGGGCCGCGTCTGTTTCTCAGCCACCCCACGTAGCCCAGCCGCCCCCGGATTGCGCCGCCACCGCACCGTACGACCCTGAAAGGGTCGTCTCTTGCGTGAGGTGGGTACGTCATGGCGCTCAGCCGACTCTTTCAGGGTCGATTGGAATGGGTTGTCGGTGACCGTGGGTCCGCTCAAGCGCGGACCC
>JBHHUB010000120.1:0-12561 GCA_046753625.1 Phycisphaerae bacterium | reverse complement strand
TGGCCACGGTTGCCGGGTACAAGGCGGTCCTCGTAGCGGCGGAAAGCTCGCCGCGGATGTTCCCGATGTTCATGACCGCGGCGGGCACGATCACTCCGGCCCACGTGTTGATTATTGGGGCGGGTGTTGCGGGGCTGCAGGCGATCGCTACGGCGAAGCGACTCGGCGCGGTGGTCAAAGCCTATGACGTTCGTGCGGCGGTCAAGGAACAGATCGAGAGCCTGGGCGCCAAGTTCGTGGAAATGGAGCTGGAAGCCGACGGAGCAGAGGACAAGGGCGGCTATGCCAAGGAGATGGGCGATGCGTTCCTGGCCAAGCAGCGGGAGCTGATGATGTCGGTGTGCAAGGAGTCCCACGTGGTCATCACCACGGCCGCCATTCCCGGCAAGAAGTCTCCGGTTCTGGTGACCAAGGAAATGGTAGCGGCGATGATGCCGGGCTCGGTGATCGTCGACTTGGCGGCCGAACGTGGCGGCAACTGCGAACTGACTCAGGCGGACCAGGTGGTGGTCGCGCATGATGTCACCATCCACGGTCCGACGAACCTACCGAGCACGATCCCCTTCCACGCCAGCCAGATGTTTTCCAAGAACGTGTTGACGTTCTTGAAGGAAATCAGCGTGGACGGCAAGCTGAACGTAGATATGGAAAACGAGGTCCACAGCGGCACGCTGGTGGCGCGCGGGGGCGAGGTCGTCCATGAGCGGGTCAAGTCATTGCTCGGCGAAGCGACCGCTGCGGGCTGATGCCCCGCCGCGTGTTGCCGGCCCTGCGGCATGGAGCAATCGGAAGAAGCAAGCGTGGTGCCGTGGCTACCGCGCGGGCATGGTGATCCGGCACGGAGCCGGAAGTAAGCAAAATGTTTGAGGAAGCACGCGATGGAAGTTGACGCAAGCCAAGCTGCGGACCTGATCGGTCTGCTAACGATTTTTGTCCTGGCGATCTTCGTTGGATTCGAGATCATCACGAAGGTGCCGCCGACGCTGCACACGCCGCTCATGTCGGGCTCCAACGCTATTTCAGGCATCACGATCGTCGGCGCGCTGGCGGCCGCAGGTCGGGGGGAGGGCTCGTTGGCGAGCGTGCTGGCCATGGTGGCGGTCACGCTGGCCACGATCAATGCCGTTGGTGGTTTTGTGGTTTCCCATCGCATGTTGGCCATGTTTCGCAAAAAGTAGGAAGGGCGTAATCCGTGGATTCGGCTACCGCAGTATTCGCGCAGAACGCGGCATACCTTGTCGCAAGCGTGTTGTTTATTTTGGGCTTGAAAGGGCTGACGCACCCGCGCTCCGCAGTCCGAGGCAACATTACCGGATCGGTGGCGATGTTGATCGCGGTCGTAGCGACGCTGGCCTTCGGCGGCATTGTTAGCTGGGGCTGGATTGTCGCCGGCATGATCGTAGGATCCGCCATAGGGACCTACATGGCGCTCCGCGTTCCGATGACCGGCATGCCGCAAATGGTCGCCGTATTCAACGGATTCGGCGGTGGCGCCTCGTTTCTGGTGGCGGGGGCGGAATTGCTCAAGGGCAACGCGCCGACGGATCTTCAGGCGCTCATCGCCGTTGCGGCCTCGGGGCTCATCGGCGCCGTAACGTTGACCGGAAGCCTGGTCGCCTTCGCCAAGCTGGCCGAGTTCAAGGTGACCATCGGTGGCAAGAAGTATTGGCTTAGCAGCTCGCTTCTGCTTCCGGGACGCCATGCCATCAACATGCTCCTCGCGATCGTCGTGATTGGGCTGAGTGTCGCGGTTGTCCTGAATTCCGGCGCCAATACGTGGTACTGGCTGCTGGTGATTGTGGCGAGTGTCCTCGGTGTGCTCATCACGATCCCGATCGGTGGGGCGGACATGCCGGTGGTCATCGCCCTGCTGAACTCCTATTCCGGACTCGCCGCCTGCGCCACCGGGTTCGTGATCAACAACAACGTCCTGATCGTGGCCGGCTCGCTCGTGGGTGCATCGGGCCTGATTCTGACGAGCATCATGTGCAAGGCCATGAATCGTTCACTGGGGAACGTTATTTTTGCCCGGCTCGGCGCCGGTTCGACCGGTCCCTCCGCGGATGACGTCTACGAAGGCAAGGTCAAGTCCACCTCCGCCGAGGAGGTCGCCATGTTGTTCGACGGGGCACAACGGGTGGTGATCGTCCCCGGCTACGGTATGGCTGTCTCTCAGGCGCAGCATGCCGTTCGCGATCTGGCGAACCTGCTTGAGGCCAACGGCACCAACGTCGAATTCGCCATCCATCCTGTCGCCGGTCGTATGCCGGGGCACATGAACGTCTTGCTCGCCGAAGCGGACGTGCCCTACGACAAGCTCCTTGAGATGGACGCCATCAACCCGACGCTGGATACCGTGGACGTGGCGATCGTCATCGGCGCCAACGACGTCGTGAATCCCGTCGCCAAGACGGACCCCAGTTCGCCGATAGCAGGGATGCCGATCATCGAAGTAGACAAATGCCGCACGGTGGTTGTTATCAAGCGCAGCCTCAGTCCCGGATTCGCAGGTATCCCCAACCCGCTGTTTGCCATGGACCACGCGCTGATGCTCTTCGGAGACGGCAAAAAGACCTTTATGGACCTCATTGCTGCCGTCAAGGACGCGTAGCCTCACGACCCATGCCTGATTTGAGAAGGACGCCCGCGTCGGCGCTTCGCGTATGGGGAGTCTGCGGCTCCGCGGAGCCGTCAGCGGCGGGCGGGGGCAACCCGGCTGGCGGGTTGGAGCTTTCGTGCGGGCTCTATTATCGGTCTTCTGCTCGGCCTGTGCGGCGGTGTGATTGGCGGATGCCTCCAACTGCGTTTTCCAGAGAATCTCCGGTTGACTTGCCCGTTTGCGATCAATAAAGTCCAACACGCAGGCTAGGGTCGTGTGCGGAGGGGCAATCGGGGAAGCACGCAGATGAACCGCAACAGCAGAGCCCGCAGAGTAGACTGATGGGGGAAATTCCACATGGCTCCACGACTTTTCGCTGGTAGATGGGCTGTATTCCTAGTTTTGGCCGGCGCCGTTTCGGCACCGACGATGCTCGCGCAGACCGCCCAAGCTGCGCCGGGGGCGGTGACGATGGCGTTCGTTCCCGTTCGGGCCAGCGGTGTTCAATGTGCTTCGCCGGGGCAAGATCCTGCAACGTGTGACTGGTTCTTGGCGGGTGGCAATCAGATCATCTTGAATCGCGGCGACCAGGATGTCGCGATTGAGATGAGGCTTTCGGATTGGGATCCTCTTCAACTAGGCATCCTTATTGCGGCCTATCAGGGCACGCTGGACTGCGGCTCGTTTACCGACCCGGTTTCGGGTCTCAAGCTCACGCCGCTGGCGCTCGCTTGTGCTGACGCGCCCGGCGGCTTCAACGATTTTTGCATCGGGGTCGATACCACCCGTCCGGACTACATCCTGAGTTGCTGCCCGGATATCGGCGTTTGCAACAACAACAATACATGCCCCAACGGCTTGGCCGAACATTTTGCCTGCGGAGGCGTGAGCCTCAACAGCGGCGCCGCCGATAGCGGAAGCCCGGCCTACGGGGCCACCTTCGCGGTTCATGTGCCGCTCGGTATGGCGTCGTACCAACTTGGTATTGATCCCGACCCCACGCAAACATTGGTCCGAGACCAAGTCGGCGAGACCGTAGCCCCCATTGATCTACAGACGGCGGCCATCACGATTCGATGCGCCTCCAGCGCCGATTGCGATGACGGCATCCCCTGCACGCAGGACATCTGCTCCACCCTGTTCGGCATCTGTCAAAACCCGCTGCAGGCGGACGCGTGCCTGATCGGCGGGGTGTGCGCGGCCCAAGGTGACGATAACCCAGCCAATGACTGCGAGTTCTGCGATCCGCCCGCTGCGGCGGACGCATGGAGCCTCCGCCCGGCCGGCGACGCCTGCGGTACGTTGGGCGCGGGTACCTGCTTGAGTCTCGACGTATGTGACGGTGCGGGGGTTTGTCAACTCGGGGAAGTGACGCTCTTCGATTTTGCCGAGTTTTCCGGCTGCCTCGGCGGTCCCGAACCGGCGATGCTGTCGCCCTGCTGCGCGACTTTCGACACCACCCCGGACAGCGACGTAGACCTCGCGGACTTCGCCGAATTCCAGGTATCCTTCACCGGTCCATAGCCATGTAGTACACCCGCCATCGGGCGTGGATTTCGCGATCCACGCTCGACAACATCCTTCCCAGCCGAGGGCGGCCGGTATGGGGCGAGCATCACGCGCGGGCGACGGGCAGCGGAATGGTGCCATCGGCTCGGGGGAGCGGATCGGGCGGAACGATCGAGACGTCGCCTCGGCCGAGTGTCACGTCGCCGGCTTCGACGCGTTGTGCCAACGCCACGGTTTCCTGGTACAGCGCATCGAGCATTTCGCTCTCGGCCACGGTGCGCTTCTGCTCGCCGAGTACGTAAATGATACCGCGCCCCTTTCCGGCGAAGATGGCTACATCAGCGCCTTCGGCCTCGCCCGGTCCGTTGACCACACACCCCATCACCGCCACCTTGATCGGCGTTTTGATGGTAGACAGCTTTCGCCGCACGTCGGCCACCAAGGCGACCAGGTCGATTTCGATTCGCCCGCAGGTCGGGCAAGCGATCAGTTCGGGCTCAATGCGATTCCGCATCCCCAGTGCACACAAGAGCTCTTTGCCGTCTTCAACCTCGTGGATCGGGTCGGCGGCGTAGGAAATTCGGATGGTGTCCCCGATGCCCATAGCCAGAAGCGAGCCCAACGCGGCGACGGAGCGAATCCGGCCGGTTTCCGGCGGACCCGCATGCGTCACGCCAAGGTGCAGCGGCAGATTGAACCGTCGGCTTAGCGTCCGGTTGGCTTCGATCACGAATGCGGCATCAATGCTCTTGGCGGATAAGACGATATTGTGGAACTGACAGCGATCGAAGAGCCGCATGTAGTCCTCGACGCGCGCGACCATCAGCCGGATCATTTCGCCGCGGTAGTTGGCCTCGAGCCGCTTTTTCTGGGCTGCCCGTTGTGCCTTGTCGATCCGCTCAACCACGCCACCTTCATTGACCCCCACGCGTATGGGTATCCCGCGTTCCTTGCAGGCGGAGATTACCCGAACGACCTGATCGCGATCCTGGATGTTGCCGGGGTTGAGGCGGATCTTGTGAACCCCGGCCTCGACGGCTTCCAAGGCCCGCTCGAAATGAAAATGTACGTCTGCGACGATGGGCACCGGGGATTGATCCAAAACCGCGGGCAAGGCCTGAGAATCGCGTTTTTCCGGGACGGCAACCCGGACCAGGTCGCACCCGGCGGCGGCGAGTTTGCGGATCTGCGCGACCGTCGCGTCCACCTCATGCGTGTACGTGCTGGTCATGGATTGGACTGAAACGGGGGCATCACCCCCGATCGGCACGCCGCCGACGAACACCTGCCGAGTTTTCCGTCGCTGCAGCATGGCCAACCTCAAACCTTTTGATCCCGATACCCGATAGCCATTCTAGAAACACCCGTTTCGTCCTGTCAATTCGAAGGTTTCCGTATTGACGGATCAGGGCCGGCGTGTTTTGCTACCACCACGGGGAATCGGTGGGATCGTGCGACAGGCCACCTGGAATTCCCGTGCCTGTGCGTCAATGGGCGAGTGCGTTTGCAGAGTGTGATTCCTATCGCGTGATTTGTCTTGATCAATACGGAGGTTCTCGTATGTTGATTCCCAGAAGAACATGGGTCTGCATCCCAATGGTTTTGGCCGTAGCGGCGCTTTCCGGCTGCGCCAGTGAATCGGCCACGGTCTCATTTGGCTATGCCGTAAACCCCGTGAAGGGGCTGCCGCGGGGCATGAAGGTCATCACGGTGCAGGCGTCCACCGCCGGTGAAACCACCGACCCCAAGTGGTCCGATTTCGTGACGACGACGATTCAGCAGATGGTGTCCGATTCTCGAGCTCGCTTCGGAACGGATGTCCGCATTTCCGATCGCCGCGATACCGACGCCACGTTCGATGAGGCCGATCTCTCGGCCGCGGGTATGTCGACCCGCAAGGGCGGCGGCAGCGGGGGGAAAATTCTCGCGGCGCAAGGCACCATTCGTTGTACCGTCAACACCAAGATCGAGAACATCAAGGGCAAACATCGCACGATTTCCGGCTTGAGCGGCCACGGCTACGGAGGCCATGGCTGGGGCGGCGGCGGAGGCAGCGTCCGTACTGAGGAGGTCGAGACGATTACGCGGAACATGACCGTTCAGGCCGATTGCCGTCTGATCGATACGGCCAACAATGAAATCTGGGAACAACTGCCCCCGAAGATGTTTCAGCGAACCGACGAGGAGGACTCAGGTTTCTTCTTCGGGTCGAGCAAGACCGAGGCGGATCTCGAGTCGAGCGATGCGATCATCGGCTCGCTGGTGCAGGAGGCCGTGCGGGAGTTCCTCTCGAAGATCATGAAGATTCGGATCGAGGTCACGGAGAACCTGGAATCCAGCGGGAATGAAAACTGCGTCACCGGCGTCAAGATGCTCCGGGCGGAGATGTTTGACGAAGCCCTGGCGAGCTTCAAAGCCGCGATGGTGGAAGACGCGGGCGACCACGAAGCCGCGTTTGGAGCCGGCATAGCCTGCGAGGCCACCGGTCAATTCGACCAGGCACTGAAGTACTACAAGCTCGCCTGCGTCGGCGATGAAGATCCCAAGTACGCCCGCTGCCGCGATCGGGTGAAGACCTACGGCGCCCGAGCCGTTCGATAACGGATGGGGGCCGGCGCGTTGGTTTTCAGCGGGGTATCGCCAACCTTGGGGCGACCCCGCTGTCCTAACTCGTGCGAAGCTCGCTGGAACTCACCGGAGGCCCGGCGGAGGTGTTCGTTAACGTGAACAAGTGGAACGCTTTCTTGGATTGCACTTTTCAGGAGGACAGGCCATGGGCCTAAAGATCCGATTATCAGCCGTGCTGCTCGGTTGCATTGGTACGCTCGCCGCCCCCGCGTACGCGCAAAACGCTGCCAAAGAGGCTCAAAACAAGCTCCTTGCCAAGCGGGCGGCCGAGGCGGACTGTTTTCGCAAGTTGGCCGAGACGGTGTACGGGCTGAAGCTTTCGTCCGACACCTACGTGCGCGATTTTGTGACCGAAAGTGACGAAATTCGGACCTCGGTCAACGAGTTCGTCAAGGGCGTGCGTCTGGGCCCACCCCGCTACTACGAGGACGGATCCTGCGAGGTCGACGGGGAGGTTTCGGTAGCCAAACTGATTACCAAGCTCAAGGAGTTGCACAGCGCCTACTACAAAGGAAACACCGTCCACACGACGGATTTTGAGGAAATCAAGCAGTCGGTGAAGACGGATGTGATCCGCGTTACGGGGATGGGCGCGCCGAGGCCGGAAGTGGCGCCCGGATTTGAGGATGCGATTGATCCCCTCCCGCCCGGCTTCTCCGCGCCGCTTTCCCTGCCGGACATTTGGAAGAGCGTGCCGCCCCAGGCCCGCCTCGGAGCGATTCGCGCGGCCGAGGTGGATGCCCAGCGGCGTCTGCTCGAACGGATCAAAGGGCTTCGGCTCAACTCGAACACGCTCGTCCGCGATTTCGTGACCGAGTCCGACGAAATCACGACCCATTCGCGGGGCATCGTGATCGGCGCGCAGGCGGTCAGCAAGTTTCTTCACGACAACGAGCTGATCGTCGAGGTGACGGTCGAGGTTCCCGTCGAGAAGGTCTTTACGAAAATCAAGGAGTTGCACACCGCGTACTACAAAGGCGACCACGTCACCACGACGGATATCGTCAACGTGAAGAAAACCATCCGCCGCAAAATGATTCGCGAGACCGGCATGGGGGTTCCCAACTCGCGGTTCCTGGATCAGGCGCGCAGCGCCGGGGTTCAAATGCCCGAATGGATGAGCCGGCGCATTTCGGCTACGGGCAGCGGCACCGACCGCGCGATTCAGACGGCACAGGGCAAGCTCAAGGCCGCTCGGGCGGCCGAGCTGGATGCCAAGAGGCGGCTCGCGGAACAGATATACGGACTGACGCTCAGCGGCAGCACGACGGTGCGTGACTTCGTAACCGAGCACGACGAGGTCAAGACCCAGGTCAACGCCATTTTTTCCGGCGCCATTGTCGGCCCGCCGGAATACCACGGCGACATGGCCGAGGTCACCGTCTCCATGCCGGCATCCGAAGTGTGGTCCGTGATCAATCAGTACACCGTGGTGGAGCGTCATCGAGGGTAAAACGAGGGAGGTCACGGAGGCTGGAGTACGCCAAACCGCGAATGCGTGGGAGGCAACCGGCCGTCCCCGGTTGGGGGTGTGCTCGCCGTGAACCGTGGGCGCTCGCCGGACCGGCCATCTCCTGATTGCCCCTGGGCTGCGGGCTTCATCGCGGCGGCTATGTTGGCGAAAGAACGGCGAGTCTGGAAGCTCGCCCTAACGAGAACGTATGGAGATCAGTCATGATGCGAATTGCAAGACTCCTTTGCCTGCTCCTGGCGGCCGCACTGGCGCTCGCCCCGGCGACAGCGTGCGAATCTTCGACCCATACCGTCACCCGGACGACCACATACGATGATGAGCCGCAGCAGAAGCGGAGCGAAAGCGACCAGCTCGATTCGGGCTACAAGATGCAAAGCGAAGGCGAGATGAAGGGACGTTGACGGGTAGTGTTCCCGCCTCGGGTTTCGACGCAAGACGCCGACGAACGACCCTCCCATGGTCCGCCGGCGTTTGATGCGGCGGTCGAAGAGGGTGGTCACAGAATCGGTGGGTGGCCCACCTCCTTCCGGAGGTGGGGGACGCGACGACGGTCGCGCCGCCATTCAAGGATAGGCACCCGGTACAATCTCCGGCCACGGGCCACCGGGTGCGTGGCCCAATCGACAATGGGCGCTTTTCCGAGCACCGGGCGCAAGCCCGGTGACATCCTACCGTGCGTGGCCCGCAGGCTAGCGCCCGCGGCTCTAACTCGGCGGACCCGTCCCGCCGAACGGGTTACGCATCCGGTCGAATCCGCGCCGCATTTTGGCGCCCTTGGCGGCGCTGCGAAACGAGAAGGAGCGAACCTGATGCGCCATCGCCTGATTCAAACTGTCCTCTACATCACCTGCTGCTCGATCGCCCGCTCGGGGGATTCGATCGCGTGGGGGGCGAAACCGGTCGCGGTAGACTTGGCCACGGCCACCGCCGCACGAAAGGCAATTGCCAAAGGTCTGGCATTTCTTGAAAGGACGCAGGGGGCCAATGGCGCGTGGAAGGCGTTTGACCGAGCGCATCCGGCGATCACGGCCTTGGCGCTGAAGTGTTTCGCCCAGGATGATCGGTACGGTTCGCAGCACCGTGTTGTGGCCCGGGCGGTTGAATACCTGCTGACGTTCGTGCATCCCGACGGCGGATTGTACGTCGAAGGCGAAGGCATGCGCAACTACGAGACGAGCGTCGCACTCATGGCCTTGGCCGCCGTCAAGGATACCCGGCATGCCAAAGTTATTCGCCGCGCCCAGGAATACCTTAAGATGCTCCAGTGGGACGGCGGCGAGGGGTACGAAGCCGGGAGTAGTTGGTACGGCGGCGCGGGCTACGGCAAGCATCAGCGGCCCGATCTGTCCAACACGCAGCTCATGCTGGAGGCGCTTGCCCAGAGCGGGCTTCCCCGGACCGATCCGGTCTATCAAAAGGCCCTCGTCTTCGTGTCGCGATGTCAAATGCTTGGCAAGACCAACGATCAGGCTTTCGCGGTCGAGAGCGTCGACGGTGGATTTATCTACACGGCCGCCAACGGCGGAGAATCCAAAGCCGGCACGCACATTGTGCGCGGGCGGCCGCAATTGCGCAGCTACGGGTCTATGACCTACGCGGGGTTCAAGAGCATGCTCTACGCGGGATTGAGCCATGACGATCCGCGCGTGGTCAAAGCCGTCGCCTGGATTGCCCGGAACTATACGCTGGATCGCAATCCGAATCTGCCTGACGAAACCTCGCTTCAGGGGCTTTACTACTACTTCCACACGTTCGCCCGCGCCTTGCACGCCTGGGGCGAAGAGACGATTCGCGACGCCCGGGGGCAGTCGCATCGTTGGCGAAAGGATCTTTGCGAGAAGCTCGTGGCCCTTCAGCGCGACGACGGTAGCTGGGTCAACAGCGAGGATCGCTGGTACGAAGGCAACCCGCAACTCGTGACCGCGTATGCCGTCTTGGCCATGCAAACCGCGCTCGGCGATGTGCCTTCGCTGACCGAAGGCGACTTGCATGCCGGGTCGAGTTCCCACGTTCGACGCACGCCTCCCACCGTGACCCGCGTGAGCAGTCGGTCCGCCGGATCGGGATCGAACCTGCCGTAAGCGCGCCGCAACAGCGCTGAGCTTCGGCGATGGCGATACGCCCGGTCTTTGCATCGGCATCCACAGCCGGCCCGATCCCCGGTTCGATGCTCTCTTGCGGGGCCGGCTGGTCGCTTAGGTGGTAACCGTCAGGAAGAGTTCCGAAGTATGCTGCCCGGCCGCGTCGGCGGGGCAGACCGACTCCCCCACTTCCAAAGGACATGGGCCACCCGCCACACCCGAGAGCGGGTGTGCTACTGCGGTGTGACCACCGGACGACCGGAACCTTTACGATCCCGCAAACAGTGCGGCGGCTTCGTCCAGGTTTTCGCAAAGGTCAAACCAGTCGTTCAGGCGGGTTACTTCGAACACGCCGCGCACCAGCGCCGTGGGCGCAACGAGCACGACCTTGCCCTGGCTCAATCGGGCCCGCGTGACGAGCGTGATCAGCGCGGAAAGCCCGGTCGAATCGATCGACTCTAGCCGCGACATTTCCACGGCCAGTTTCGCGGCGTCTCCCGCGGCGTATTGATGCAACACGTTGGAGAATTCTTCGACCGTAGAGGAATCCAGCGCCCCGCCGAGGTGTGCGACGACGTAGCGGCCGTTGTGTTCACAACTGATGTCCACGGTTGGGGGGCTCCGGAAGATTGAAGGTTGAAGGTTTAAGATTGAAGATTGGCGGCTCACTGCCGAATGCTGGCCGGTCAATCCGGTTCTCTTTCGACCCTCTTTGCGCTCGCGGCACTTTGCTTTCGTAATTGACTATTTTCGCAGGTTGCCTCCCGACACGCGGCGGCGAACGGCGCGGGCCAGCAGGTAGTTTTCGCCGTCGAATATCGTGACTTGCCCGGATACGACGAATACCAGGCCGTTGGGCTCCTCCTTCGCGGCGGTCGTCATCGTCTGAAGATTGCTATTGGGAAGCAGCTTGATGGGCGGTTCCGGGCCGTCGGCGGAATCCGATTCGAATACCAGCGTCCACCAGTTTCCTCTTTGCACCAGACGAGCGGGGCGATCGATGATCGCCGTGCCTTCCGGGAGCAGCCCCGGTCGGGATTGGTCCGCGTCCACGGGTTGCAAGGCGCTGCTTGTGGCCGTGAACGTGATCGGGTCGCCGGAGGGTTTCTGAGCTTCGAGCGTAGCCATGATGTCGTCCACATTACCGTCCGAGGCGGGCGGCGCGGGTTGATCCAGTCGGGCTTCCGGCGTTTTGGTTTCGGAAACATCAGGTCGCCCGGCGTTGGATGCTTGCTGATCGGGCCGGCGCTCCTTCAGTGGCGCAGCCGTATCACGAAGCGCCAAGTGGAGCAACAGGAAGTTTTCGCCTTCAAAAACGGTCGTTTCGCCGGAGACTTTGAACACGAATGGTTCGGGCGACTGAGCGACCGATCGAATCATCGGCTCGGCGTTGGCGCTGGGAAGCAACTTCATGGGGCTGATGCCCGACCCCTTCGCAAAATGGAACACCCACCAATCGCCCTCCTTGGTGAGCGTTCCGGATTGATTGACCAGTGCGAAGCCCTCCGGAAAAAGCGTGTCTTGCGGCGCGCTGTTCCAGTTCGGTCCGCGGCCGGCAGGGGCGATGATCTTGTTTTCCGGACGTTGGCGGCGTAGGGCACGGAGTACGTCCGCGGCCGTCAGGTGTTCACGGGTGTCGTCCGCGGGCGGTGGAGCCTCTTCGGCTGTAGCGGACGCTTTCTTGCGGTTGGTGTTTGGCGGCGCGCCGCTTTGGCCATAGGCGGGTGGCGCCGGAAGGGTTGTGCCCAGCAGCGACACAAGCAACACCACGGTAAAGCCCGGGCCGGTATGGAAGGGCAATGGTTTCGGCAATCGCTTCGTATCCAACATGAGCCCCGCTAAGTGTTCACATCACGGCCGGCAACCGCGTGTCGATCGGGTGCCGCACCGAACCGTTCAGTCTGTTCGCATCGTCGAAAAAACCGCGGGCAGCCCGGCTGCGGCCTCGGCCCACCCGGCCGGCCGAACGCGCCGATGCGCGCGTCCCGCAACACCTGAGAAGTATCGACGACATTGCGAAATTCGTCCAGTATCGGCCGGGCGGGTGGGCCTCTTTCATGGAATCATGTCCTACTGGACATGGGGGAGCCGATGATATCGCGCGCCGTAGGACTTGAAGGCCATCCGGCGCGGACAACGGAGTACGGACGCCAGACCACGATGGCTTGGAGCGGCGGCAAGAGCAGGCGCAGTCGGTCGCCATCATCGGCTCCCCCACCTCCAAAAGGAGGTAGGGCACCCATCAGAGCCGCGGGCGCCAGCCAGCGGCC
>JBHHUB010000119.1:0-12676 GCA_046753625.1 Phycisphaerae bacterium | reverse complement strand
TGCCTTGGGGGCACCCCATGAATGCTGACCTGTTGAGGTTTGTTGATTCGATCAGTCGGGACAAGGCCATTGATAAGGAGAGCGTCTACGCAGACCTGGAGGCGGCGATGCTTTCCGCCGCCGAACGAGCTTTTCCTGATGCCGAGGATGTGGTGATCGCCATCGATCGCGTCACTGGAGACATCACGGCGCTGGCCGACAACGAACCGATTGACATGAAAACGCTCGGTCGGATCGCTGCGCAAACCGCCAAACAGGTGATGATGCAGCGCATCCGCGAGGACGAGCGCAATTCGATTTTCGAGGAGTACTCCGAACGAGTGGGCACGATCGTAACCGGCTCGGTTGCACGGTACGAGGGGGGATCGCTGACGATCAACCTCGGACGGGCGGAGGGCTTTCTTCCGCGCAGCGAGCAGATCCCCGGCGACAACCACCACCCCGGAGAACGGATTCGGGCGATGGTCCTTGACGTGCGCGAGGAGCAAAGCCGGGTCAAGATCGTGCTGACGCAGACGCACCCGGACTATATACGCAAGCTCTTCGAACTCGAGGTTCCGGAGGTAGCGGAGCGGATCATCGAGATCAAGGCGTTGGCCCGGGAAGCGGGTTACCGCACGAAGATCGCGGTGTCCTCGATTGATATGAAGGTGGACGCCGTGGGCGCGTGTGTGGGCGTGCGGGGAAGCCGAATCCGGAACATTGTCGATGAGCTGGGCGGCGAGAAAATCGACATTGTCCGCTGGAACGAATCGTCGCAGGTGCTGATTTCCAATGCCCTCAAGCCTGCGGAAGTTCGCGAGACCTTCCTGTGCTTCGAACTGGGCCGAGCCACGGTGCTGGTCGACGAGGAACATCTATCCCTGGCGATCGGCAAGCGAGGACAAAACGTACGGCTGGGAGCGCGGTTGACCGGATGGGACATCGACATCTGCACACCAGCCGAATACGACAAGAACGTCGTCGAGATGGAAAAGATTCTGGAGCGCGTTTCCGGCGTCGGCGATGTGGCCATGGATAAGATGCTCGCCATGGGCATTGTTTCGGTTTCCGATATGGCCGAGGTAGGAGTCGAACCCCTGGTCAAGGACTTGGAACTCGATGAAGCCCTGGCGACGAAAATCGTTGAGATCGCCACGGTAGAAGCGAAGCGGATCGCGGAAGAAAAAGCAGTCGCCAAGCAAGCCGCGGCGGAAGCCAGAGAAAAAGCCAGAAACGCGGCGGAAGCGTTGGCTGCCGCACCGACGGATGAATCCACCGCCTCACCAACGCCGGCGGAAGCGAATGCGCCGACCGACGAACCGGGTCAACAGGCTGCGAGCCCGAATGAAGCGGTGGAGTCGGTGGACGCGGTTGCAGAGGAAGCGCCCGGCGAACCCCAGCCGACCGATGCCGACGACGCGGCCGATCCCGCGGCGGCGGACTCCGTGTCGGAGGGTCCGGCGGACGGCGATACACTCGACATGGGCCCGGCCGACGTGGAAACCGGGGCGAGTGATGCAGTCGTCAGTGGGGAAACGGAAGCCTAAAGGGAGACGGTCTTGGCTCAGAAAATGCGTGTCCACATTCTTGCACGGGCGCTGAACGTCACCAGCAAGGTGATCGTTGCTAAGTGTCAGGATGAAGGCATTGATACGATCAAGAACCACATGTCCACCTTGAGCGCGGGCTTGGAGGCGACGATTCGGGAGTGGTTCTCCGAGGGAGCCCACGAAACCGCGCTGGAAACTTCAGCACGCGTGGACCTTGAGAAAGTTCGCGTCAAGCGCAAAAAAAAGAAAGCCGCCGAGAAATCGTCGGGCGACGCCGACAAGGACACCAGCGCTACGACGGCCACCGCCATCGCAGAGGCCCCCGCCACGAGCCCTGCAACCGAATCGGCGGCCGACGCACCCGGTGAAGACGCTTCGGCTGCAACCATCGTGACAGCGGACACGAAACCATCGGACCCAAGTCAGGCTCCCGCCGATCCAAGCGCGCCGAGCGAAACACCCCAAGCCGAGGGCGAGCCGGTATCGGGACTGGATGCCGCTGCGAGCGCGGATGATGCCACTGTGGCGGATGCCACCGCGCCGACGGCGGTCACCGCGCCGCCCGCTCCCACGGCAACCGATACGACCGATGCGCCGCCGCCTGCGGCGGGCGGTGAAACACCCGACATGGCCGCCGAAGCACCCGAGGTTGAGAAACCCGCACCGCCGATCGGACCGGTCGGCCCCAAGCACGTTCCGGCCCCCGCGAAACTGCAGGGTCCACGCGTGGTTCGCTATGAGCCGCTGGAGTCGGACAGCCGGCCACTCCGGCGCGGTCCGATTGCCCGTCAGCGGCCCTCCACGGGCAGCCCCCCACCCCGCCAAGATGCGGGCGGGCCTCCGGCGCCGCCCGGCTCAGACCGGGGCGCCCGCAAGCATGGGCGAGGCGGCGCGCGCGGCAAGGGCAAAGGCGGCGATTGGGCCGGACACGGACCCGGCTGGGGAGATCGCGACCTAGCGGAGCGTCGGGAACGATTGGCGGGTGCCACGGGTCGGCGGCACCGGCGCCGTGCGGCCCCGAGTCACGGCGGTCAAGCCCCGACGCCGACCGGCCCCAAGACGGAAGCGACCGTCAACGAGCCGGTCCGCATGAAGGAATTCTGCTCCGTCACGGGCCTGAACTTCATCCAGCTTTTCAGAGTGCTTCGGGAGGAGCACGACATCGTCGGGAACATCAACATGACCATCCCGACGGAAACGGCCGAGTTGCTTGCCTTGCACTTCGGCATTGAATTGACCGTCATCCGCGCCAAGACCAAGCTTGACGAGGTGCAGGAGGAATTCGCCAACCGCGAGCGCAAGAACCTGCAGATCCGCCCACCGGTCGTCACCATGCTGGGGCACGTGGATCATGGCAAAACGAGCCTGCTGGACGCAATCCGCAGTACGCGGGTGGCCTCCAGGGAAGACGGTGGGATTACGCAGCACATCGGCGCGCACCACGTCGCCACCGAAAACGGCCGGGTGACGTTCTTGGATACACCGGGCCACGAGGCCTTCACCGCCATGCGCGCCCGCGGCGCGAAGATTACGGACGTGGTGGTTCTGGTGGTTGCGGCCGACGACGGCGTGATGCCCCAGACCAACGAGGCGATCAACCACGCCAAAGCGGCTGACGTGCCCATCGTCGTGGCGCTGAACAAAATCGACCTGGGCGACCAGAACAAGATCAAGATTTTCGGGCAACTCGCGGAGCGCGACCTGACGCCCAGCGGCGAATGGGGCGGTCAAACCGACGTCATCGAGACCTCAGCGGTCACCGGCCAGGGCATCGAGGAATTGATTGCGCATCTTTCGGAGCTCAGCACGTTGTTGGAGCTCAAGGCCGACCCCGATCTGCCCGCCCACGGCATCGTCATTGAAGCAGAGACCAAACCCGGCGTCGGGGCCGTGGTCAATGTGCTGATCCGAGAAGGAACACTTAGGGTCGGCGATTTCGTCGTGTGCGGCAACGCTTCGGGCAAAGTGCGTGCATTGCTTGACGATCAAGGAATGAAGATCGACTCGGCGGGGCCGTCGATTCCGGTGGAAGTCTGGGGCTTGGATGATGTACCGACCGCCGGCGATCACCTTTATCAACTCAGCAGCGCGCAGCGATGCAAAGAGGTAGCCCTGGAAACCAAGCGCGACCGGATCGCGGAGAGCCGGCTTCAGTCTCGCAAAGTCAAGACCTTGGAGGAAATGTTCCTCCAACGCGATTCGGAGGAGCTGCCGGAACTCAACGTGATCATCAAAGCGGATGTAGATGGCAGCTTGGCGGCACTGAGGCAGATTCTCGGTGAGTTTCCCCGCGAGGAAGTCCGCCTGACACTGAGGCACACCGGCGTCGGGGCGGTCAATGATAGTGACGTCTTGCTGGCGGCGGCATGCGACGGCATCATCGTGGCGTTCCGCGTGGATGCCGCGCTGGGCCCCCGTCGGCTGGCGGAACAGCACGGCGTGGAAATCCGGCCGTATCGAGTCATTTACGACGTGGCCGACGACATCAAGAAGGCACTGGAGGGGCTCCTCGCTCCGGAAGAGCGCCCCGAGCATCGCGGCACGGCCCTGATTAAGGAGGTCTTCCATCTCAGCAAGGGCAAGGGCGTCGTGGCTGGTTCGCAAGTTACCGCGGGGCTCATCAACCGCACGCACCTGGCGAAGGTGGTTCGCGACGGCGTCGTCGTTCGTGAAGGCTGCACGTTTGCCTCGCTCAGAAGGTTCAAAGATGATGTCAAGGAGGTGCGCAACGGCATGGAGTGCGGCATCCGGCTGGAAGGATTCGACGACATCCACGCCGGTGACATCATCGAAACGTACGAGGTTCTTAAGATCGCGCGCACGTTCTAAGGTCGGCGCGGCCGCCCATCAGGCGGAATCGTCGAACGGCGGAGCACCGCGAGAACGCATGAGTTTCCCGCTCGACGGCACGGCGGGCGGCGGACAACCTGACGGTCGCGGGATTGATTCGATGTGGATCCCCGCCCCCCAACGGGCGGGGCCAGGCTTGGCGAAGCACTCATGATCGAATTCAAGGCGGAATGTGGTCACACGGTTCGCGCCAAAGACGACGACGCGGGCGGCGTGGTTCGCTGTTCCTATTGCGGCAAGGAGGCGGCCGTCCCGGACGAGAAAGCCGACGACTTCGACTTCTTGTTCCAGGACATCCAGCAGGAATCCGATGGCGGCTCGCGGAAACGGCGGCGCCGCCGCCCCGGTGCGGGCCTGTGGAGTTCGTCCAAATCCGGCAAGGGCGTCGATCCGTTTGCGGTGATTCTCAAGCTCTGTTATGCTGCGGCGCTGATCACGGTGGTCATCGTCGTCGGCAAAGAATACATCATTCCTCTAATTCAGCAGGGCGGCCCAACGAGCACCGTGACGCAAGGCCCGGCGAACGCCGCCGGCAACGCGAGCACGGCGACGCCGGCGAGGAAACGGCGCGGCCGGCCGGCCCGAGCCAACGACAGCAAGGGCCTCATCGGCGGCGCACGCATCAAGGGTTTGTACGTCAGCTCCACACCGCCTGGCGCCCTGGGCTTTTTCATCAACGCCGATCGAGCGCCGGAGTCGGGACGCATCAACAAAATCAAAGGGTGCGTCGCATTCCGCGTGGGGGACCCCAACGATTCCCATTGCACCACGGTCAAAGACGGCACGTACGTCGTGGAAGTGGCCTTGCCCTGGAACCATCGCGGACTCAAGGATCTTCCGAATTACCGCGAGTTCCGGCGGTCCATCGAAGACGCGGGCGACAGCGAACGCCGACGCCTCGTGCAGCATTACTTTCTTCCCGATGAAACCGAATCCAATTCGGATGTGTTCATCGATCAAACGGACGACCAAATATATGTCGTCCGGCAGTACCGAGACGTGGAAGTGCGTAACCACCGCTCGCGCGGGGTTTTGGCATTGTTTCTGCCACGCGTGCTCAAGAAGGACAGGAAATCGATAGCCGTCGAAGAACTGGCGACACGGTACATCCCCGACGGCGACCACTTCACGTTTGAGGAGGACGACGTCCGAGAGGAACTCGACTACTACGAAGTGGCGTCGGAAGATCAGCCCTTTGTGCTCCGGGCGCTGCGGCAGATCGGCGCGATTCCCTATGTGACGCCCGACGGCAAGACTCGGCTGTTTCGGATCAACATCCACGACGGCGTGTTTTCGGCAAAAGTCATTCGCCGGTCCAAGCGATGATCGTCGGCGTCTTGTCGGTCGAAGTATCTTTGTTTGAAGCGCGGACGCTCAAAGAAAAGCGGCGCACGATCAAGAGTTTGAAGGATCGGATTCGAAACCGGTTCAATGTTTCCATCGCGGAGGTGGCCTTCAATGATCAGCCCAAGCGATCGCGCATCGGCATCACGATCGTCGCCAACGAGAGCCGATACGTGCACGAGGTGCTGGACAAGATCATAGATGTATTTCAACGAACGGCGCAGTTGTCGTTGATCGACTATGAGCGTGAATTGCTTTGATAACCGCCCGGCGCGTCGCCCGGCAGACCACGCGGCGGATCGCGTTTTGTTCGTCAAGCCCGTTTCAACCCGAATAGTGGATGGGGCTCACGCAACGTTTTCCTCATGAAACAGTACCGAAAAGAAAGAATTGCCAGCGTCATCCGAAACATCCTCGGCGAGGCCATGATCCATCGCATGAACGACCCCCGCCTGAATCCGCTGGCATCGATCGCGCGCGTGGAAATGTCGCCGGATCTGCAAATCGCGCGGGTGTTCGTCAGCGTGCCCGGCGGTGAAACACAAGAGCGCAAGAGCTTAAGCGCGATGGCGCATGCGCGCGGGTACCTGCAACGGCTGGTCGCCGCCGAGCTCTCCATTCGCCATTGCCCGGAATTGCGATTTGAAGTCGATCAAATCGGAAAGAAAACCATGGCTACGCTCAGCCTGATTGAGCAGAACCGGCGCCGGCGCGGCGACCCAGAACCAGGCCGGCCGGGCGACCCACCGGCTCCCACCGGGCCGGACCACGAACCCGGGTGCCCCCCATTCGAGGACCCGACGACAACCGGAACAGACGCAATCGGCGGAGGAGAACCATGAAGAACGGCACGGCCTATGCCGCAAAACTCAGCAAGGCTTGGAACCGATTCAAAGGCACCGTCAAGACTCCCGAGATCCCGGAGTTGGCCGACCCGTTGCGTTGCTTGGCGATCGGAATCCTCGGCGTGGCCACCACGGAAAACAAAGCCGAAAAAGCCGTGGACCGCATCCTGGCCACCATGGTCGATTGGAACGAAGTCCGCGTCTCCAATGCGGCCCAGATTGCGGAAGTCATCGGTGGACTGGTTCCGAAGCCTTTGGGCAGTTGCCAGCGACTCATCGACGCCCTGCAAGACATCTACGATCGCGAGAACCGCATCTCGCTGGACCGGCTCCGCACGATCGGGCGGCGGGAAGCGAGGCAGTTTCTTGAAGAACTCGCGGGAACCGATGAGTACGCCGTCGCGTGCGCGGTGCTGTGGGGTCTGGGTGGCCATGCCATTCCGGCCAACGATCGATTGCTTGCCGCGCTGCGCGACGCGGACCTGGTACACCCGGCGGCCACGAGGGCGGAAGTACAAGCGTTTATGGAGCGGCACATCAGCGCTAGCGAAGGCAAGGTGTTCTCGCTCAAAATGAGATCGTTTGCCGCAAGCAAGCGGAGCGAGGGAAGTCGCAAATCCCAGGCAAGAAAGAAAGTCTAGTGGATCGGCCACGCACAGAGTTTCGAAGCAGGACGAACCGGCAGCGATCCGAGACCGGCGGCGCTGCGCCACGGTGCTCCGGTGCCGCGGCATTGCCCCCAACCGGAAGAAGGGTTCCATGACCGGAATGAACATGCATCGTTTCCTTGGGGTATTCGTGGCGGCGGGCGTGCTGGCCTGCTCGGGCTGTGCCACGGGCCGGCCCCTTGCCGAGCACTCGAACGATCCAACGCAGCCGCCGCTGGATCCCCAACGTGCCTACCTTTCGCTCAGCGAAATCCAACCCGTACCGCAGCCGCCGACATCCACCGGATCGATCAAGCCCTTATCGAGCCGGGCTGCACGACAAGTCGCCAAGGCGCGGCGGCTCAGCGAACAATCTCGCTTTACCGAGGCGATTTCCGCTTTGGATCGCGCGTTGCGCTACGAACCCAAACACGCCGCAGTACACGTTGCGCTGGCGGAACTCAATCTGCGTTCCGGAAACCTGGAGCGAGCGCGGCATCACGCAGAGAAAGCGGTCAGCGCCGCCCCCAACGCTATCGCCCCCTACCTCGTCCTCGGCCGTTACCACGCCGCACACGACGAGCACGTGGAGGCCATCGACGCCTACCGGACGGGGCTGCTCTGTGACGACGTGCTGGATAACGGAAGACAGACGTTGCTGACCCATTTCTACCTGGCCCGGTCACTTTTTGAAGAGCGGTACCTCTCGGCCGCACTCGATGAACTCGGGCTGTTTCTTGCGGAACGTGCCCCGGATTCAGAACAAACTTCGGACGGGAAGCCCGCGGAAGACGAGGAACCGGCGGCCAAGCGGACGCCCGCCCGAGAATTGCGCTCGAAGATTCTCGAACGCCTGGGCCGGCCTGCGGAAGCGGCACAGGAAGTAGATGCCATAGTTATGGCGCACCCTGAAGATGCCCAACGAACGCTTCGCTGTGCCCGCCTCTGGCTGGCTTCCAGGAAATACGATCGGGCGATTCGAGTCGCTTCGGCGCTGAAGACGTCGGCCCCGCAGCGAGCCTTCGAGATGCTCCTGGAAATCCACACGGAAGCGCGCCGGCTCGACGAGTTTACCGCTAGCCTGCGGGCCGAACTCCAAGCGTCGCCCGACGAGGCACAACGCGTCCTCCATCTGGCCGATGCGTTGACTGCCGCGGACCAACCCGAGCAAGCGAGGCTCGCGCTGGCGACGTTTCTGGACGCCCATGAGACATCCGATCTGGTTCGTCAGCGGTTGATTGAGTTGTTGCTCCAAGAACGGCAATGGCACGACGCCCTGGAGCAATGCAGCCGGGGTATTGCGGCCAACCCGGAAGGGGCGAGCCCATACGAAGCGGTCGCCGTTTCACTGGGAGAACGATCCGATGCATCCGAGGCGCTGCTGGCGGACGGCGCGCGGTCGGCGGATGCCGGGTTCACCGAGGCCTACCTGCTGGGGGGGCCAAGCAATCCGACCGGGCGATCGCTTTCTTCGAGCAAAGTTACCGCGAATCAACGACTTTTGTACCCAATCGGGTCGCGCTGGCCCAAGCCTTGATCCAAGCCTACCGCTATTCGGAAGCCTTGAGCGTCGCCCAGCGCAAGGAGGAGGGCCAGGCGGAGTCCTCTTCGCTCGAGCGGCTGCTGGGCATCATCCACGATCGGCTCGACGACCGGGAACAAGCGGAATTGCACTTTCGCGCGGCGCTGCAAATCAATCGTGACGATCGCGAGGCCCAGTTGGCGCTGGCCCACCTTCTCTTGTCCGGCCAGCAAAACAATCGGGCCAAGCTGCACCTCCGCACGCTGCTCGACAGAGACCCTCGCTTCGACGAGGCCCGCGAACTGCTCGCGTCCGTTTATTCCAACGAACTTAAACTGGATGCCGCCATCGCCCAACTCCAGGAATTGCGGCGTCTGACCAACCAGCCACTCGTACGCGCCCGGTGCGACGCCTTGCTCACGCTTCGCCGCAACGGCGACCTGGACGCGTACCGTGAAGCGCTACGGACCGCCATCGAAAAGCACGGTGAGGACGCGACCACCTGGATCGCCCTGGGCGACAGCTATACCGAAGCCCAGGATGAAAAAGCGACGGATGCCTTCGAGCACGCCCTGGCCGTGGATCCGCAAAACGAAGACGCCTTCGAACGCCTGCGGGCCGCATACGGACGGCTGCTCATGTTCGAACGGGCGGCCGATCTGCAGGAACGCTTCCTACCACGGCGGCCCAATCGCCACGCTTGGCGATTCCAACTGCTTCAATTGTGGCAGCTTACATTGCAAACGAATCGGGCGCTGACGCTGGCCCGCAACGAAATGGCCCGCGCCGACATCAGCGATCGCATACGCAATCGTTACCGCAACACCGTGCTGACCATCCTGCGACGCACGGGGCGGACACAAGAAGCACTCCGAATGCTAACGAAATGGCATGCGGATCACCCGGATGACATCGCCACCGCCGCGGAACTGTCCGCGTTTTTCCTCAGGCAAAAGCAACCAGCCAAGGCGGTGTCTCTGCTGCGCGAGCTCCACGAACAACATCCAGACAACCGGCAAGTCCATGAAACCCTGATCGATACGCTGGTTGTCGCGGAGCGCCATGATCGTGCCGCCCAACTCGCGCTCGAGCTGTTGGAAAAGGATCCGGGCAACGGCCAGACCATCGGGCTGCTGGCGAGCATCCTTGCCGAAAACGACCGCACGACCGATGCCTTGGAACTGATCGAAAACCAGTTGTTGCATACGGAGAATCGCGAGTTCTTTCAGAATCTGGCCAACCGCGTTCTGGTCGGGGGCAAGCACTACGACCGGGCCATCGAACAGACAGAACGACTCCTCGACGGTGTGGATCGCGTCGTGGGCAACATCACCCAACCCGGCGCGGGGCGCGGCGATGAAGCCGCTTCGCCGACGGAAGCCATCTGGTTCCCGGACCGTCCGTTTTCGCTGAATCGTCTGGAAGAACGACTCGACGAGCTGAGGGTTCAGCTCGTTTCGGTTCAGATCGCGGCCGGTCGGTACCAGGCGGCGCGTGAGCACATCCTGACCTGGCTCGAATCCTCCCCCAACCAGCGATTTGCCTTTGTCATGCTTCTTCAGCTTCGGGCTTGCCAGACGATGCTCGGTGAGGACGACGCGGCGGCGGAAACAACAGAGCGGGCTCTGATGATCGAAAACGACAACGTCGGGCTCAACAACGACGTCGCCTACGGCTGGATCGACCAGGGCATCCGGCTCGACGAAGCCGAGCCGCGGATTCGTTTCGCCGTCGCCCGAAACCCGGGCCAAGGAGCCTACCTGGACACGTTTGGCTGGCTTATGTACAAGAAAGGCGAGTTCCAGGAGGCCAAAAAGTGGCTGCTGCGTGCTCGCGCGTTTCAACAATCAGGCGATGCGGTTATCTTCGACCATCTTGGTGATGCCTGTTGGCGCCTCGGCCAGGCGCAGGAGGCGACCGAACATTGGAAAGCCGCCCTTGAGAAACTCAAAGAAACCGAGGATGATGCATTAAGCCCGGATGAAAAGCGGGTTCGTGATGTCACGCCGGGCAAGATCGAGGCGGCCCGAGCCGGGAAAGAGCCGGAAGTGGCCGAACTGGCTCAGCCGGCCAAAGCAGAGTAACGCGTGCCCCGCCCACCTGAGGATGGATCGCCGAGTGCCGGCGCCCCGCCGACCGACGGGCCGGTCGCTACTCTTAGAATGGTTCCACCAGCAAGACGGCAAGGAGCAATATCGTGTCCGGTCACTCCAAATGGTCAACGATCAAACATAAGAAGGCCGCACTGGACGCCAAACGCGGCAAGGCGTGGAGCAAGCTCGCGCGGGCGATCACCATGGCCGCCAAGACGGGTGGCAACCCCGCCGACAATCCGCGGCTCCGCCTAGCGATCGAAAAAGCCAAGGGCGGCAACATGCCCAAGGACACGATCGAAAAAGCCATCAAGAAGGGCACCGGGGAGTTGGCCGGTGAATCGTACGAAGAAGTCCTGTATGAAGGCTACGGCCCCGGCGGCGTCGCGGTCATGTGCAAGGCCACCACGGACAACCGCAATCGGACCAGCGCTGAAATCAAGAAACTCTTCGAGCGGTGTGGCGGCAACCTCGGCGCGTCCAATTGCGTGGCATTCCAGTTCAACGCCAAGGGCGTCATCATCATCGCGACCGAGGATGTTGATGAAGAGCGGATTATGGAAATCGCCCTGGAAGCCGGCGCCGAGGACGTCTCCAGCGATAAGATGATTCACGAGGTCACGACCGCGCCGGAAGATTTCGAAAACGTCAAATCGGCGATCGAGAAAGCCGAAATCAAGATTCAATCCGCCGACATCTCCATGGTCGCCGACAACACCGTCATGCTCGACCTCAAGCACGCCCAGAAACTGATGCGCCTCGTCGATGCCCTGGAAGACCACGACGACGCCGACGCCGTCTACACCAACTCCGACATCCCCGACGACGTCGTGGCCGAGCTGGCCAAAGGGTAGCTCGGTTTCACTTTCTAGGTTGCGGTGCCGAAAGCCGTCGATTCAGCGATGGCCCTGAGCCGCGGGCTTCAGCCCGCGCGGCCTCCCGGCGATCGCCCGACAACCGCTACATGAACGATGTAACCGTTCTGGCCCGGCAAAACGCGCGTTGGGCGCACAGGCGGCGTCAAGCGGACCGCCGAAGCAGCACGAGGAACTCCCGGTTGCCGCCGTGGCCGCGAATGGGGCTTTCCGTCGGGCCGGTGATCTGCCAACCCGCGTCGCGGATGGCTGAAAGCGTTCGGTCGAGCACCGCTTCGCTGATCTCGTCGGACAGCACACCTTGGGCGCGCCCGCCTGCGCTGGCTTCGTATTGCGGCTTGATCAACGACACGACGAACCCGCCCGGTCGCAACAACGTGGCTATGTGAGGAAGAATGCGGGCCTGAGGCGTCCATCCGACATCGACCGTCACCAGGTCCACCGGTTCGGGAAGCGCGACGTGCATCGCGTTGGTCCTTTCGAGAACGACCACATCGGCATGCTTGCGCAGCGTCCAGGCCAGAACGCCATAAGCCGTGTCCACCGAGTACACCTTGGCCGCGCCTCGCCGCAGCAAACAATCTACGAACCCGCCGATGTGGCTTCCAAGATCCGCGCAGATCAAACCGGCCACGTCGACTGCGAATTCCTCGAGCGCATGATTGAGTTTGTCACCGCCTCTTGAGACGAAGCGGTTGCCGTCGGTTGGGCTGGTCTGCGTCACGCGGTTCCCCCTGTGCGGGCGTCCGCGCGGCCGCCGGTTCGCAGTTTGGTTTGCGGCACGGGACACGATACCCGTGCCGCGTCTCCTCGTGCACCTGCTCGGGGCACCGAGCACGAACCCAAGGGCATTCCACCACGGCGGATCCACAGGCCAGCGCCTGCGGCTCTGAGTCGGCGGGATCAGGCGCTAGTGCTTTGACACACCTAAACTTTCGGGTTCGTTACGAGTCACAGCCGCGGGCGCC
>JBHHUB010000118.1:0-12726 GCA_046753625.1 Phycisphaerae bacterium | reverse complement strand
GAGGATTCGCCGGTAGGCGACCACGGTCTCTTGGGAATCGCCTCGTCGGAATGCGATGCGCGCGAGGGCCAATTGCGCTTGGCTGTACGGCTTTTCTTCGACGGGAACGATCGCGTACCAGCGCTCGGCTTCCCCAATGAACGCAGGCTTCCCCGTTGCCTCCAAGAGCGAAGCGGCAACGACCAGAACGGAGTATTCGCCCGGATGGTCGGCACGTCGTTGCTCAACACTCTTGATAACGTCGTCGAAACGCTCAGCGGCCGCCAGCCCGGCAAGCTTTTCCAGGAATACATCCGTTCGATCGGGTCCGAGCCGAGTCGCCTCCTCCAGGTGCCGGGCGGCGGAGGCCGTATCGCCCGTCAGGCGGCACATCTTCGCCAGCGCCAAGCGTATCGCGACGAGTCCGCGTCCGGCGCCTGATTCCTGAAACTCCTTAAGGCTTTGGATTGCCTGATCACGCTCACCCGAGCTATACATCAGTTGGGCGCTCAGAAGCTGCGCTTGTTCGTTTCCAGGTTCGAGCCGGACGGCCTCTTCAATTAACGTTCGCGACTGATCGGTGTCGCCGGATCGCAATGCAACCATGGCAAGCACACGTACTGGGTCGGCTCTTAGAGGCTGCTTGTCCCGTGCGCGGATTGCGATTTCACGGGCGAGTCGCAGATTCCCCCGATCGAGTTGTAGCTCCGCCTGCATCAAACCAAGGGCGAAATCATCCGGGTTTGCGGCAAAGGCACGTGTCAGGAGTTCATCTGCAACCTCGCTATCACCTCGCCGTCGCGCTAGCGCGATCAGCTTCAAGTAGGCAGACGCATTGCGTGGGGCGAGGGAGACCACCTGTTCGAGAACCTCACCGGCTTGCTCAATCGATTTTCCGGTTCCTTGAGCCAAGAGCGCCGTGGCGCGGACGTACAGGAGATCTACATCTTCCGGATACAATTCCAGCATCGCATTGAGCATTTTTTCGCCCTGGTTCCTGTCGTCCGTATCGCCGCTGGCCACAAGCGCTTTGATCAGGAGGCGCTGGATTTCAACATCGCCGGGATACTGTTGCAGCCCTTTCTTCCAAGCGATGATCGCTTCTTCTCTGCGTCCATGAGTGTAGCGGAAGATGCCCAGCATCCGGAATCCGTCCGCGGCGGACTCCGGAAACGACGTGAGGCGCGTGAAGTCCTGGTCGGCTTCGTCTAGACGCCCCGTCTCGGCGTAGTAACGAGCGCGGGAAAGGTAGGCCACAAAGTCTTTGCGGCGATCGACTTCACCGCTGAGGATGTACTCGGCCTCTTCAGGACCACGCTCCAGATGGATGATCCGAGCCCGCGTAGTGGCGGCCTCCAACAGGTCCGGCGCGATCGCTTGGGCCTCTTCCAACAGCGCCAGCGCTTGGTCCGCGTCTTGAAGCGTTCCATACACAACCTGCGCAAGCTTCACTCGCGACTCGGCATCTTGCGGGTCCGCCGCCACACGTCGCTGTAGCGCTTCGATGGCGACTCCATACTCGCCTTGTCGCGCAGCACTGGCAACGCGGTAGTTTGTTAAGGTTGGTGACTTCGCTTGGATGCGCTGCAGGAGGGCGTCGGAGTCCGCGATCCGTCCATGGCGCACGAGCAGCGCCACAAGGCGTTCGGCCACGGCTCCGGCGCCGAGATCATTGTCCAACACCTTCTGATAGATCGCTTCGGCGTCGGCATCCTTCCCAAGGCGTTCAAACATACTGCCGAGAAGGATGGCCGGCATCTGCCAACGCGAATCGACCGCGATACATCGCCTAAGCATCGCTTCCACGTCCGCCGCCTTCCCCTCCCAATCCTCGGCTTGCAACCAAAGCCTCGCCTGCTCAACCGGCCAGCGCGTTCCGCGCTCACCCTCGATCGCGCGTAGCTCGTCCACCAGCCGTTGAGCTTCGCCTGGGTTGTCGCGCACCTCCGGTAACGTGATCAGAATGCGTCGAAGTTCGACGTTTTGGTCATGCTCGACAGCAAAGCGGCGAAGAAGTGAGACGCCGGCCGGTCTGTTGCCGTGCTGCATCTTGAGCTGCGCGAGAAACACCTGCACCTTGAGTTTGTCCTGGCCGACCAACTCGGCAATGGCCTCATCCAAGGCGGCTACGGCCTCCTCAGTCCGCCTGTCCTCGACCAACAACTGAGCAAGAATGATGTGCGGATCGGCAACCGTGGCGTGACGGCGGCAGGCTTCCTGGCAAGTTGCGATGGCCTTTTCTGACGCACCCTTCCTTGCATACTGCTCGACAAGACGCAATCTCGGCAATAAGGCGTCAGGTATTGCGTCTGTGGCGCGCTCAAGAATCCGAATCGCTTCGTCCGACCGGCCCTCCAGCACGGACACCCTCGCACGAAGAAGTTCCAACTGGCCCTTGCGATCTTGCGGCACGTGCAACCCTTCTAGCTCCTTGGCCAAAGATCCGAGCTGCGTGGCATTACCGGTACCCCGCTCGATCAGCCGAAGTTCGGCGTCGATGCGAAGCAGCGTGGCCTGCAAACTGTCAGGCATGAGTCTCTCGGCGCTTCGCGCGGCCAGCAAGTACTCCTTCAAGTCCAGGCCGTTGCGACATACCTCGGCATACTCAATGATCGCGGCCGCGTCATCCGGGGCGCTCCGCAAGTACTCCTTGTACCGGCGCTCGGCTTGGCGCCACTGGCGCGTGGACGCGAAACATGCGGCAAGCAGTTTCCGGGCACGCAAATGCCTTGGGTTCGATGCCAGCACTCTCTCCAGGCGATTGATCGCCTCGTAGTTGTTGCCCGCCTCAGTTTCCACCAGCGATTCCAAGAACAGCAGATTGTCGCCCAAGGCCCTTGATGATGTGCCGGCTGCCTCTAGTTGTTCTCGGTAATCTGCGAGGCAGCTTCGGGCTGCATCCAGCTTGCCCGAGGCGATCAAGAGCTCCGCGGCCAGCGGAAGAAACGCAGTCCGCCTGTGTCCCTCCGGCAATGCGGCCAGCCCTTGGTCAGCGAGTTCGCCGGCGCGTTGCTTGTCTCCTTGTCGCAAAGCCAAGAGGCCGTCGAACGAGAACAGCGCCAGCATCATGTCCGGCGGATAAATATCGTAAGCTTCCAACTCCGCCTCATCCAACTCCTTGAGAGCCTTGGCATGAACACCCGCGCGGTCGTATTCTCCGAGCGCCAGCCATTCCTCCGCCAAGGCTAGGCGCAGGTTCGGTTCCGCAATAAGCTGCGATTCGGCATCTTCCAGATCTGATGTCGCCGCAATGCGGTCGCGCTGCACAAGCCGAAAGTAGCGAGCTCGCAAGACTTTGGCTTCAGCAGAACCAGGATTGGCGGCAACGGCCTGCTCCAGCCATTCCAGCGCCGTTTCTTCTCCAGAAGCGGTTCCCTCTTGCAACGCCTCGTTGCTGAGCAGCGCATAAGCCCGAACTTGATCCGGGTGGTTTCCGATGAGGCGCTCCAAAACCTCTGCGGCCTCCTGACTCTTGCGCTGAGCGACCAGCACGCTGCCCAACGTCAGGGCCGCATCCTTGTCCAACGGGTCAGCCTCGAGCCTTTGGCGGCAGACGTAAGCGGCTTCGTTGAAGTCTCGGACTTCCAGGTAGAGTTCGGCGAGCGCTTCACAAATCGCGTCATCTCCGGGACTGTGCCTGAGGAGCCGCCGATACGCTTTGATCGCCCAATTGGTGTTGCGAGGCGACCGCGGACGAACCTCCAGATTCGCTTTCGCAAACTGCTCGAGGACCTCAAGATCATCGGGCCGCTTCTCTAGGTATATCTTCAATTGTTCGCATGCGACTGCCAAGTCGCCGCCGGTGATGGCGGCTCGCCCCGCGGCAAGCGCCTTATCGGCGACGGCCTGCCGGCGCATTCGAAGCGCGACCACACCTCCGACAGCCAACAATGCCGAGACGATCAAAAGCGTAGCCAAGACCTTGACATTGACTCGTGCTGTTTTTCTTTCAATTCGCATGGTAGGTTTCGCCCAGCGCCCGCCCACGTTCGTCGTCAACCCCAACCAATGCCAGCACCGCATATCCAGGGCGATGGCACACCAGCTCGGATTGGACCATAAACCGGATGTGCCATGAAGGTGCGACCGCACCTCGTCGATCCGCTTCGGTTGCTCTTAGATTCCACATGCGCCACATTACTCCAACCACATCCAAGCCCGGGGCGCTTGCGCGGTCCAGATTCAATTCGCGCATTGCCTTGAGTGCCACCACCAAGCCTCGTCCATGGCCCGAGAATTCCCGATTGCACTTCACGCAACTTCGATCGACAGCACTTCATCGGTATTCACCAGCAGGTCAAAAAGCCGTAGCTCCGCATAGAGAAGGGCGAGCGCCATCGGCATCATCAACAAGCCGGCGAAGTCGTGGAAGAATCGCTCCGCCGCTTCGTTGCCGTAGCTCGTGAACACGAGGGCCGTGGCCGTGAGGCGGATCAGGTTGCAGACAACCGCGACGGGAATACTCGAGAGCACGAGGGCCGTTTTTTGCCATCTCGGTCTGCGCACGATCAGCGCCATCACACAAGTCACCACCATGAATGCCGTAAGCAATCGAAGGCCGCTGCACGCTTCCGCCACGGCAATGGGCGTAGTGCCCTCAAGAATCAAGACGTTGCCCTCCCGTACAACCACAACGCCGAGCAACTCAAGGGCGACGAAGGCGCTTCGCGTTGCCAGGTTCTGCAACGGACCGGCAATCAGCGTATGTACTTGCCCGGGAAGCGGTACCATGAGAAAAAGCAGCGCCAGGAGCCAGAACACCCGGCGAAACAAGTGTCGCCCGCCCACAAGCAACAACAGACCCGCCACGGTAAGGACCATGGAATACCGTTGAGCAGACCTGAAGAAGAAAAGCAGCCCGAAGATGTGCAGCGCTATGGCGCTGAGCATGATCGCGCCCCCCCACAAGCATGGGTTGACCGCGCATTGTGAGAGCGCTCGCCGCCGGTCCCAGGCCACGTACGCTACAGCCAGCGGCACCAACGCCCCCACCGAATAGTCGTCGTTCGTGCGCCAGTCGTAGGCCAGGCTTTCGAGCACCGGCCAGTACGCCCAGAAGAACATGCCACCAAGCGCTGCACAAAACGCCACGACCACCGGATGCGCGTACTGCAACCAACCCGATCGCTCGACCGTCAACGGGAGCCGACTCGTTTGCGAGGCTCCGCGACGCTTGGAAGGTGTCGACAATGTTCTTGTTGTCATATCCACGCGCTTTCCTGATACGCTACATTATTGCACAGCATGACGGGAGGCTTGTTTCCTCCAGCCAAGCAACCCGACCTATCGCGCGCGTTCGATTAGAGCGACGCGATGTAATCTCCGATCCACGTTCATGATCCCGCCGAATTGAGACAGGAGTTTATCAGCGAAAGTATCTCCGCCTCCGACGCCAGCGCAAAGTCAGTGGCGAGCGATTCACCCGACCGTGCTATGCCGCCGTCCACTCCGGAAAGCTCCACCTGCACTACATACCGAAAGTCGCCCTTGGGGCGCCAGCCTGACGGTCGTAGTTCCGTGGGGCTATATCCTCGCGCGCCGTCGACGACATAATACGTTAGCACCGAAGTACGCTCCGTCTCGATATGGCTTCGCATGAAACGAAAGACCTGTACGGGGAGCTGCGCCTTCTGTTGCGTCACCAGGTCCACAATGTTGGTGTCTTCCAGCCTCCAACCGTGCGCGGGATAACATACCTCCGGATGATGCGGCACTAAGTCGGCGGCGGGCACGGCGAATGCCACGTCTCGACGCCAAACGGCCACGAACAGGCCAACGGCTTGCAGGCCGTGCTTCCTGTACACCCGGCGGACGTAGTCATCCGCGTCGAGAATCCCTTCAGTGCGTGCGTCCACCGGTTGGTCAACTCCGCTCCACTCACCTATTCGATACGGCAGATCGTCGAGACAATGTTGAGGAATCTCCGGGAGGTCACCCAAGGCTGAGACGCGCGGTGCAAGCAAGCGGTGGCCGGCCCCACCCACTCCAAGCAAGAGCAAGGCCAAACTCCCCGCGATCCTGTTACGCCGGTTGTTGAACCATTGGCTCATTGGGAGCTGCTCTCTTTCTTGATCATGACCGATAACCCGACCGCCTCAACGATAACATGTTGCCAACATAACGATCCCCGTCAACTCCAACGGCCCACGCATGCCCTCGTGTTTCACCGACAACGTCACATGGTCGTGCTCGGGAACCCGTATGCACCCGACCGCTATCCTCTTTTCACGGTAGCACGCCGTACAGCCCACGAGGTCGCCCTACTAAAGCAGAGGTTCAACCGGAGTATCGCAGCCTCGCCATGCCGAACCTTGTTTTTTTTTCGGACCGCCCGTTGGCGACCGCAGGAAGTAGGACAGATATCAACCGATCCACCCGATAGATAGCCCACCGATATCCTAAAGTTTGCTATGGCGGCGTAGGTGTACGTCATCGCGTGTGATGCACTTGCGGAAATAGCCGTCGGCAATGTGGGGTGGATTCATCATGCAGACTCGTACCCGTTCCTTCGCGACCCGATCCCTGTTCTTTACGCTAGCCACGCTCGCTCTTCTGTCCAATTGCGATAAACGGTCGGTCGCGCCTACCGGGCCGGTGACGATGTCATCAACCATAGACGTACCGCCGATCGCCGATGCCGGAATCGGGCCCATGGCCAGGCCGGGCGAAATAGTCGTCCTTGACGGATCCGGAAGTCGCGACCCAAACGGGGATCCACTTCAGGTATCGTGGTCCCAGATTGCCGGTGAGCCTGTGTCGTTGGCTGGCGCAGACACGCTGACCCCCCAATTCGTAGCGCCGGAACTTGCGCAAAGCTCGATTCTCTTATTCCTGCTTGAGGTGTCAGACGGAATCTCGACCGCCGAGGACAGGGTGGCCGTAGGTGTTCCAGCCGCGGGGGAGGCCCTTTCGACGGCGAGCCTTTCGGGGGACATATTGTGCGGGTTTTCGGTGATCATCGATGGAGAATTCGACCGGCGCGATGGGCCAAGGCCCTTGTATGTCACCCTGGAGGCAACGATCATAGGGGAGGACATCCCCGAGGATGCCCGGCTTGTGTGGAGCGCTGACGATACGGAGGACTCTGGACCGGTGAGCACGCATACCAACGCAATGCGGGTCTTCACGGCCGCCGGCGTGCATACGATCGCCCTGGCTATGACGACGGGCGGTATCACCATGGGCTGCAGGAGCATCTACAACGGGCAACTTCAGGAAACCGTAACGGTTTCGCCCATCGTTACCGGTCGGATCCAAACCACAGACGGCGCCGGTGTTCCGGCGGTAACGGTATCCGCAACCTCCGGCGGCACGACCGGCGTCACCAACAGCGAGGGCCTCTACGAGATTAACATCCCCATCGGCTGGTCAGGCGTGGTAACGCCGCAGCACATCGATTACACATTCGTTCCCACCAACCGCGCGTTGACCAACGTGACTGCCGACAAGGCCGTGGATTTCTCGATAGTCGCGGGCGACCTTCCGCCTCCCGGCGGCGACGGGAACGGCGACACCTGCCCAAGCGACCCGAACAAGACCGTGCCGGGGCTGTGCGGCTGTGGTGTGCCGGATATCGATTCGGACGGTGACGGCCTGTTGGATTGCAACGAGGGGTGCCCGAACGATCCAAATAAGTCGGCTCCCGGCGCTTGCGGTTGCGGCATCCCAGACATCGATTCGGATGGCAACGGCGTATTGGATTGCAACGAGGGGTGCCCGGACACGGACTCTGACGGCGACGGCGTGCTGGACTGCAACGACGATTGCCCGAATGATCCAAACAAGACAACGCCCGGCCTATGCGGCTGCGGCGTGGCCGATACGGATTCGGATGGGGACGGCACCCCGGACTGCAACGACGGTTGCGCGAATACGGATACGGACGGTGACGGCGTAGTAGACTGCAACGACGGCTGCGAGAACGATCCAAACAAGACAGCGCCCGGCCTGTGCGGCTGCGGCGTGGCCGATACGGACTCCGACGGCAACGGCACGCCCGATTGCCTTGACCCCACCGCCGCTACGCTCGTGCTTGACATTCCTTCTCCCACCGCCACCAGAATGTCACCTTGCCCTGTTTTCGCATCGCTGGATTTCGATGCATCGAGCACCGGTGACGCGTCCACGTGGGACCAATGCAAGATCACCTGGACCCTCTCGCGCGTTGGCGGCCTGGCGGCTTGGCCGGCCAAATATCGTTACGTCACGGATCCCCGCCCGGGGCTAAACGGGATCCAGCGCGATCTGGCAACCGAGGGACGCGGCTTCAACATGGGTTGGCTGCTCACCGAGGGAGAATGGACGATCCAGTGTACGGTAACGAATCCATCGCGTCAGGTGGCATCAGTAACCTCAGCCCCCATCACGATCGCACCGAACACCAGAACAAAGGTCTATGTAAACAGCGCCACGGGCACCGACGACCCCAGCCACGGAACCAGCGCCATTGCACCGTATGCAACGCTGGGGTACGCCTTCAGCCAACACGGTGCCACGGACGACATGGAATACGAACTGGCCGGTGGGCACGTGGAGGATCGAACAACCTCCCGCCTATCGGCATCAGGCGATAACGCTCATATCAGATGGGATGGCGTAGGCAATCGCCCCAAGATTCGCTGGGGAGTGGACAATGGTGGCTTCGACACTATGATTGCGGTGACGGCTGGCAGCGAGCACCAAGTCTGGGAAGGCATCCAGGTTGAGAACATGTCTTCAACTCTTGAAGGCGCGGGAACGAGTGTAATTGCGTTTGCTGTCGGCGGCGACTTGTGCGCATTCGTAGACATTAATGCGATTGGTTCTTTCACGCCTGCGCCAGACCTAGCAGGGAATAGATTCGATCATTTCATCGTGCCGGGTGGCCCCGGCCCCACAGGACTGCTAATGCAAAACTGCGTAACTGGAGCCACAAGCGGCTACTCGCTTGTATACACTTCGGGGCGTGATTATTTTCACAATGTAGTCGTTGGATGCAATCTCGGCAAATCCAGCAATGAGAGTGTTATCCGAACTACTGCTCCACTTCATAAGATAAACATACTCTACAACAGTCTGACTCAAAATGAGATCAAGTCCACTCTTCGACTTGTTGCCGGAACTTTCCACCACGCTTACGGGAACAAGATGACGGATGGTGATATATGGCTTGGCAGGATAAGCAAGGACTTCCAAACGGTGACAACACTCAGGTTGGAGGCGAACCATATGTCCGGAACGACTTCGCTTGGCGGACCGATTGGCATAGGTGACTCTTTGCACGATGCTACGATCTGTAACAACATCCTGAAACCTGGAGTATTCCCAACTGGAAACTCTCAGCTCACATTGACATTTGGTAGCCCTACGGCTGGCCCTGGTCGAGGTTTGACGAACATCAAACTATACTTGAACACGATTATTCTGCCTGCTGGCGCCAAACAGGGAGTATTCAGTGGCAGCAGTGACGGGACCAATCTCAACTTCTCGGAAAACAAGCTTGTAGGGAACTTGCTTATAAGGCCCGGAACACAGGAACGCGGACTCTTCTATAGCTTGTCCAACGTAGAATTGTCCTTTGTCTCCGGCAACGTGATGCCTGACTTCACTTTTGATTCACCATTTGGGAATCCGTTCGCCTTTCTTTACGTCAATGGAACACGAAGCTTCGTCAACAATCTTACAGATTGGAACGCGCTCCCTTTCGTTGGAGCAGATATCGGAGTAGATACCGCTGTGGACTCAGTATTCACCCCGACGCCAAGTACGGATGTGACAACGCCCGAGGGTACCTTCGATGACTACTATGGGAATCAGAGGAGCGTTACAACAAGCTGGGCCGGCGCTGTGAATGCGGCACCATAGGTAGGTCGGAGGCTTCCGTAACCAGGGAACGCGCTCACACACGATCAGGTCGGCGCGGCATCCACGTCAGCCGCCCGCGATTGACGCTAGCTGCCTCACGTGATAGCTACGGCGGAAGGCACACCCGGCGGGCACTCTGACCGCAACAACATCGTGATATTGGCCTATTTGACTTGCACTTTCCAGGTAGACACAACGCGTCAGCAGAACGCTCTTGGCTAATCCAAAACACCGGAACCCCGCGGCATGGCAAGCCTGCAACAAATCGCGAGCCCGGGCGATATGGGCGCACTCAAATGCTATGAACCGCGTATTCGGAAGCTGTGCAAACCATGGTAGTAGATACGGCTCAGCGCCCTCCACATCGAGCTTGACACCGAGAGGTCGGCCAGTGATGAGAGGTGGAACATACTCCGCAACACTTCTCACCGCGACACCATGCTGCTCCACGCGTTCGGTCGTCGCCCCGTGTATCAGACTCGCAGCTCCGCTATGGTTTGTCACACGAAGGAGGTCCAGTTTAGCGCTTCGGTCGAGTAGGGCTACCTCATGGACCTGGATGTTCCGGAGATCGTACGACTCTATTGAAGCGCGTATGCCGCGGCAGAGATCTGGCTGTGGCTCGAACATGTGGACGAAGCCGCGAGGGCCAACAGCGACATGACAGAGCAAACCGACCGTCCCATAGTTCGCGCCTACGTCAAGAAACACATCACCGGGTCGCAGCAAGGTAGCACATACGGCTACGACTTTGGGATCGCTCGTGCCGAATAGGAACACCATTTGCCCATTGAAATCGCTGGTAGCTACCGGAACTGTTACGCCATTGCGCAGTGTGGCACTCCAAGTTTTACTTTTCTTCGGGAAGGTTGATTGGGCTACGTAGGAACGGGTGAGTCGAACGAGGCCACTCTTGAGAGGGAGATTGCGAAGCAGCACGCTGAGCAATCGCGCGCGGAGAGGGATAGGGGTACCGCGAGGCTCAGATTCTGGGTGAACAAGCACACGCATTGCCATCAAACGTGCGCTCCGTTGACCCGGTGCAACGGCCGCGTCCCACCGTAGCGCAAGAAGAAACTCTCTGTTGCCTCTAGATACGCCGTGACCTCTGGGCGACACTTACCAAACAATGCAGTCTCCATTCGCGTCAGATCACGCCGTAAGACGCTAGCGCACGTCGTGTGCACGCCCAGGTAGTTCGTAGTACGCCCGCCCACAGTTAGCATCGGTGAATCGAGTTCCATCATCGCCGTCGTGGCTTCGCAAAACCTGGCTTCGCACCCGGCTAGGAACTCCAGGTACCAAAGGTAGTGAAGACGCCATGCGACGCGTACGGGTCTATGAGCGGACCAAAGAAGATACGTGCTGCAAAGATTTCTGACATGGGCATACGAATGTCGTCCAACTGCGCCGGCGAGCGAGCGACGTGGCGTGGTGGACTGAATCAGGGAGAGCGCGTCAAGATCGACACGCCTTGCGTTTATCTCGGCAACGGCATGAAAGCAGTCGGCAGGGCGATGGTTCGCGCGAAGCCAAGCCACGTCGATGCCGAGTTCCCAGGTGCCAATAAGCGCGTCACGGTCTGTGAGGCCATCGAAATGTGTGTATTCGGAGCCGGAGAACCGTAGCCGCTGATCGAGCATCGTGCGGTAAATCTGCTGAAAGAAATCCGCCTGTACGGGGTATAGGTCGAAATCGTGCAGGATGGCATAGGTTGTTCTGCATGAACTCAGCCCCGTGACCCAGCTTAGAGAGGCATAGAACTTGGAGCGGTTTACGAATTCGACGATGTGTCCGAGGACAGGTGGGTGGAATTGAAAGACCAGTGGCAGATCGGAGAATTCCCTGGACACGCGATCGATGAATGCGTCGCCCTCTCGCCTGGGAGGGCGGTCAAAGACGACATAAATACAATCCATATCCTGCAAGTCCTGCATCGCTACAAAGCGCAAATTCACGGGCAGGATGTCGCGGAGCGCCCAAGGCGCAGCAAGTATAAGCGAGAAGCCCTGTTTGGGATCCGTGAGGGGTTCCCAACGAAGAAAGGGCGCAATCGCAGCCTTTGTGGCACTCCGAACCAAGCGCTGTGCGTCCAGAATCACTGAAGGCCTCCCAGACGCGCTGATGACCCGGTGGTCGGAGTAGGCGAACCCAAGGGACCAGATGGGTTCCGATTCGCGCATGTCTCAGATAACTCTACAAACTTGCGGACCGTGCATAGCAACCGCGCCGATGCGTGGGGACCGAGCATTTGCGACGTGGTTTGTAAGTCGGAATGGTCAAGGTGGTGGATTAGTTCGGACTCGTCCATCGCCACTGTAACACCACGGTAGGCCAAGTACTTGACCGTCGCGAACTGATGCTCATTGCGTGTCTCACGTAGCGACACACGGCGAGGCATGACCAGGATCGGTTTGTCCATTTCCATGGCCGTGAACATCGCCCCGATCCCCGCATGCGCCACAATCAACCGCGCGTTGCGGGCATGTTCTGCGAACTCCCTCGGCGGGATGAATTGGGTATGCCGGACGTGCCGCGGACGCCATTTTGTCGCGCCAATCTGGGCAAAAACGTCGTCGCGGCTGCGCGCCGCGGCCCAATTGTCCACGGCTCGTACCAGCCGATCGAAGGGCGTTTGCATGCCGACCGTCACAAAGATCATAGTACGGCCCCTGCGTATTGCGGACCCTCGTCCCGCGCCAAATGCGCCCATTGCGTTAGCCAAAGGTCGACGTGACGCCCCGCCTTCTGGCCTGATAGCGAAAGCTCTTCAGCATTGGCGAGGCTATCCAGCCAGATGGTACGCATCCTCAGTAGTTTCGCACATCGGATCGCGAGATATCCTGGTGCTGCGCCGGTCGTGATGACTATGTCGGGACGTTCGCGCAATAGCAGCGCAAATAC
>JBHHUB010000117.1:0-12732 GCA_046753625.1 Phycisphaerae bacterium | reverse complement strand
CCTACCTTGGAAGGAGTTTGCGGTGGTGGTTTGCGCGCAGGATGCGGTCGATCAGGTTCAAACGCGGATTGCCGAAATGGTTGGTCCGCAGCGTTTCAACGTCTGGTTCAAGAACGCGACCAGGTTTTTGTTCACGGAGGATTTCCTGCGCGTCAGTACGCCGAATCATTTCGTTGGGGAGTGGATCGAGAACCATTTCTCCGACGTCATCATCGAGGCGGCGCGGGAGGTCACCGGTGAGACGTTTCACCTGAACTTTGCGATCGATCCGACGTTGGCCAAAGGATTGGGCAAGAAGCAGCCGGATCGCCAGGTGGCGTTCGTCGCCAACAATCCGGAGCGTTTGGCGCGACAGAAGCGGCGCTTGCCCCAGGGGCCGACAACGCCGACCCTGCGTGGTCGTTTGGACGACTTCGTTGTGGGCACGTCCAACCGCCTGGCGTTTGCGGCGGCTCAGCATGTGATCGAGGATCCGGCCAACGCCTACAACCCCCTATTTATCCACGGTGGCTGTGGGCTTGGGAAAACCCACCTGCTCCATGCGATATGCAACGGTTTGACCGAGCAACGCCCCGAGCTTCGCTGGCGATATGTATCGGGCGAGGAGTTCACCAACGATTACGTCTACTCCGTCAAGGCGCGGGAGCAGGATGCGTTTCGCAGACGCTACCGGGATATGGATGTCCTGGTTATCGACGACGTCCATTTCCTGGCCAACAAGCGGGCCACACAAGCCGAGTTTCTACAAACGCTTCGCGCAATCGATGCCGAGGGCAAGCAGATCGTGCTCTCCTCCGACGCCCACCCGAAAATGATCGGCCATTTCACCGAATCGCTGGTGAGCCGTTTCGTTCAGGGCATGGTGGTGCGCGTTGATTCGCCGGATGCCGTTGTTCGCGCGGAGGTGCTCCGGCGCCGCGCGGCGCGCCTGAGGGTTGAGATTCCCGAGTCGGCCATCAGGTACATCGCAGAGAACTTCCGCGCCAACATCCGCGAACTCGAGGGCGCGCTCCTGAAGGTCGTCGCCCATGCCCAGCTATCCCAGCAGCCGGTCACGCTTCCCCTCGCGGAGCGGGCCATCAAGGACCTGGTCCGGCAGACCGCGCCAGTCGTCATGCTTTCGGATATTGAAAGCATCGTGGCCATTTATTTCGGACTCACACCCGCCGATTTGCATACCTCCCGAAAATCGCGCAACATTGCGCTGGCTCGGGGCATCGCAATGTATCTGGCGCGCAAGCACACGGACATGAGTTATCCCGAAATCGGTCGGTTCATGGGCAACAAGAACCATTCGACCGTCATTCTGGCCGCAAGGCGAATTTCCAAGAAGCTCCAGGAGAACGTGGACGTCCGATGGCTTACGCCGGCAGGGCAAAAGCAACAAAACCTGGCCATTATCATCGGAGAAATCGAAGAGCAACTGGGGACGGGACGGGGTCTGAAGTCGGGGCATGAGGCGCCGACCACCGCGGAGACCCCGCCGGTCTCGGCCGCGACCGTGCGGCTTGCATAGGTCCGCCCGTGCAAACGGAACGACCACGCCGGAGCAGGTGCCCACGGACGGCGCTTGCTCCGGTTTTTTTGTGGTCCAGCCGCCCTCGGTTGCACGGTTGCCCCGACACAACGTGGGGCCGCTGTGTCACCGTGGAACTGTGCCACACGGGCTACGCCCCATTGCCGTCCGACTTGCCGGCCGACGTCAGTTGCGCCCTTCGTAATGCACGTCGGATGCCGATAGGCTTCGCGTTTTGGTCTGGTACAGGAATCGCCGGGCGAAGGCTTTTTGAGGCAAGCGGCCGGGGCGCTGCTGGATGAAGCGGGCCGGTTCGCCTTCTTTGCCGTACACGGTGAGCAGATCGCGAACCCGATCAAATCCCATACGGGTGCCCCGCACGATCAGGCGCTCGGTTTCGTCGATGAGCTTGACGTTGCCTTCGGCCTGGAAACTGCTCAGCGCGGTTCCGCTCAGGCCGCCTACCCGGCTGTCGCCCATTGGGGATCCGCTGCCGGACGCGCCTGCAAAGGTAGCGGTCAGTTTGTCGCAAGTAAGAAAGGTCGCTCGGCCTGGTTCACCTTCGAGCGGTACCTGCTTCGTATCACCGCCGAATCGCTTGGCGAGCTCTCGCCCGCTGAAATGTTTCAGGTCCACCTCTCCCTCGAAGCGGGCTACCTTGGCGGCAAAATCGTACCACATCAGATTGCTCCAATGAATCGGTGTCTTGGACGGACCCGCCCGTGCTCCGAGCTCCAACAGCGCCTTGTCGTCCGTTGAGCCGACGGCCTGGCGCGCCTCCGCCGGCCGAAAATCCTCCAGGAGCAAGCTGCCCGCCCCCTCGATCAACATCTTGGAAACGCCCTCGCGCAGATTCACAGAGAGTCGCGGTCCCGTGATCATGGCCCGGCTCTTGAGGTGATGGCCGGTGTCATCGAATTCCTTCGTCATCACCCTGGCGTGGCCGGTCGCCACAAGATAGGCGGGCTCTTTGTTGAACCTCATCCGGTCGAGGCGGTACCCATCCTGAGCCTTCCGGCCGGAGAGGCGGTCCGCTAGTCGCGAGAATATCCACCAATCTCGCCGCGTAGCATGCCCGGAATCGACTGTGGCCACTTCGTCGAACTCGACCATCAGATGGTCGCCATCGAAGGCGCTGCCCGACTTGCTGGTCGCGTGGACGCCGCCTCGAAACTCCGCTTCGTTGTCGGCCGAGCGATACCGCATCGATTCACCCCAAGCGATCGTGATCGGCATCGGTGCGTCGAGCCTCGCTCCGTCCAGATCCTTTCTCGAGAGAAAGGTCATCATGCCTTCGCCGGGCACATCCGCATTTTGGCGCTCGGCGTCGAGCTGAATCGTCCTCCCGATGACGGTCAATGCGCCAAGTCGGACCGAGGCCGGTTGATCCGCCAGGCCGACGACTTCCGCAGTACTGATCGTCCGCCCGGACTTGATGTCGCAGTTGACGCGATCAGCGGATACGTCCAACTGCTGGCGTGGATCACGAATGAAGACGCCGTGCTGCGCGTTCAAGTGGGTGGCCACGATGTGCCGCTTGCGCCTGGCTTCGTGGGCCAGACGCTCCTTGCGCCAATCGATCGCGTGGATATCGCGCCCCGCTTGCACGGCCTTGTGGTAGGCGTCCACCGGGTCAAACGGACCCGGCGCGCGTTGAATCACGGCGAAATCGACGATGAGCGCGTCGTCAGCCTGAATGGAACGCGTCCCTTGCTGGGCGTCAACACGGCCCCGCGCCGTCACTTGGCGGGGTACGGGCTTGCCCTCGTCGGTCTCCAAGGCGACATCGATCTCGTCGCAAGTCATGCGATCGTCGCCCTGCGTCATGACGACGTTGCCTCGGCCTTCAAGCCGATCGTACGCCTGAATGGTCCCGGAGGCCGAGCGTTGCGTCGAAAAGCTCACTTCCAGGTGATCCGCTGAAAGCGCGGTGTTCGTATCGCGCATGGTAGATCGCCCGGTAAAGACGGCGTGATCGATCACCCGAGTCTTGCGCTGCGAAATGGCGCCGTTGAGGTGGACCAGCGTGTCGGTTACCACGGAGCCCTCGACTTCAAGCCGCTCGGCGAACTCGATCGCCGCCGCATCCGGAGCATCCTCGCCCGCCGATTCCGGCGTTGCGTCGCGGTAGAGCCGACCGGGACCGGCCACATTCAGGAAGATTTTGTCTTCAACCTGCCGGAACCGAATCTCCCGACCCACGACCAAACCGCGGCCAAACATCTTTATCCGGGCGGCTTGGTCCGGTGTGCCCGTCAAAACTACCTCAGCATTGTCGGGCCTGAACTGCAGCGCCCCACATCGAGCCCGCCCCTGCCCACTGGTTACGGTGACCGGAGCGCCCGTGGCACTGATCCGATCGACGGTGGCCGTGTTGCCGGCTGAGCCGTCTTTTTCGCCGCCGTCTTCCGGCACAACCGCTTGGATCATGAGGCGGTCTTTCCAGGCGATCACCACGGATTCGTTCTGGTCATTCTCCACCTTGGCCGGCGCATCCGAATCGGCGGCCTTGGCTGCGTTACCACCAAGCCGCTTGCGGTCCTCCCTTGAGAAATCTCTCAAGATTTCGAGCTCATCCGCGAGCAACTCCGACTGCTGCGCTCCATCCAAAAGTTGGCGCACCACGATCGCCCCCGAAAAAACCGCGCGGTAACGCTGCGCCGGCTTGACGGTAGCGGCATCGGCTTCATCCGATTGGGCGTGAAAAACGGGGAGGTCGTCGCCTGCGCGGGAGATTTCCTTGTCCGGTTGCGCTTGGGCGACCAGTTCTTGACGTGCGGCCAGAACGGATGGTACCGTGTCGCTGAGCCAGTCGGACAGGTTGGTGGTCCGACCGGAAGCTTGGCCGAACCCCGGCACGCGAAACGCTTCGCTTTCGGGCAACTTCAGAAGCTCGATCCGCCCGCCGGCACCGATGCGACAGGAATCGACCCGACCGGCCGACTCGTCAAACCGAACCTCGACGTTGGCGGTCTCCACGCGGGCGTCCCGGGCGGAAAGCGTCAGTGGGCCGTTGATCGTGACTTTGGCGTACTCGCGATCGAAAAGAATCTCATCGCACTCGACGCGAATCAGTTGAGAGGGATCGATCTTATTGCGCATATCCTCCGGCAGTTTGGCGCGGTCGCGCTCGCTCAAGCGATCGATCTCGATAACCACATCGCCCACAAGGCGCCCCCGGCGCACGTCCAAATCGCCACCGATTTTGCCCCGGGTTTCCAGCACGCCGCGTTTCGCCGTCGCCTTGATGGCGTTTCCGCTCGCGGTCAGCAGGCGAACCTCAGGCCCGACGACGTCGAACTCGTTGGGAACCCCCTTAACGGGCGTCCAACTGTGCATCGAGATTTCCGCCCGTGCGCGATCGCCCCGCGCCCCATAAATGGAAAACCGCACTTTTTCGCCCGGCCCAACGCGGCCACCGCCGATTTGGACGGCCGGCGCTTGCGCGGAATCCTGCATTTCTGCGGCCAGTTCATCGATGCTCGGCAGGCGCGAAGGCGTTTCAGGTCGCTGATCGGATTCGGGTTGAGCCTGGCTCAGTTGATAGATGCCAAAGCAGACGCCGACGATCGCCATAGTCGACAGCGCCACGATCAGCGTTCGGACCGTTGAAGATGCTCGAATGGGTCGGGGCGGCGCCAATGGATGCAGACCTCCTCAAACAGACGCCAGAAGCTCCCGATTCCAGCGATGTTGCTTCCGAAGCAGAAACTCGACCACCTCGGACAACACGCCGGTCCCTCCGGTCGCGCGCGTCACATACGCCGCCTCCCGCTTCACCGCGGGGATCGCATTGCCCACCGCCACAGGAAACCCACATCGGCCCATGGGGCCAAGGTCCGGAAGATCATCGCCGACGTATCCGACCTGTTCATCGCCTGCGCCCAATGTAGAGCGAAGCGAATCGTAGGCTACGTTCTTGTCTTGGACACCCTGGCAAACGTGTTCGATTCCGAGTTCGGCCGCACGTCTCGAAAGCGCCTCACTCGATCGACCGGAAATGATCGCAACCGTACCGCCCGAGCGTGCCCAGAGCTTCACCGCGACGCCGTCTTGCACGCAGAACAGCTTGTTCTGCTCTCCCTGGACGCCGAAAACGATGGTGCCGTCGGTCAGGACACCGTCGACATCAAGGATGAGAAGTCGTATTGAGACCAGGTCCATGGGCAAAACACCACGAAGTACATGCCCAAGTATCCTCGTCCTATCCCGCGGGGTCAAGGCGGGGACTCAAGCAGCCGGATCGGCCGTCAGCCATCAGCCGTCAGCTTCCTACCTCCGACGGATGAGCGGGTGACCCACCTCCTATTGGAGGTGGGGGAGCCGATGATGGTGGCCAACTGACGCCCGATCTCGTCGACCATCCAAGCCTCCGGGCTCGGGCATTCGTGCCGGACGGCTTTCAATTGCTAGTGGCCGCGAGATCATCGTCTCCCCATGTCCAAAAGGACATGGGCCACGCGCCGGCGGGGCGACCCCGTGCCCTGCCCCGTGGCACCCGCTGGATGCGTGGCGAGCCGCCCCGACCACGGCGCCGGACTCCACCTTGACAATCCAGGGTCACGCCGCGACCTTGGGATCCGGAGGATGTTTCGTATGCGTGTTCTTTCCGGAATTCAATCCAACGGGAAGTTGCATCTGGGCAACTATCTCGGCGCAATGACGCAGTACACCAAGCTCCAACACGAGCATGAGTGCTTTTTCTTCATCGCGAATTACCATTCGCTGACGACCGTGCCCGACGGCGAAACGCTGCGCGGGTACACGCGGGACGTCGCGCTGGACTACTTGGCCGTCGGCCTGGATCCCGATCGCTGCAACCTTTTTCGCCAGAGCGATGTACCGGAAGTGACCGAGTTGGCCTGGATTCTGTCCACCGTAACGGGCAAAGGGTTGTTGGAGCGGGCCACGTCCTACAAGGACAAGATCGCCAAAGGATTGACCCCGTCGATGGGTTTGTTCACCTACCCACTGCTCATGGCCGCCGATATATTGATCTATCGGAGCGACTGGGTTCCGGTGGGCAAGGATCAAACGCAACATGTTGAAATGGCGCAGGACATGGCCGGATATTTCAACCGGACCTACGGCAGCGAGGTGCTCAAGCGTCCGGAGATCCGGCTCAACGAAGGCATGTTCGTTCCGGGCGTCGACGGACAGAAGATGTCCAAGAGTTACGGCAACGCGATCGACCTGTTCGACACGCCCGCCAAGACGCGCAAACGGATCATGGGGATCAAGACCGACAGCACGCCGATGGAAGACCCCAAGAACCCCGACGCGTGCAACGTCTTTGCGCTCTACAAACTGCTTGCCGAGCCGGAGGAAGTTCAGGAGCTGGCCGACCTCTATCGGGCCGGCGGCATGGGGTACGGTGAAGCGAAGAAGCGGTTGGCCCAAACAGTCGAGCGCGTCTTGGGACCCGCGCGGGAGCGCCGTGAGAAGCTCGCTGCCGATCCTGATTATGTTGAAGATGTGTTGAGCACGTGCGGTCGGAAAGCTCGGGCCGTGGCGCGGGAGGTCATGGGCGACGTCCGCGAGGCGTGCGGCCTGATGACGGCAAAGGAAACGCACCGTTGAATGAATACCGCGTATCGCTGGACGTCTACAACGGTCCACTGGATCTTCTGCTGTTCCTGATTCGGCGCGACGAAATCGACATCCACAACATCCCGATCGCAGAAATAACCGAACAATATGTCCGGTATGTCGAGATCTTGCAGCAAATGGATCCCGAATCGGCGGGCGCGTTTCTGGTGCTGGCCGCAAGCCTGATGGAAATCAAATCACGGCTGATGCTCCCCAAGCCACCTCCTGAAGAACAGGAAGACGACCTTGGCGATCCCCGTATGGAACTCGTGCGGCAACTGCTTGAATACAAGAAATACAAGGACAGCGCCCACGAACTCGCCGAACGGGCCCAACGACAAGCCTTGCAGCATCCGCGCCGACCGGCCGTGGCCGCGCGGGATGCCGAGGAAATCGAGCTGGATCATTTGGAAATCTGGGATCTGGTGGACGCCTTCAGCCGCCTGCTCGAACAGACCGGGCGCAAGTCCACGATCCACCGCATCGAAGTCGATGACACGCCCATTGCACTTCATGCAGAGGACATCGTCGACGCCCTCGAGCACAACGACCGCTCGATGCCGTTTGCGGATGTTTTTTCGGGGCGCGGCCGATCCGAAATGATCGGCCTGTTTCTCGCCCTGCTCGAGTTGGTGCGGCAACGCCGGGTTCGCGCCGTTCAAGACGGCCCCGGCCGGCCGATCTATTTGTTCCTCGTCGTGGAGAATCCTGCCGGCGCTGAAGACAAACCGCAGTTCGACGGACTCGTTCGGGAAGACGCCACCGGGTCGGCCCGCGATAGTGCGAAAGAAAGCGCGGAACCGTCCCCGATACAGCCCAAACCCGCCGGCGCCGAACACGATACCGGAGCGGGTGTCGCATCCGACGCCTCACCGACCGGCAAACTTTCTGAAGACCTCGTCGAATCGGAGACCGCACATGAAGCCGAGTGAACGCTTAAGCGCCTTGGGGCTGGAATTGCCTTCGGTGCCCACGCCGGTGGGAAGCTATGTACCGGCCACGCGATGCGGCCACTACATCATCACGAGCGGTCAATTGCCGATGCGCGATGGCGCCGTGGTCTGCACGGGCAAACTCGGCGCGAACGTGTCCCTCGATGAAGCCACTGCGGCGGCGGGGTTGGCGGCGATGAGCGCCCTGGCGGCGGCCGCAGGCGTCGCCGGCGGCGTGGACCGAATCGGGCGCGTCATTCGGCTGTGCGTGTTTGTCAATAGTACGGCCGATTTTGCGGACCAAGCCAAAGTTGCCAATGGCGCCAGCGATCTGCTGACCGGCATCTTCGACGACGCGGGAAGACACGTTCGTAGTGCCGTTGGCGTGGCCGCATTGCCGCTGAACAGCGCGGTCGAGCTGGAACTCATGGTCGAAGTTGTCGACGTCCCATAAGCGGCGCCGATCGCCGCGCCGCCCGCAGCGCAGCCGGGTTTGCCGTTCCCCTCCCCTAACGAACCGTTTTATCGGATGGACTCACCCGGCAGACGGCGAGGACAATCAGTACCAAGCCCCATTCGCTTTTCTGCCGACAAGTCTAACAACGTGCACGGTCAGGCTCCGGCGCTGTGTCCGATGATGACCCTATTGGGGCACGGCCGGCATGCGTCGCATCGCCTCACACGCGATATCATTCGTGGATGCGCCGGTGGGACGGGCCGGCCTCACGCGGGCTGCACGAATCGGCACCAACGTGCACGGCGCCTCGGGGAAGGGCGATCATGGTCACCAAAGGGGTCGTGGCAAGCCAAGGATTGGGCGCGTCTCATCAGAAGGACAACGAAGGGCGCGGAGGTAAGAGACGAAAAGCGATGACGACCGGGCCAGAATACAAGATCCTTATCGTTGACGACAGTCCTCCGAATCGGATGATTCTCAGTCGCGGGCTTCGAAAGGCGGGCTATGAGACGATTGAGGCTGCGGACGGATTCATCGCTGAGGAGATCGCCACAAGAGAACATCCCGACCTGATTCTCCTTGACGTCATGATGCCCGGTCGCGATGGGTTCCAGGTGTGCGACCATCTCAAAGAAAACCTGCAGACCGCCGAAATCCCCATCATCTTTCTGACGGCCAAATCCGAATCCGAAGACATCGAGAAGGCGTTTTCGGTCGGCGGTTGTGATTACGTGACCAAACCGTTTCGGATCCGCGAAGTCAAGGCGCGCATGGAAGTGCATCTTCATTTGCGTAAAGCGCAGCAAGAGCTCGAGCGCCGCAACCGGCAGCTTGAGGACATGTCCAGAATCATCGCGGAGACCAATTGCGAACTGGCCAGGCAGGCGCGAACCGATGCCTTGTGTGGCGTGCTCAACCGCGGCGCGTGGGAGGAGGCCATCACCGCCGAGCACCGGCGGTATGCGCGTTCCGGCCGAAAATACTGCGTGATCATGATCGATGTCGACCACTTCAAGTTGTTCAACGACACGCTGGGTCACCAGGCCGGGGATGACTGCTTACGCAAGGTCGCCCTGCTCATGCAACAATCCTGCCGGGCCACGGATGTGGTCGGTCGCTATGGAGGCGAGGAATTCACCATCCTGGCACCGGAAACGGACCTGAACACGGCCGCCATGCTGGCCGAGCGCATTCGCGCCGATTTATGCCAACTCGGCATCCGCCATCCAGCGAGTCCCGTTGCAACCTATGTGTCGGCGAGCTTCGGCGCGGCGGAGGTCGGCACCGGTAGCTGGGAAAATGCGCTGACACGAGCCGACGAAGCACTCTATGGCGCCAAGACCGAAGGGCGCAACCGGGTATGCCTCGCAACAGGCGTGGGCGATTCAAACTTCCAAAAAGACGCCACCACGACGTCACCGCGTGAGCCCAGGCCATCCAGGCGACTTGATGCCCACCCATTCCACACCCTCGTGGTGACGGAGCGCAACACCGAGCGGGATGCCTGCCGGGCTATCTTGGAGCGGAAAGGGTATCGGGTGACCCTCGCAAGCGACGGCGCATCCGCGCTGGCCCACACGGCCGAGTCCGCTCCGGATCTGATCGTGGTTGACGCGACGCTGCCGGACATGCAGACCATGGAGTGCGTCCGCAAGCTCAAGCAAAAACCCGGCCTGCGCGATGCACGCATCATGGTCCTTGGCTGTGACGTTGACGATGAACGCATTGCCGCATTCGCCCAGGCCGGCGCGGACGAGTTTATTGCCAAGCCGGTGCAACCGACCGAGCTTGCCCTGCGCGTCGATGGGTTTGCCAATCTATTGCGTGAACGGAGCGACCTCCTGGAGAGCTATGAGTTGCGCGGGGAGCAGACGCGGATCCTGGCCCTTCTCCTTGACTTCTGTGGAACCCTCGGCATGGCCATGGATCTCGACGAAGTCTTGGAGGAGTCGGTGGCCGCGGCTGCCGCGCTGACTTCCTGCAGGCAAGTATCCATCATGTTGCCCGTTGAAGAATCGAAAACGCTGGCCGTTGTCAAGTCGATCGGGATGGATGCGCCGGCGGTGGGGGACAGCCGGATCCATGTGGAAGCATCGGTCGCGAGTAAGGTTTTTGCAACCAGCGAGACCGTTGTGTTCAACTCAAGTGGCGATTTGAAGACGGCTCTGGGCACGGACTATGGCGAGTTCGGCGCGCAGTGCGCATCCGTTCCCCTTGTCTGTTCGGCGATCGAATCCGCGCGAAAGACGGTTGGCGTGCTAAACGTATCGGGTCGCCTGGGCCATCGTCCGTTCGTGCCGCACGAACTTGAATCCATCGAGCTGTTAAGCAAGATCGCCGGAACCTCGATCTACGCGTTCCAAACGCGCAAAGCCCGTGACAAGGCGCGCGATTCGATCCTGGTCGCCATCGCCAGGCTGATTGAGCACCACGAGCGCGACTGCGGAAACCATATCGATCGCGTGACGCATTACGCGCTAAAGCTGGCAACGCAAATGCGCACGGACGGGGAATTCGCGAAGACCATCGACGACGGGTTCTTGCACAACCTGGAGCGGGCGGTCCCGATTCATGACGTTGGACAAATCGCCATCCCGGATCGAATCCTCGATAAGCCCGGCGCGTTTACGCCTGATGAGCGAGAGCTTATGCGGACCCATGTCGAAGTCGGCGCCCAAACGATCCAAAGCGTGCGCCAACACGACCCCGGACACGGCGTCCTGGCCATGGCGGAAGAAATAGCCTTGGCACACCATGAATGGTTCGATGGGACCGGCTACCCGAAGGGGTTGACGGGGAAAGAAATCCCGCTCGCCGCAAGAATTGTCGCGCTGGCCGATGCCTATGATGCGATCACGACCAAACGCGCGTACAAAGACCCGGTCGCCCACGACGAGGCCATTACGATCATCCTGAAGCAGTCCGGGACGCAATTCGATCCGGCCGTCGTTGAGGCATTCCTGAAATGCGAACCGGATTTCCGCCGGTTCCTCAATGAGATTCCCGCTGAGTCCTACGCAGAACCGACAGAGGCTCGGCCCGCCATGGCAGAGCCTGCGACGTAGACGCCGCAACAAGCTCCCTCCTTGCCCATCGGCTCCAAGAATAGGCCGATTCGACAAGACGCCTGAGCCTCAGGCTTGACGCCCGCGTAACGCCCCCGTCCGCCCGCGACCAGGCACGGGCGAAACATCGCCGACGCTTCTTGGGTTTTCCGCCAGACTGACTACAATGCCAACTCCGTGAAACCGGGATTGGTATTACAAGTACCCCGGCCGGAGTGGCGGAATTGGCAGACGCGCGGGATTCAAAATCCCGTCCTGGCAACAGGGTGAGGGTTCGAGTCCCTCCTCCGGCAGTGATGTAAACGGCCTTCCTGTAAGCACTTAGAACAATCCTTCGACAGCCAAGAGGAGCCTCAATCGAGAGGCTCCCGACGTTTGGGAGCGCTGTTGGGAGCGCGAGACGCAAGTCGCCCCCCAGCCTAGTCGAAGGATTTAAGATGCCATCCCCGCAATCGCTCAACGACATCGGCCCCGGAATCATGATCGAATCCCGCAGCGGAAGCTGGTCGGTTCGGTTCCGACTTCCGCCAGCGATCCAAGAGCAATACAACCTTCCCCGATTGCCTCGACTCATCACCGACAACATCCGTGGCAACCTCAGCGATCCGAAGCACCGCGCTACGGCGCTTCGCCGAGAGGCCAACCGGATCGGTGCCAAGCTCGACCTCCTGCTGCATGGCCACGACGCGCCTAGCCCCGGCGAAACTTTGGCACACTGGCTCGGATTGGCCGAAAGCAAGCGAGTTCGCCACAACTCGAAACGCCGCGTTCCGCGCAGCAAGACGTGGCAGTATCTTGCACAGCTATACATCGACGAATTCAAGAACTCCACGATCGCCCGCGAGATCAACGAAGCAGATGCCGTCCGCCGTTTTGAGCGCATTCGTGACCTCGACTTCTGCCAAGACCGCTTCCCACCCGACATCAAGGCCGAGGAGTGGGATGAATACTTCGACGGCCTCATGCGCGACCGACCCACGTCGGGTGGAGGCGAGACAACGAGCCAGGTGCTCGACGCTGCGCGAAGCCTGATCGCCAAGGACGGCAGAACCAATGCATCGGAGCTTGCGATACACTTGAAAGCCAAGGTCAAGCGACAGAGCCTCGATAAACACATCTCGTAACCGTTCACGGCCCTGCGGGTAACAGCGACGGGATCGGTTGATTGTTGAA